>DAFQ01000024.1:41980-50517 GCA_002497985.1 Euryarchaeota archaeon UBA4
ACCTGGGGTTTCCTCCTGCTGACGCCACTGACTCTAGCATTGGCACTAGCCCCCGTAACCACTGACAGGAGTGAGGGAGAAGGTGCTACTGATGGTTACTGGGACGAAGAGGATAGCTCGGACGACACGGGGGTCGAGCTCGATGAGTCGGGCTTCGACTCGCCGATACTCTGACTAAAGCAGACGCAGGGTCTCTAGATTGTCGGGGGCGTAGGTCTGCACCTTGAACTTCTCGCGCAGCCCCTTCCTGAACGCGTTGCATGTCTGGGGGTCCCCGTGGTGGCAGAGGATCTTCCTCGGAGTTGGATTCAATGATGAGACGTAGTCCATCAATTGGTTCCGGTCTGAGTGCCCGCTGAAGCCGTCTATGATGACCATGTTGCACCTCACATCCACCATCAGCGTCTGCCCCCTGTCAACAAGTGGGACCTGCGAGTGTCCGTCCTGCAGCCTCCTACCCAGGGTGCCCGAGGCCTGATAGCCGACGAAGCACAGGGTGTTACCCGGCTCGGGTGCCCAATGCTTGAAGTACTCAATTATCGGACCGCCGGTCATCATTCCACTAGTGGCTAGGACGATACATGGATTAGGATCCAGGAGTATGGACTCCCTCTGCTCCCTCGACTCGACCTGCTTGAACCATGTGGAGTTGAAGGGGTTCTCGGTTCCGCCCCTGAGCATCTTGCTCCTAAGGTCCCTGTTCAGGTAGTTGGGGTGGCTAGTGTGGATGGCGGTGGCCTCTGATATCATGCCATCCAGCCAAACAGTGACGGGGGAGACTTTGCCGGACTTGAATAGCTCGTCTATGGCCATCATCACCTCCTGAGAGCGTCCGACTGCGAAGACAGGGCAGAATATCTTGCCCTTCCTGCCAAGCGTGTCGATTATGAGGTCCTGCAGGTCTTGCGTCGCTTGCTGCCTAGTGGGTTGGATGCTCTGTGGGCCCCCGTATGTTGACTCTATAACCAATGTGTCAACCTTGTTGAATCGGACGGTGGCGGCATCGAAGAGCCATGATTTCTCATACTTTATATCACCAGAGAAAAGGAGCCTGTGCTCCCCTCTTCCCTCCCCGATCTGCATGTAGACGCTTGATGAGCCGAGGATGTGTCCCGCATTCTCCATTGTCATCTTTACATCGGGCGCTATGTCCGTCTTGTCGCCCCAGTTTATGTCCACGACGTGCTTGATGCACTCCTGGATGTCAGCCTTTGAGTAGGGGGGCTCGTTGCCCTCGGCCTTCGCGACCTTGATGTAGTCCACCTGCAGTAGGGTCATCAGATCCCTGGTTGGGGGTGTGCAGTATACTGGCCCCTTGTATCCGTACTTGAAGAGGACTGGTAGCATCCCTATGTGGTCTACGTGGGCGTGCGTAATCACCACGGCGTCGATGTTGTCGAGTGGTAGCATCTCGGGTGCCGCGAAGAATGGTTGAACCTCGCTCCTGTTGTTTGTTGGCTTCGCTCCACAGTCCACTAGGACCTTTGACTCGTTTGTGGTGACGAGGTGCATCGCCCTACCTACCTCTCGGTAAGATCCCAGAGCGGTGACCCTTACCCACTTCTCCCCGGGCCTCTGCGCCCTGTAAATCCTAGTCCCGAACTTCCTCAGGAGGGATTTTCTGTCATCGGCTAGCTCCTTCCTGAACCTCCTAATGTCAGTCTGCGTCCTGCTTTCCCTTGCAGGGGCGCGGACAACATTGACCAGCCAGCCAATCTCATCGCGTAGGGCCTGTACTACAGAACCCCTGGGCCCCACAGCGGATTGTGGGTCGTCCACTTCCAAAGTTACCTCGGATAGTGCTGGATCTAGCCAGATTCTCCTTACCTTGGCCTCTGGTGGCAATATTCTGTTAACCGCGTCGTTGACCTGCTGCTCGTCTGAGAGCATGTCTGGATGGGGCCTGATTACCACCCTTCTTCGGATGCCCTTGGCAATCTTGACTGTGAGGTTCTCTCCTCCGGCGCCACCGAATGACTCGGGCTGTTTCGTAATGATGGCTATGGAGCCCGCTTCGAGGTCGACCTCGTAGTCGATGCCACTGGGAACGATCTTCCCAATCTTGCTCTTAATCTCAGAGAATGTTAGCCTCATAATTTCAATTCCTTCGGGTGTTGCTCACGCAGAGAATGGCGCTGCCAGATAGGCAGGTGGCACTTTGCGAGAGTGTAATCATAGTGATTGGAGGAGGTTTTCTACCTCTTCCTCAGATAAAAGGCGGAATCCCGCCTCGGGAGTGATGACTGCAAGATCCATCCCGTTGCCGCTAGCTGCGTCCCTCTGGGCCGATGCCAAGAGTGCCTTTGCGGCAACCTTCAAGGAGTCGGTCTCGGACATCCCCTCTTTGAATTGGTCCTCCAGTACCCCATACATGTACGGGCTTCCAGAACCAGTGGCGCAGTATACGTCAGGAATTGACCCTCCAGCAGAGTCGATGCTGTAAACGCTGGATCCGGAGTCATCAACACCGACAATTAGCAACTGCACGTAGTGGGGCCTGCCCGACAGGATGTTCGCAGTTAGTGTTGCAGCGCCTTTCACAGTCATCGGCTTGCCGTGCTTGAGCTCGTAGAGCCTTAATTCTGCAGATAGTGTCCTGGACAGCGACTGGGCGTGTCCGACTAGACCAGCAGTGGTAAGTGCGACGTAGTCGGAAATGCCGAAAAGCTTCTGGACGCTCTTGTTAGCAATGAAGTGGCCCATCGTTGCTCGGTGGTCGGCACCAACTACCACACCCCCATCGAACGTGATGCCGAGAGTGCTGGTGCCGGTCTTTACTACATCTGTGGTCGCGTCCATATGTTCACCCGCCGGGGGAGCTCCCCAACAATACCCTCTCATGACGACCCCTTATGAATCCGACGGGGCGAAGGGTTGGTTCAAACGCATAGTCCCAGTATGTGGCGTTAAACTCGGAAAAGGACCGCATAACTCAAGGATTGCCTGTCTCGACGCGGGTCATGGCGAAGCACAAGAGGACTGAGCCCAAATGGATAGAGGTCCCCGAATTCGATAGTCCGGGGGGCGTAATAGAACCCGGCCAGGATTACCATGACCTCGGGAAGAGCTTTCCTGACGCTCCCGTCCCAAGGGCCCCAGGGGATGCCATAGTCCACAGGGCTGATTTGGATGACCTGACAGGAATCTCCTCACTAATGAACTGGGTTTCGGAGGGAGATATAGTGATCGTTAAGATGAGTGGCATCCTTGCTAGGGAGCTTGAGCTGGTGGTAGCGGTGGATAAGATCCAACGCTTCGTCGAGGGAGACATGTCTGGAGAGGTGGTGAGGCTCGGCGAAAGAAGGCTACTTCTCCTGCCTCCTTCGTTCGCCAGTGGGATTGCTACCTGAGGTGAGCCGATGGAAAGTAGGCTTGACCAAGACTGCCCCATATGCTTCTCAGAAGCGACTCTGAAGATGATTGCCCATAGCTCAGAGATACCATACTTCGGGGAGCACACCCAGATTACCATGATTTGCGAGGGATGCGGTTGGAAGGTAACTGACTTCATTCCAGCCGACGGGAAGAAGCCGGGGGCATGGAGCCTCACTGTCGACTCTGAAGAACACATGAGCACACGGGTAGTACGCTCATCTTCATGCACCGTAAGGATCAGCGAGTTGGGACTTGAGGTTTCACCGGGAGGTAGTTCAACAGGTTATGTGTCTAATATCGAAGGCGTCCTAAAGAGATTCGAAGATGCCGTAGGAACCATCAAGAGGCAGTCTGAGAGAGATCAGGAAGATCCGGATATTGTCACCCGATGTAATGAAATGTTGACGTTGATTGACATGGTACGAACTGGTACCTACCCCGTTACACTTGAGCTACTTGACCCGGTCGGACATAGCCAGATTCTACATGATGATGCTGTATCCAGAGAGATTGCTAGTGAAGAGGCGGAGTCACTGGACCCGGGGCCCGTGTACCCTGTGTTCGACGCTTCTGACCTCGCCTGATTACATTGCGTCTGGAGCTAGGAACTCCCCAAGCCTGTCTGACCATGCTTCCCTCTTTTCTGAAATGTCAGATAGCCATTCCCCTGCACGGTCTATGCACAGTTGCTTCATCTCACCTGCAAGCATCCTACCACTCTCGTACTCCCTTCTAATTTCCAATAGTGCGGAGTCGTCCGGCTCAAAGAAGAACTGTAGGTACTGATATGGTATGTCTTTCGAGCAGTCTCCTCCAAGTCTCCTATGCTCCTCGACCGTTGACTGCCCCCCACTTATCGCCCTCTTCACCTTCCTGGCCATTTCATCTGCTGAGTCGTTCATGAAAATTGTAGTCTCGGGCTTGGAGGAGGACATCTTCCCCCCTGTCATGCCCGAAGCGAATCTGTGGTATGTGGAACAAGGGGGCATTAGCCCCATACCGCCGAGCTCCCTCTCTAGGGCCAATAATGCCATTCTAATAGGCGCCCTGTCTCCAATTGTAGCTGCAGGGACTTCCAGTGTCCCATGCTTGGGATTGGCATTCATATCAGCGAAACCCAGTGATGTCAGCACGCCTGAGATACGGCTGAAAATACGATCTCTGGTTTCCCGGTCTATCCTGCCACTAGGTCCTACTCCGAGTAATCTGGCATTGTCATCCTGAACTGATAGAGCGACGGTGAGACCCCCAGATTTCCGGGGTTTAATGTTGAACCAGTGAGTTTTGCCGACGATATCCCTTGTTAGTCTCAGGTGTGGGTCTTGATCTATCCCGACAGGTACCACGATCGGCCTCAATCCCCCGTATTCATCAAGCTGGGGGTGAATAATGTCCCCCACTTGAACGAGAGGGGCCTGCACATGGGCCAGATTAGTTTCTCCCGAGAATCCGTATATTGATTCGAACTCAGATAGATTGGTTCTGCGACCAAGCATGAATCCTAGCCTCTGGACATCGGGCCTAGAGCTCTGGAAGTATACACTTGTAGAGTCTGGGTCAAGGCCAAGAGCAGCGTAGTTGTGTATGTACTCATTGATGGCCTTCTCCCTGCCCGACTCTAGGGACGTGCCCCTAGTTGCCAGGGCCTCAAGGTCGGCCACGGCCACGGTTATGTCGGCACCCTGCTCCTGGAACCACCTTACCTGCTCGATCACCATGCTATGTCCAAGGTGCATCCTGCCACTTGGCATGAGTCCAGTCAACACCCCCAAGGGAGATTTGTCCCTCATGGATCGGAGGGCGACATCGAGATCCCTATGGGCGAAAACGATGCCTCTGCGATGTAACATTCCAGGATTGGGGATAGCCGACGGGTCGACCATGTCAAGTCCGAACTTTTCCACTATTCTGGAGTAGTCGGTCTCATCTTCCGAAGACCAGGGGTCGATTAGGCCATCTCCTGCCATGGTACGTGGCCCGTGGCCCACTCAATCAAGTCATCGCTGAAAATTGAACTGAAAATGCCGACCGAAGGGGCAATAGGGGCGAGCGAGCAGGATTGCCCATGGCTGTTGTACACTGCTTCGGAGCTGGACTCGTGGGTTCATTCGTCGCAAGGACCCTAGCAGACAGGGGCCACGAAGTGCACGTGCACGATCTTGACCCGTACAACGGGAAGATTGTGGGACATGCGAATATTACCATCCACGAAGGAGACGCATTAGAAACCGATCTTGATGATTTCGGACACGTCGACATCGTGGTGAATATGCTCCCGGGCGACATTGGTCACGCACTAACCACAAACCTAGCTGAAGAAGGCGGTTTCCCGACCGTGGATCTTAGCTTCAGTGAGCATACTCCTGACCGTGATGATCAGAAGGCTAGGGACTGGGGGGGAAGGATACTCTGGGATGTGGGAATTGCACCTGGCCTCTCGAACATGCTTTTGGCTGAGGCATACAGGGTTATGGGGCCATTGAAAAGAGCGGAGGTTAGAGTTGGGGGAAATCCCACTGGCCCCACAGGGGGATGGAACTACATGGCACCATTTTCCCCTAGGGACGTAATTGCGGAATACACCCGTCCGGCGAGAGTTGTGAGGGGAGGGGAAGAAGTGACCCTTCCCGCCCTTTCCGAGAGGCACACCATAGATGTCCCAGAAAGAGGGGAGATGGAGGCATTCCTCACAGATGGGCTACGTTCGGTTTTGAATTCTATTCCTGCGGTAGACATGTCGGAGTATACTGTAAGGTGGCCCGGCCATATTCAGAAATTCATTGATGAGAGGGATGCGGGGTCCCTCGACGAGGAGGAGTTGCTTCACGAGTGGTGGTTCAATCCGAAAACCCCCGAGTTCACGTGGCTGGAGGTCGTGGCCGAGGATCATGAAGGGAAAGTAATGAGGTGGGAAGTCAGTGACTATGGGGGGGATGACGGGTCTTCTATGGCTCGTACTACAGGACTAGTCACTGTCGGGTGCGTGGAGGCGTGGCTCAATGACCCGGGGATGTTCCCTCCCGGAGTTCATGCGCCAGAGAGCCTTTCCACCCCAGTAGTGAGGGAGATCATCGAAATGATGAGGGCCAACAGGGTCGAAATTACCGGTCCGGAAATCGGTTATTCAAATGGGTGATTAGTTCGAGTCTTTGTCCGTTTCAACTATCTTTCTGATTGCTATCGGTACTGCGGCTAATACTCCCAAAGCAATAACAGGAAGGGCCCAATTAAGGGGGTCCTCGGATGGCCTCTCTATCAGCCATGTGAACGTAAGCTCCGACTCCTGGAAATCCGAAGACCACTGGAATAGATTCGTTGTGTGATGACCCACGACAGTCACAGCATGGTGAAAATTGTTGAATGTGGCCAGGGGGGAATACGTGACGGAGTCAGTTTCACCCTCCAACAGGATGCTGGCGGAGGAGCCGGGCATTATG
This sequence comes from Euryarchaeota archaeon UBA4, assembly GCA_002497985.1. GTDB lineage: Archaea > Thermoplasmatota > Poseidoniia > Poseidoniales > Thalassarchaeaceae > MGIIb-O5. The sequence goes on from DAFQ01000024.1 coordinate 48,793, forward strand.
GTGAGGATGGCCCCCGAGCCAGTCTCCCTCCACCCCTCCTTCAGCTTGCGATCGCTCGTACTTATCTTGGGAACATCTGTCCCTGACTCGAATGTTACCTCTGAAGCTTTACCGTCAAATTGAATGTTGACGGAACCGGGAACTTCCCACTGTGAGTCGCTAGAATCTAGTGATACGACTATACTGCCATCCACATGGTTCACTTCTATCGCAGAACTGGATTGCTGGTGGAAATGCCATTCACCCCATGTCGTAAGCCATACATCCTGATCCTCCAGCCATGACATCGCATCCTTATCCTCCCTTAGCTTCAGATCGTCTATTCGAGCCCTCCACCAGATGCTCACCAGTGTATCTTGCTCGGCCGATTCCAGTAGGCCTAGGTTCGCCGAGTTCTTCTCTAGGCTGCCGCCATTCCTAGAGAAAACTGTCAATTCATCGGGGGCCTCGGCAATCATGTCGCCGACTATGAGGAAGCCGGAATCGATTAGGGATTGAGAAGTCGCCTCATCGACAACGGCCCCCGGAATTCCAAATGATACTGGATTTCCCCCCCATCTCGATGAATCAGAAAGGCCGGTCAAGTAATCCCTGCACCCCTCAATTACCCAGTTCTCCTCGATTGTTGAAACTCCCTCGAAACCATGACATCCGAACTCATCTCCGTTCTCTAGCCTCTCCGGGCCAATCAGATTCTTCAACCATCCATCATCGGACCACTCTCCTGCCACACTTGGCGCGGTGACGGGGAAGAGCAGTATGGACACCAATACAATCGCCACTGCACTGCGTCCCCGCATGGACCGTGGACCGCAAAGAAAGCAATGAACGCTTTCATAGAACGGCAAAGAGTGAAACGCAATTGGTAGTCGTACGTGCGTGGCAGAACTCTCCGAGGAGTCGATAAGGTCCTTTTCTGAAAGTGTTGAACTCGAAGGTACTGGAGAGGGTTTCAGAGTTCCAATTCTATACAGATTCCTAGTTGGTTTTCTTTCCCCCATAGTTAGGTCACTCTTCAATGTCCACGTTTACGGGATGGAGCGGTTTCCAAGATCAGGGCCATTTATTCTTGCAAGTAATCACGTCTCAAACCTAGATCCGATATTCAAAATTATGGCGGCTAGGAGGGGGGTTTTCTATCTAGCAAAGGAGGAGCACTTCCAGAAACAGCCCAATCGATTCATAATGAAGAGCAATGGAATGATTGAGACCTTCAGGGAATCTGGAGGGAGGGACGCACTGGCAAGGGCCTCGGACGTCCTATCCGCAGGACTGCCGATTGGGGTTTTTCCCGAGGGTACTAGGTCGAGGAGGGAGTCGCCCCCCTTCCTGCAGCCTGGGAAGACGGGAGTGGCAAGATTGTCAGCACGATTCCCCGAAGTACAAGTATTCCCAATATGCGTAATAGGAACTAGGGATGTCATGCCCCCGGGTAGAAACTTAATCAAATTCTGGAAGAGGGTGGATGTCCATATCGGAAACCCCATTAGTTTCTCAGAATGGTTGTCAAGTTCCGAGGGCGGATCGTTCAGTGACGATGAGATCTCGAGCCTGTTATCACTAGACGAACATGGTCAGAAATCCATCAAAAGGGCATTGTTCAGAAAGTACACGGACCAACTAATGGAGACCCTCCAGATGATGGGTGCACCGTAGATTGCCCTCCGCATCCTTGATGTACTTCCCTCACAACGAAAGAGGGAGATGCAGCAATACCTCGACTTC
>DAFQ01000024.1:50700-60791 GCA_002497985.1 Euryarchaeota archaeon UBA4
GCATTGTTCAGAAAGTACACGGACCAACTAATGGAGACCCTCCAGATGATGGGTGCACCGTAGATTGCCCTCCGCATCCTTGATGTACTTCCCTCACAACGAAAGAGGGAGATGCAGCAATACCTCGACTTCCTAAATAGGATATTGGATGAGGGAGTTGACAAAGGTGACCGTACGGGAACGGGGACCAAGTCCATCTTTGGCCACCAAATGAGGTTTGATCTTTCCGAGGGGTTTCCCGCCATAACCACGAAGAAAGTGCATTGGCCCAGTATCATTCATGAATTACTATGGTTCCTCTCCGGGGAAACCAACATAGAATACCTACGGGAAAATAAAGTTAGAATTTGGAACGAATGGGCTGATGAAGACGGCAATCTAGGGCCTGTTTATGGGAAACAATGGAGAAAATGGGAAGGAACTGATGGGCAGGTGATTGATCAGATTGAGGGGGCGGTAGAGATGATATTGGACAATCCCGAAAGCAGACGTATCATAGTTTCCGCGTGGAATGTTGGAGAGTTGGGGGAAATGGCCCTGATGCCATGTCATGCATTCTTCCAGTTCTACGTGAGTGATGGCCGACTTTCATGCCAACTCTACCAAAGGAGTGCGGATGCATTTCTAGGAGTCCCCTTCAACATCTCATCTTACAGCCTTCTCACCTGTATGATGGCCAAGGTTTGTGACTTGGAACCTGGAGAATTTGTCTGGACGGGTGGAGACTGCCACCTTTACCTGAATCACCTGGAGCAGGCAAGAGAGCAGGTCTCCAGAGAGCCGAAGGGACTTCCAAATCTAATTTTGGATCCCAGTGTCAATTCAATTGATGACTTTACATTTGAGCATATTACCATTGATGGGTACGAGCACCACCCCCACATTCCTGCCCCCATATCCGTTTGAGGTGTTTATTTGAAGATCGCAATGATTGTAGCAATGGATGAAGACGGATTCATCGGCAAGGGTAACGGACTTCCTTGGAATATGCCCAGCGACATGTCGAGATTCAGAAATCTAACAATAGGTGATGGATTCAATTCCGTTGTTATGGGAAGGAGGACCTGGGACTCTCTTCCAGACTCATTCAGACCCCTTCCTGAGAGGGTAAATATCGTCATGTCTAGAGACACCTCTTGGAGTGGGGATGGGGCAGAGACCGCATTATACATTGGCAGAGCAATTGAGCTCGCCTTCGCGGAAGGTAGTGATGAATTGTGGGTTATTGGGGGTGCTGAGATATACTCGATGTTCCTTGATAGGGTCGAAGAAATTCACATTACCACAGTTCGAACCAAAGATAGTGGTGAGGTCTCATTCCCGTCATGGGACAAAGGCCTCTGGAAAGAAACTGTGATGGAAGTGCCCGATTCATCGGGTGACGATTTTCCATCTTCATACTCCATATGGAAGCGGATTTGAATGGACCTGCGCGGAGTGCTGTCTACTGCCGGTGGAGCCTTTTTCATATATGTTGGAATAATGCACTTCACGGACACGAGTTGGTTCGAGCCAATCGTACCACCGGTATTTGGTTCTGCTACGTTCTGGGTACTGGCGAGTGGGGTAGCAGAAGTCCTAGTGGGGATTGGACTAATTATTCCCAGAACCAGAAGGGTTTCCGGTTACGCTAGTGCGGCACTCCTAGTACTATTGTATCCTGCCAATCTGTACATGTGGGTATTCGATGTTGAGCTTGGCGATGGGGCTTCACTTTCTCCGACAGGGCACGTGGTTAGGTTGATACTGCAGATAGGAGGCATCATTCTGAGCCTTTGGATCGCAGGATACCTGCCTCGGGATGTTAATTCAATCGATGACGAAGAATTCAGCTAAGTTCCCCTCGGATTCGAAAAGGCTGGGGCCGCTTCCTAGGTAGTAGACAGAACCCCTACCATCCCTGGAGTCCTCTGCGCTGGAATTATTATTCGTTGCACATGATCCAGTACAACCATCGGCAAAGGCAACATAAACACGCCCTTCTCTGTCGATATGTAAGTCATTGAAATCCAGAAGGTTCCTGTTTGAACCACCGATATCACGGCAATCCCCACTATTGAGGCAGATACTCCCCATCTGTACCGGATCGTCGGTCACCCTTATGGTGTGGAAGACAGGATTGGAGTCCAAAGCATTGAGGCTGTAGGTAATGTAGAGATGGTAGGTAACATTGTTCGGTGCATAGTGAGCATTGCCGCCCCAAGGGTTACCATCGATGTCTGATTGATTTAGCAGCTCAGAATTCTCACTTCCAAGATACATTATTGCAATTCTTCCTGGGTCGCCGGCATCGGTTTGTGGAAATACCGATGAGATGACTTCGACCGGAGATATTCGGATACTATCTTGTTCCCAAGTTTCTCCAGAATCGGTTGAACGAGACATGTAGACTCCCTCATCAGCACCTGTCCATACATGATATGCATTAGAGGCGGAATCTGTCGAGACTTCCGAATTCTTACGGGGGTAGGGTGTAGAAACATCTTCTCCCATCGTCCTCTGAAACCATGAAAATCCATTGTCCTTGGAAACGATGACTGTCGGGGTCTCTACTCTGGGGGTGACATATACCGTACCATCCGGAGCAGTGGAAATCGCCCCATGCAGACCTCCGTTGGTGGTTGCGAGACCGATGATCTGCCCTCCAGCCTCAAAGGTAGCGCCCCCATCAAAACTAGTGAAGCAGAATATCCCTGCTAATTTATTGTAGCAATAATACACCGCAGTTTCGTAGAAACTCGAAGTGAATTGTCCCAGCGCGCCATATCCTTCACTGGTCCAAGGGCCGCTTGCCAATTTGATGTGATCATTAATTGGAGTAGTTCCTGAATCATGTGGATTGCCTAGCCAAGAGTCGCCATCATCATCACTCCAACATATCCATGACGTCTCAAGACCAATCATCTGCACGTTGAAGATGCGATCTGTGATTGGATCCACCCAACCATAAGGGTCGCTAGTAGTAGGCGAGCACTGTACGGGATCCTGTGTCTCTTCCCATGATTGACCATGATCACAAGATCTCATCACTTTCTCCATGGCGATGAAGAAAATACAACCACTCGAAGTTATTCCTATACTGGGTTCCTTACCAGTCTCTCCCACGTCACTGAATACGAAACTTAGGGGCAAGGGAGGGACGTCAACTGGGAGGCCGCTAGGACCCGTGACGAAGAATCGTGGTTCGGGAACGTCGACATCGCTCACCTCGGAGGGCCCTTCATCCAGATGGATACATCCCGAAATGGTGGTAGTGACCATCAAGAGCGCAATGACTACAGCACCTGTGCGCATAGTGCTTCGACTTGGGGATAGGGCATTTATCTTGCCATGGTGTGAGCCAAGTGGTTAGTCTTCTGATTCATACTCAGTAACTCTAATTCCTAAATTGCCTCTTCTGGCCTTTCTTAGCATTATTTTGTCCATCTTCTTGTGAAATTCTGATTCCAAGTCAACTTTCATTGCTAGGGAATGACCCAATATGAGGATCAACAGGTCGGCTAACTCCTCGGCTGCCTCGGAATGAGGCTTGCCTTTGGTAATTGCAGCGGATAGCTCTCCCAATTCCTCCACTGTCAATGCTATTCTGTAGCCCATGTCATGACCATGGTTGTCTTCCGAAGAAAAGGAATGCTTGTGGTGAAAGGATGCAACCCTTGACATCATAGTCAACCATGAGCCGTCAGGTACTGAATTCCCCTCAACCAATATCCAATCTTCTACGCTCTTGTTCCTGCCCATGCATTGACGAGAAGGGGGTTACACATCAACATAATTCCAGAAACATGTTAGTCAGCGACTAAACATATAGGTTGAGTATTGCCAATAGGCATTCCGAAATACTCGCCCTCATGGATGATGCCATGGAGTCAACCGCATGGTGATCAATCTTAGCTGATGGGTCTCCTGGCTCCCTTCCCGCTGCCCAGTTTGATGAGCAAGAAAGTGCGACATGTGGGACACCTGTTTCGGATACCAGCCTTGACTCGGGTCCGAGAGTCATTCCAACTACATGCGCACCGAGCTTTTCCAAAGCGTCAATCTCCGCCGAACTCTCGAATTGCGGCCCGATGCACTGAGCGACAATTAGATTGTCTGGAACGTGCTCCTGTGATGAGGACAATGCAACCTTGCATGCATCTGAGGCATTCCCGTCAAAAGGAGATGTCCGATCAGCGTGAGTTGCGTTGTCATCATGGAAGGTCCATGGCCTGATTGAAAGATCCAAAACGTCCCCTGAAATTCCAACAATTCCTGGAGGGAAATTCTCGATTAACGAACCTACTGAGTTGATACTCAATACGATATCCGGTTGGCAGCTAACGGCCGCTTGCACATTTGCTCTGTGTTCAATCATGTGTGGGGGCGTTCGGGACGTGCCATCGCCATGATGCCTGTCAATAATTACGATGTCACCTGCACCAGTGGAGACAACTACTGCTGGAACCTGCCCCCATTCAGTATCGATTCTGACGTGTGAAGCTTGAGTGTTCCAAGCGACTGCCAACTCATCCGAGAGTGCGCTCATTCCAGTGCCACATAGCACCGCTATGCGGGCCATTATATCACTCCTCAAGTCGGGCTATTAGGTCTGCCTTCTTGCCCGAAACTGGTTTTCCAGCGGCTTTGAGCAGTTCCTTAAGTTCCGCGACCTTTAGAGAAGAGTAGTCAACTTCGGAGTCGTCATTATCTTGCTCCTGATCATTACCTGCCTCTTCCTCAATAGCCTCATCGTCAACCCCATCATCAGATGGCTCTGAAATCTCTGCTGAAGCCTCGGCAGCGGCCAAGACATCGGATTCCTCAGCGACAGCAGCAGCGTCTGCCTTCTCTTGAGCGTGGATCTCCTCCAATGTTGGGCCATCATCAACAACTACTCCGGATTGGATTAATTGGGTCCTCCTAATCATTACTGCCCTAATGGGGGTAATCTTGGATGTGCCTTCCTTGATCTTGGCCTCTAATTCGCCATCCATCACTGACTTCTGCATATCGACCCACGTCGATGATGCCCCAGTCTTCAGAATAATGTTCCTTGCAATGGTCCTAATTTCGTTCTTCTGACTCGACTTTGCCCTTTCCCTAGTAATAATCAGGGGCTTGAATCTGACATAATATCCGTCCTCCGTTACAATGTCTACAGTGTCGTCAATTTTCCCCCTGTCTCGACGGATTTGCCTTCTGATGTGGTCTTGCATCATCTGGTGACCTATGAATTCGGTGAGTGCGTCTGTACCTAGTACATCCACCACCCTGAATCGTATCTTTACATGCATCTTTGAGAAATCCCCATCTAGTTCATTCTGCATAATCTCGAAATTTCTCCCGATCAGCATCTCCGGCTCCTCAGCCAGGGTTTCACCGATAACTCTGAATGACCATGGATTTCTAGGTGCTCTGATTGAGAACCACCTCTTGGACTTCCACTTGTCCCTCTGCCTACGTGCCGCTGCCCTTGCCTTTGCGCCCTTTGCCATGACAATAACCTCGTACCTCGGGGGCTTCCCCGCTCGCTAGGCGTGCCGACCTACCCTTACTATTTGAAGCAAAGCCTCTGGAAAGTAGATGGCTTTCCCTACGAGGCTTCAAGAAATAGCGCTGCTGGGGCCCTTTATGGGCATACTGAATGCGACTTGGAGGATTCATGCCAGTGGGGTGGACGACCTGGAAATGATTGAAAGTGCGATGCATTGGCTTACTGGGGATTGTTGTGAAGTCACATGGGAAAGGGGCAAGTCGTTCCATGGATCGCCTCAGCATGTTGCAATTATTAGAACTGGGAAGAGGAAGGTTGCTCTGGATTGGTTCCGCAGACTTGGTGTTTCGGTTCTTAGAGAGATTCACGAAGGGGGCATTGGAAATAGGATTGACGATGAGAAAACAGTACATGTTAGAATATCCCTTCCCGACCTATGCAGGGGGAATGTATCGTTGATTGATCGGGGAAGTAGAGTTTCTTCTGTGAAGGGCACTTTCAAGATCGAAGCTTATCCAGGAGACGAACCCAATGTTGTTGCTTCTCGGTTAATTTCCGAATTGTGCTCAGAAAGCTGAATGCTGATTGTGAATGAGCAAGAGTTCAAATGTCCCCCTTGACGTGCCCCATGTGAGAGATATGACACACGTAGTTACGAGTGCCTGTGTTGATCACAAATACCAGGACTGCGTAGCAGTTTGTCCTGTTGAGGCATTTAGGGAGGCAGACTCTTATCTTGTCATAGATCCAGATGAATGCATAGATTGCGCTGCATGCGTAACTGAATGCCCTGTTGAGGCCATATTTGCAGATACAGATCTTCCTGATGAGTTCGAAGAGTGGCTTGACAGAAATGAAGTGGAAGCAGTAGATCTGCCTATCGCAGAAGGTGACTCGCCCGTACTGGCATAGGGTATTTTCCAACCCAATGGGCAGGAAATAGGTTCATGAAGAAATGACCCGGGGCGAATAGCATGGCACGTACGGTCGACCTTGGTGGAATGCGTCATGGAACAGAGCTTCTAAAGAGGGGTTTTGCGAAAATGCAAGAGGGCGGCGTAGTGATGGATGTGGTGACTCCCGAACAAGCCCACATAGCGGAAGACGCGGGGGCAGTATCGGTAATGGCGCTGGAGAGGGTTCCTGCGGACATTCGCTCAATGGGGGGCGTAGCTCGGATGAGTCATCCAGACATGATTAGTGAAATCATTGAAACCACTAGTATCCCCGTAATGGCGAAAGCCAGAATTGGTCACGATGAAGAGGCCCGGGTACTCGAAAGTCTTGGTGTCGATATGGTGGATGAGTCTGAAGTTCTTACTCCTGCAGATCCATTCTTCCACATAGCGAAGAATGACTTCACCATACCCTTTGTGTGCGGATGCACAAGTCTAGGAGAAGCAGTAAGAAGGATTGCAGAGGGCGCAGCGATGATTCGCACCAAGGGAGAAGCCGGGACGGGTAACATAGTAAGTGCAGTTCAACATGCAAGGCTGGTAAAATCGGAGATTACTCATGCGATAGATTCTGGAGAATCTGGAAGAGAAGAAATGATTGAAATTATCATGAGAGGGTACCAGAGAATGGAGGGGGCGTCGGATTTCAACATCGGCTCGACGGATACTCCATTTGGGAAAATGGGTGACCTCAGGGATGAAGTTTCTTCGGTTCTTGAGGAAGTCTGTAGTATTGGCAGACTGCCGGTTGTAACCTTCTCGGCAGGGGGAATTGCTACTCCTGCAGATGCTGCACTTATGATGAGTCATGGAATGGATGGCATCTTCGTTGGTTCTGGCATCTTCAAGAGCTCGGACCCAACAAACACCGCAGAAGCCATAGTTATGGCTACACATCACTTCGAAGATCCGTCAGTAGTAGTTGAAGCCTGTAAAATGGTTGGAGATGCGATGCCGGGCCTGGAAATAGAGTCGCTGGAAGTTAGGCTGGAAGATAGAGGATGGTAGTCACTTACCCCTTCCCCTGAATGACTTGGGTTTTCTTATCCTCTTGCGATTTGGTTTACCCTCAGTGGCGGTAGGCGAACCTTGTGCATCCCCTGACATTGAGCCACCAAGAGTAAGGTTTCCCTGACTGAGGAGTTTTTCTGTAAGGGAATCTGCTAGCTCCTCGTCTTCGTCTGGAGTCTTCAGGGCGTCCTTTACCGATTGGTTATGGTCCTTTATCACCCTCTCCCTCTCTTCCCTTCTGGCCCTCATTTCGTCTCTAGCTTCATTGACTTGCTCAAGGAGCACCTCAATTTCTGAATGTACGCTGTTTGCCGATTCTCGTGACTCCACGAAAATTGAATGGAGCCTGTCTCCCTCGGACCTCAGGAAGTCCCTCTCTTCGAGCATGGGCTTTACCTCTTCCCAAATTCCGTCCGCCTCCTTGTGTGCATCTGTCATTGCCTTGTGTTGGGCGTCGGCCTCGGCCTTGAGTGACTGAATTGTGCTTTCGAGATCCCCCAAATCAATCTTGATGCTCTCGAATTCAGCGGCCGCAGGCAAAAGCTCATCCCTTCTAGCGATTAGTGATTTCAGCTCCCTCAGAATTCTATTCTCTGCCTTAAGGGTGAGTGTACCATCGGTCATCAGCCTATTTTCAATACTACTAATCTTTGCAATTGTCTCGGATAGTGCGACTACTCCGGTCTTGGCCTTACCCTCGTCTCCCTTCTTGCCTCTCTTGTTTGAGATGATTTCTCTGATCCTTGATTGGATGGCATCTCTCTGATTCTGGTGAGCCTTGGCTCTGGATCTGACTTCCTTCTGCTCGGTTAGTTTCTCTTCAATTGAGGACCTTAGTTCCCTCCCCTGTTCTTGAACTGAGTTTCTTGAGTCTGCGGCCCTTCTTGCTGATTCATTGTGGGCCGCCCTCTGATCCCTCATCCTCCTCAGTCTTGTCTCCATAGCATGGAGCCTGGTCCTCAGGTCGTCGTCTGGACCGCTCTCATCGCTCTGCATGGAACGTCGAAGTGGGGCTCACTATTGAATGGAACTATATGTCAAAATCCTAGTAGAGAAGTGGCAAATGGAATAATTGGTGACAAGACAACTATGGCGGCACCGGCCATGAACATGGCGCCGACCGTTCTCCTGACCCTAGTAATCAGATCATTGCCCACCTGCACATTCAGAACTCTTCCAGAAATGAGATTACCGGAGTCGTCCTCCAGTCTTACTGTGACTGTGGCCTCTCCCTTTATTGAAGGCAGCAGACTTTGCCAAACAATGCCAGTGTGGTTGATCATTTCCTGCATCTCATGAGAAAGAGAAGTTGATTCCATAGGGTCAAATGAGTGAGGGAGCGTCATTGACCTCAGCTTGTAGACGCACTCGTTGGGTTTGAAATCAGGAGTCTGGATCTTCAAGAATAAGTCTCTGGGATCTTCCCCCCTATTTAGGACGAAGGCGAAGAGGTTTGCCTGGCCAACTACTAGATTTTCCATGTCTACATCGAACCAGAACCCACCATCCGACTTGCTCAAGCCCCTTCTCATCCTCATCCTATCATAGAGTCTGAAGAATGGCTTGCATTCACTCCTTGCATGCATCAACAGCCTATCCCAGGTCTCTTCGCCTAGCTCTGGGTGGTTGAATAGTCCGTCGATAGATGACTCCTCCACCATCGTCCCCAAAGAGTCTTTGAACTCGGACTCTGAAATCAAGGAAGACCTTCGTAGATGTAGGAGATGCAGTAGGGACTCCTGTAGTTCGGAGATCTCAACCCCCTCTTTTAGACCTCCTCCGACGGTCCTAAGATACTCGGAAATTCTGATGTTCAGTAGTGGGTCGATGTGTGCCTTGATGACATCGTTGAATGGCCTATTGAGGAGAGCGGGGTGTATTGGTGGTGAGAATGCCTCTAGCATCCCCCATGGCTCTGAAGCATTGAATCTAGATCGATGTGAAATTAAATGAACGCCATGACCTGCAAGGAGTGAGCCAGTAGAGAGTGAGATCAATACTGGCATTCCAGACTCACCACTGGATAGCCAAAGGCTGGTGCCAAGAAGGACTGCTGAGATTATCATCAAGGATGAGGTTGCGGTGATTTGACGTATGGAGCCATCTATTGTGGCCCTCATCTCTGCATAGCCATGAGAGCTTCTGAAAGTGATTCCCGATGAGGTTAGGGACTCTGCCTCAAGATGAAAGATTGAGCGAGAATATGACATCATCCTGAGAAGCGAAGAAAGTAATGCGATATCTGCGATAATTATCAGCAGGGTTAGCGCGTGAGTTGCGGTAACAAGGCTCAGTCCTCCGGATGCTTCCCTAAGGTGGTCATCCCACCACTGGTTGTCGGTCTGTCCGTATGATTGTGCCACTCCGAAAAGCACCACTGCGAAAAGTGGAAGCAGTAGGATCAACCTAGCCCCACCGCTAACAAGCACCCTATCCAATGTAATCAGGGAGCTTTCTCTGTTCCTAAGGGCACTTTCCTTCCAATCAAAATTTCCAATGGCTTGTGCATTATATTGGGCTTCTAGTTTTGGAGCGGGGGGCGGTAAATCACTAATCTCATCCGCAAGACTATCTAGAGTTTCTTCGTCAATCAATCTTAGTCCCCCTTACTCGTGCAAGTATCTTCCTAGAAATAGACTCGGACAATT
>DAFQ01000024.1:61191-79194 GCA_002497985.1 Euryarchaeota archaeon UBA4
CTTCCAATGTCCTTATCTCTGTTGAGTCAAAGGCCAATATTTCAACTACTGATTCGGACCCTGGGGGGATATTTAGGATCGGCAGTAGCAGGCCCTCCCTGGATGTTTCAACGGATCTCTCAATTAATGGTATTCTCTTTCCCGAGGGAGTGAATTCAGGGTAGCCAAGCATCCTGTCTATGGCAGATTCTAACTCTGGACCCATGTCATGCTCCATCTTACAAGCTGCTTCATTGATATCTCCTGTATATCCAATGACTTCTGATAGAAGTATCTCCAGCAGGCACTCCCTCCTCTTGACTCTGGCTGCCTGTTGAAAACCTAGTGGGGTTAGTCTGGAGCCTTTGTACGGGATGTGAGTAACTAAGTCTCTGGAAGCGAGCCTCTGGATCATCTCAGATACCGATGCAGGGCTAACAGATAGCAATTCGGCTAATTGTGTTGTTTTTAGAATGGCGTCTGGGGTTGAGTCGTAGAACTCGAACATTCTCTTCAAGTACATCTCCTCGAACTCACTCAACTCGATCATTGGATATCCTCCTCATTCAATGCCATGAATTCGACCCTACATGCAGGACATCTGGACATCACAGGCCTCTTTTCTATGGGTACTTTCAACCTCTGTTCGCAGGAAGGGCAACTTAGAATTTCCCCGGAGGATTTTGAGATTTGGATTTCATTTGATTTTTCGGATTGCGGGGATTCCTCGTTTGGGCCACTTGAAGTGTTATCTTCAGTATTATTTTCAGAATCCCCGACTTCTTCACCGACTCTGAATTGAGTAGTGCAAGAAGGGCATTTCACAGCTCCGACATGGCTTGCCGGAACACTGAGCTTTTGATTGCATGATGGGCAGGGAACCTCCCTTTTCTGGACCTCCATCCTCCTCTCAATCCGGGATTCCCTACGAATTTGGAATGTTCCATCGGACTCAGTTGAGGGTGTTTTCTCTGAAATTACCCTCCACAATGCTAGAACGACCATTACAACAACTAATCCGATAACTGACCCCAGTAATGCCGCAGATGTATCAAACGGCAGAGAGAAAGGATCTGGCGGTGGTTCCCTTGTCTGTATCTGGATACTTTGGATAGCAGAGTGGTCTCCTGAGACCCACATTACCTCTACTATGGCATCTCCATCGTCTGGCCACATGGGAATAATCAGTGAATAACTAGATTCTGTTCCAGCGGAAATAGGCAATGTTTGGTCGCTGGACAGGACAAGTCCGTCGGACTGTCTGGATGCCGAAATTGTTCCTTCTAAAGATTCTGAGTTTCCAGAGTTTCCAATGCTGCAGTCAATAATGAGTGACTGTCCGGGAATTGCTATCTCTGGCAGGGTTGTGCACGAGTAAACAGAAGGCGAAACAAGCGGAACTGATACTTGATATTCAATATCCGTATCAGAAAATGTTGTCCATCCAACTGGAACAATAGAGAATTTGATTGAGTCGGCATCCGGATTGCCAAAGGCGAATGATAGGTCCCTGATTCCATGAGAAAGAGTTGCAGAGTGGACTTGAGTGCCCCTTGGCACACCCATATCCTGCATCTCAGCAATTATCTCGACATCTCTAGATGGGCCATCTGAAAGTAGCACAGATATGCCCACATGAAGGCCTTCTGAAAGAGTCCATATCTCGCTGGAGATGATGATTTCGAGTGTTTGGGGAGGAAGTGACTCAATCAACAAGGTTCCAGATAGTTCCTCACTGACCGCATTACCTGGACTCAATATTTCCCACTCTATCTCGATGTGTCCAGATTGGTTCAGAGAAAACGTAGTAGAAACCTCCCTACTGGAGCCGGGACTAATTATGACACTTTCACCGGAAACATTGGCACTCCAGTTCTGCGAAGAAAGAATCATTGAAACCTCTCCTGACAAGTTCCCTTGGTTGTGGACTAGGATCGAGGCCATGATTGAGTCTCCCACATGTGCTGGCTCACCCACAATCGCCACATCTGCGGAACCAGCTGGTGTGAAGGAGGCCGATGCTGAGTCATTTGAGTGGTCGGATGAAAAAATGGCCCTGTTTGATAGAGAATCGTGGTTCTGACCCACTAATCCACAAACTGGGGAGAAACAGAATAGTGATGTGGTCAATAACGCAACCAATATTGTGCCAAGGGGGCTGAAAATGTATCTCTCTGGCTCCTCCCCCATAGTATTGGCTCAGAAAAGGGGCCGTATCAATCAAACCCCTGTCAAGGTCACATAGTGACCTTTAACCGACTGTCCCGGCTGGCCCGGATGCATTATGGACATCGAGGGACTATTGAGGGTCAAACCCGAGGAGCTCGCCAAAGGTCTGCTGGCAAGATGGAAAGTCCTTGATGAACAACTTCCTGGTGTTATCAGGAACCTTGAGGCGGAAGAAGACACTCTTTCGCCCAAGGTTGAGAGGGCCGTCAATTCTCATAAATTGGCTAATGAGGCCGTCTCGGAATTGAAGATGGAGAGGAACGCACGTCAGAAGGAGGCTCGAGCATTGCTGACCACAGTTCGAAAATACGGCGACAGGCTTTCTGAATCGGGTGGAATGGTCAATCTTGATCCTGGCTGGAAGAAAGAGAAGCTGTTCGAGGAGCTTGATGAAATTGAGTCTCAAATCGAGACATCCGCACTTGATCACAAGTCAGAAGGGAAGTTGATCACCCGGAGAAAAAGGCTGATCGAGCAGAACGAGAAATGGCTTAAAGAACGCAAAATTGCAAATCCAGAGATGTCCAAATATGTGGAAGCCAGGAGAGAAATGGTGGAAAACTTCAGAGAGTCTGAGAAAGCTCATACCAAAATGCTGGACACGGTAATGAAGGCGCAGCCACTTTACGAGAAGAAGGCCATTCTCCAAGATGAAATTAGGGATGTGCGCAGGCAGCTAGACAGGGCCAAAGAGCTGTTGTCACAGTCATCTAGAGCTATTGGGCATTGGGAGAGACGTCTTGATGAGGGGTTTGGAGAAATTGGATCAGGACATGATGATCTCTTGGCGGACATGCATAGAGTGATGTCGGGGGGAGCCTCATCTTTCTCCAGGAAGAAGAAGCCAAAGATTCGAGAGGGGGAAGAGGAATGAGTGATTCAAAAGGGACATTCTCCTTTGAAGACCTAGAGGAATTGGATGGCCATGAATTACAGGATATGTTCGGTAACCTAGAGAGGCAGGTTCGTTTACTAGATAGGCAGAAAGGTGACCTTAGGGAAGAGCGTTCAGATTTGGTGAGTCAAGTCAAGATCCTCCGTGGAGCAGTGGGGCAAATAGAGGGGGCTAATTCTGAAAGGAGGGATTTGCTTAGAAAGTTCCACGAAATAAGGAAAACAGCGGATAAGTCCAGGACTAAAAGGGACCGGGTAAACGTGCTTATCCCACCTCCAGTAGATGTCCTACAAGAGTGGCTCTCAGAGACATACAAGAGGCTGACAACAATTGACAATGACCTTACAGCTGTCCCAACACTGCCAAGGGAGTTGGATGCATTCAGGAGGTTCTTTGAGATTCAGGCCTCCATAGTGATGAAGGCTGAGTCAGAGACTGCCCATTCCGAATATGTCAGCAGTGTGAAAAAAATGAAGGAGCTTACTTCTAGACTAGACAAGGGCAAGAAAGATCACAAAGCTGTGACGAGTAAGGCCTCCGAGAATTCTGGTGTTGATGCCGATGGAATTTCAAGAAAAGAGGTCAGAAAAACTAGTAACAGGATTTCGAAGATTGACAAAAGGCTTGACCGCATTGACACTGAAAGAAAGGAGCTCAGAAAAGAGCTTGGAAGAGTGAAGGCTTACCGGAGAATAACGGGTGGAAGGAATAGAAAGGTACGTTTCTCGGAAATAAAGGACAAGGCAAAATCGGGAGGGACCCTTAGCACCATTGAACTGGATGCCTTGTTGGGCTCAGGAAGTCTTTCTGAGCTCGCTTCGTCGGAATCAGAATCGAGTGAGCGAAAGCCTGACTCAAGGCAGCCCGGCCGGAAGAAGAGGCGTCTGGGAGTATCCAGGAGAGGCCCAAGGAAGGGAAACCTCGCCAGTAAGAGAGAGGATTAGGAAACGACTCCCTGCTATGGCCTTATATGGAGCCTCAATTTCGGTAATATGGAGGAAATACTGTGGAATACTCGGAAGTACGAGAGTTGTTCCGTCCTTTGAGCCAATCTATGGAGTCGGATCTAGATGGCAGAAAGGAAGTTAGAGATGAGTTCAACGCCAAAGTTAGAACTTATCTAGACAGCAGGAATGAAGTTAATCGCCAAGTCAAAGAGCTGATTTCCGAAGTTCGAAGTCAAAAGGAAATCAGAGACTTGGCGAACTCCAAGGTAAAGGAATTGAAGATTGTTAGGTCTGAAAGGTCCGATGAATTGAAGATTGTAAGAACCGATCTCAGATCTAAATTGGCGGAGGCTGAAGAGACTGGGAAACGTGAGAAAGGACCTTCTGGCCCCCCACCCTCGAAAATCAAGGCCACGATGGATGCTATGGAAAGGAAATACGAGAGGGGCGGTTTCACTGGAGCGAGCGAGAAGAAGTTCTTCAGGGAAATGAAAAGACTGAAGCAAGAATTGAATGAAGCTCGGGAGAAGAACAAAACTAGTGGTGGTTTGGGTGAACTCAAATCAATGGTTAGGAATGCTGAGAGGCAACAGGAAGACGCCCACAACAAAGTGGAAAGAGCTGTTTCAGAAGCCCAGGAAGCACACGATCTGATGGTAGAATTATCTGATGAAGTCGACAGACTGAGGGAGCGTGCCAACTCTGCTCACTCGGGGCTTACTAAGTCGAAAAAGGAAGCGGATGCCCTTCACAATCTGTATATTGTTTCACTAAGATGCATTCACTCAATGCAGGACGTTATGAAGGCCATTGATGCCAGAGAAGGGGGTTACGTAGACGGAGAAAGTAAGACCGAAGTTACAGACTTGATGTCCCGACTGATGTCGGGAGACACATTGTCGACTGATGAACTAATGGCCCTCCAGAGGAATTAATTGAAGGGGTAAGTTCTGCCATTTCCACCATGCAATACCACTCTTTCCCTTCCTGGCGACTCTACAATCCACCCGGGCATCCCAATGAATACTCGGGATTTCTTCAATGAATCTATGTCTGCTCTCCACCATTGCAGCATGATACTCCTAACTGGCCCATCTTTCGACTCGTCGTCGTCCTGAATTTTCCTATCCAGAATAGATGGCAACTCCTCCATAAGTGAGGATTCGTCCCTCCACATTGAGCTTGGGGGATCTATGGTCCTAATTCGGATATTATTGTCATCTAGTGGCACCTCATTAATGCTCACTGAGGATGCCCATGGATCTTCTATTACTTCCCAATCGGAATTTAGTCCTTCACCATCTGGCCCGATTAGAAAACCGCTTATTTTCCAAAGTGCCACTTTGAGAAGAACAGGCGATGTCATAGATCCTTCCCGACCTGACTGTATGAGCCATGAGTCGAGGCTCACTATTGCAGGCATGACGAGAGAATTCTCATCGTGACCCCCTACTCGGTCGGAAGAAGGTTCTGTATTTTCCTCTGGCTCGATAGTCGGCGCCCTGGCCACAAGCTCACCTGAAATTACTGCATCTCCAATCCATCTGGATAGCACCTCTGGGCCCCAAATAACCAGTTCGACGCCATGTGGTGTATCGTCCTGACAACCATCGGGAAGTTCTCTCTCACTGAGTATCCAGTTTTTCCCGATGGGGGCATCTACACACCACCTTTCGAAATCAGCTCTCGACAACGGCATCATTCCCGACTCTATATGCCACACGTGGACATTGGTTTCTGATATCCCACCACCAATCTCAGGAGTCTTCTCAGCTATTCCCAGCAGGACAAATTCAGGAATTTCTACATGTTCAGCAGTGGTTTCCAGCCTAACCCCCCTAGATGAGAGTAGAGCGCGGACTGCGTCTTCCATGTGGTTAGGGAGGGGTGACACGCTTGAACAGTACCGTATGAGTACATCGACAGTAGCAATAAACTACGACTATTGGGAAATCCGGTTAGAGATTTGATTGCAATGATAGCAAATCGCTCTGGCCCGGATCGACTACACACAGTGCGCTGACGGGGAATGGCTTTGCACAAGCAGCACCTAGTTGCCTATTTACTAGGTTGACTCTGTGGACTGTCATCCCGGGATGGCTCTCAGAGATATTTTCAATGAACTTCTCAGGACAGTTCGCGGCCACGATTACCAATCTAGCCTCTCCCTTAGCGCACGCGCCCATGGTCTCTCTCTGACCAAACACGATTTTTCCAGTGTTCAAGCTCTGCTTAAGATTTCTAGCCAAGTCCATCTTGATTCCTCCTATGCCTCATCTGGTATGTAGAACAAGTCCACGCTACCCGTCCCAAGTGCTATTGGCTGTCCGACGACAATATTCTCAGTAACTCCTCTGAGTTCGTCTCTCTCACCAATAATTCCTGCTCTTAGCAAGTGGGTAACTGTAACCTCGAAAGCCGAGCGAGCCAATATGCTGTGCTTGGTACCGCTTACTCCATGCCTACCTATCGCCCTTACTTCACCTTCGCTAGTCATGACGTCAGAGACCATCAGAAGATGTCTGACATCGACATCCAATCCAGCCCCTTCGAGAGTGTCGCTCATCTCGTTAATTATTGCCTGCCTAGCTGCCTCTATTCCCAGGTAAGAGTGAATCTCATTGATGTTGTTTGTGTAAGTCCTTGCGCGATCTATTCCTGCGAATTCACTCACCTTGGCAAGGTTTGACCCTATGGTAGAGATGTAATACTCGCCGTTCTCACCCGCCTGGACATTTGCCCTCTCTATTCCTCTGATTCCCTTCAACTGTAGTTTCTTTATCTTGTCTTCAAGTTGCAAAAGGTCAGTGTATGTCGGGGGATCTGTGGCTAGCGTCTCCAAGTCATCCTCCTTGGTGACGCCTGGGATTATCTTCAATTCCTTCGGCTTGTCATCTGAATCGGCCTGAATGAACAGCCTAAGGGCCCTCTGAAGCTTGTCCCTAACTTCGGCTCCTGTCATATTCTTCAGCCTCATGTTGGCGTTGTGTAGTTTCAGGCTAAGGTAACGCTGGGCTACCTCGACATCGATATTTGCTATGTCGCTGGTTTTTGTTGCCTCTAGTCCGGCAGCAATTCCCCTGACTAACTTCTCATTGGTTCGGAGGGGCTTGCCTTTGGAATTTAGTTCCTCTAGGAAAATTCTCATCGTAGGAGTATTGGGCACCTTACGGGCATCGACAATTTCGATAATCCTTGGAAGACCCTGTGTAACGTTAACCGTAGCGACACCCGCATAGTGGAATGTTCTCATGGTCATCTGCGTGCCAGGCTCCCCTATTGACTGGGCGGTGGTGATTCCCACGGCCTCGTGGGGATCTGCTTTGGACCTCTTGAGAGATGATCTCGCAGACTGAATGACCTTTCTTGCCTTTGCAGGAGTAATCTTGGAGTCTCCACGGGATCTTATTCCCTCGGTCAGGTCTGTGAGCATCCTAGGAGTCAGAACAAGTCCTTCTCCCTCGCATGCGGTGGCGAGTTGGGCATAAATTTCGTCATCGTGATCGATGTCCTTCATTACCTGAACCATCTTGGTTTCCGGATCATAGGTCTGCAGTGGCATCATCGACTTCCGCCTTCGGCGTGAGGCGGCGGACTTTCTTCGTACAACCGTCTTCTCTGTCGAGGCGGCGGCGGCCCTAGATGACTTGGAAGACGCGGCCATCAGATCGTGTATCCTCTGAGCGGTTCCTGAGTCGATTCCGCATATCTGGGCTATTTGTCCTGCGGTGAGGACCTTGACATCGTCCCACTTCCTATCATCTGCCAGCTTGTGAGCATATTCCTCATCTATCTGGAGATCCATCAGTTTCTTCTTGGTTGCACTCTTGACTACCATCAGTTAACACCTCCCAATGCATCGTCTAGAACCTTGGAAACGTCAAACGGCATTCCCCCTCGGCTACGTGCTGGATCGACTCCGTCCTCTCCGTATTCGAACTGTATGATTCTGTCGGCAGTATTCCTAACCGAACCCATGCCATCATTCGCGACCTTCAAGTCGTCCATGGCATTGATTAGCCTTCTTTGCATGTATCCAGACTTTGCTGTTCGGACCGCAGTGTCGACTAGAGACTCCCTTCCAGATACCGAGAGCATGAAGAACTCGGTCGGTTCCAGACCCCTCTTGAATGAAGATCCGACGAATCCTTTCTCCTGAGCGCCCTTTGCATTACGAGGGAAGTGCGCCAGTACACGGTCCTGATATCCTCTTTCCAGCCGCTTTCCTCTTACCTTTGGCTGACCAATTGAACCTGCCATCATTGCGAGGTTGTCCATTGAGCCTCTGGCTCCAGAGGTTGCCATCATGACAGCGGCGTTGTCGGAACCTAGGTATGACTTCGCTATGTTTCCTGATTCGGTTTTGGCCTCGTCAAGAATCATCAATATATTCTCCTCCAAGGTCTCCATAGGGGTCCTACCTGGCCTTGACTCGTACTTCCTCCCATCCTTTCCGAACTTCGCTAGCTCTTCATCCACTGCATCGCTGCCATTCTTGTTGATCTTTGCAATCTCTGACTTCGCCTCAGGAGGGAGGTCTTCATCGTCGATTCCCGTAGTGAATCCCATAGAAGTGCATATGGAAATTGTCATCCTGGTCATCCTGTCTAGGAATTCAGCACCGGCATCCGGGCCATGTGTGTGGACTACGGCATCTAGTAGCCTTCCGTCCTCAGCACCTATTCCCCTCTTGTCGATAGTTCCCGAAACATCTCCCTTGGTGACCTTCACATTATCACCAATTCTGCTGATGTAGTCTAAGTTGAATCCTTCTGGAACAATTAGGCTCAGAACGTCGCTTCCACGGTATCCGATCACCCCATTCTCCTCTACCTCTGGAGGTAGTTCCCCATCCCAGTTTGTATCTCCTAGGACCTGCATTACCAGATTCTTCGGCAGTACTCGATCGCCATGTGTAAGCAAGTAGGCTCCTGAAATGTGGTCGTGTATTCCACCGATTACGCTTCCACCGTACCTTGGAGTTATGATGTGCTCTTGGACCCTCATCAGGATCTTCGCCTCTGCTCGTGCCTCTTCGCTCTGGATGACGTGGAGGTTCATCTCGTCGCCATCGAAATCAGCATTGTAAGGTGTACAATCCGCTAGGTTGAATCTAAAGGTCTTTCCAGGCATTACCCTGACTTCGTGAACCATCATCGACATCCTATGAAGAGATGGCTGTCTGTTGAAGAGGGCGACATCGCCGTCAATCAAGTGGCGCTCCACTATGACACCAGGCTTGGGATTCCCATCCAAGTCGTGTGTGCTGAGCCTGTCCTCGACGTCGGTACTGTATGCATTGCCGTAGTCATCCTCTATTTCTGGGCTGCCACAATGAGGGCATTTGGCCTCTAGATGATCTGGGAGGTATTCCCCGGGATGCTCCATCTCCCACTTCCACCTTTGATGAATAGTGGCTCGTTGATCTCCATCGGGAAGGGGGAGCCCCCTCTCATCCTCGCCCCTAAGATTCCTAAGGGTTGAGTCCAGATCGACACCCCACTCCTCCTCCAGATCGCCAATTGAGTTTCTCCTCATTTGCCTCATTAGTTCGAGGCCTGGTAGGAAATTTGGTGCGGGCAGTACTTCATTCAAGTCAGGCCTGTATCCAGTATATGGCTCGTCGTCACTACCAGAGTGGCACTCGGGGTTAAGGCACCTGAAGCCAGACCAGATGAACTTCGTTCGATCGGTTATCCTGACTCTGAACTTGTCCCCTCTGATGATGTAATTGACACCAGGGTGGACATCTGGGCCGCGTAGAATCATCTGCCTTAGTTGCTCCCTGTTCCTACTCGTGACACGGATAGGAACGGTGAGCTCCTTGGCCGTCTGAGTGGGTATTCCGACTTCATTAATCCCCAAGTTTGGATCGGGGCTAATCACGGTTCGTGCACAGAAATTCACTCTCTTTCCTGAGAGGTTGCTCCTGAATCTCCCTTCCTTTCCCTTGAGTCTCTGTGCTAGGGTCTTTAGTGGCCTTCCAGACCTGTGTCTTGCAGGCGGTATTCCACTGGTTTGGTTATCGAAGTATGTGGTGCAGTGGTATTGCAACAGCTCCCATAGATCCTCTACAATCAGTTGGGGCGCGCCTGCGTCTCGGTTCTCCCTGAGGCGCTGGTTAATCCTAAGCACGTCAACTAACTTGTGAGTCAGGTCATCTTCGGACCTGTCCCCACTGTCCAGGGTGATGGAGGGCCTTACTGTGATTGGTGGGACAGGTAGTACCTTCATTATGATCCACTCTGGTCTTGCTGCATCCTTGTCCATGCCTAGGAAGATGAGATGTTCATCGGGAATCCTTTCCAGCCACTCCCTGATGTCTCGGGCATTGAGCTTGTGCTCACCCTTGTTCTCTTTCTTCTCCTTGAATGTCGATGGCTTGTCCAGTATTATCTTGCCCTGTTCGCTACCGCAGTGCATGCAAATTGTCCTCTTCTTGCTGGAACACTCCTTCTCTATGTCTTTGATGACATTCTTGAATTCGGAGGATCCGACGCCGTGCTTGATCATTACATCCTTTACTCTCTCCTCATAATAGTCCTGCTCCGACTTTTCTGGATCCACGGGGTGGGTTTCCGGTTTGTCGTGGAGGAGAATCTTACTGCATGTATTGCATGTGGACTTCAGAGAAGTCTTGATTAGATTGGTGAAACCAATGTGCATTACTGGCAGCTCTAGTGCGATGTGCCCAAAGTGACTGGGGCACTCGTCGTGCTTGTTTCCGCATGTCTCACATCTCACACCTGGGTCGATAACGCCCATCTTGGGGTCCATTAGTCCTTGCTTGAAGGGATGCCCGTCGTCTTTGTAGGTATCAGCGGTCTTCACCTCTACTGAGGACATTTTTCTAATTTCATTTGGATCCATCAGCGTGAACTTAATCGCCTCAATCCTCTTTGGGATCTTTGCTGCATTTCTGGCACTCATCTTCGGTCCTCCAGTTCGAGTCTCATAGCGACTCCCAAACTCTTCATCTCATCGAGAAGTAGTTTGAAAGCGTATGAAGTCTGCACAGAATGGACGTCCGCCCTGTCGCCACAAGAGGGGCAGACTGTGGTCCGCCTCTTCCAGTCATAGTATGCGATGTGCCCACATCTTGGCGTATTGCACACCATCAGTGGCCAGCCGTCGGATTCATCCAGAAGCCTGTCCTTGATTACCATGGACGCGCCATGGGAAATCAGGCAGTCCCTTTCCATCTCTCCGAACCTTAGGCCTCCCTGTCGGGCTCTTCCCTCGGTTGGTTGCCTTGTAAGAATCTGGACCCTTCCCCTACTTCTGGCATGGAGCTTGCTGCTTACCAAATGGTGAAGTCTCTGGTAGTAAATCACTCCCACGAAAACCTCAGCTGGGTATTCTTCTCCGGTCTCTCCACTAATCATGTTCTCCCTTCCCGTGTGGTTAAATCCGTTTCTTAGAAGTCCTGACCTCAGGGATTCCTCCTTCTCCCCGGTGAACGCGGTCCCATCGATCCTCCTTGCTTCCATAGAACCGACCTTTCCACCTATCATCTCAAGGACGTGAGCCACAGTCATCCGAGACGGGATCGCGTGGGGATTGATGATTAGGTCGGGGACCACTCCATCAGCAGTGAAGGGCATATCAGACTCCTCAACTATCCTTCCGATAATTCCCTTCTGACCGTGCCTACTAGCGAACTTGTCGCCTAGTTCTGGAATCTTGTTTGTCCTTAGGGTGATCCTCACCAACCTTCCAGAGTCCAGTGATTCTGTGACAAACACGTTGTCGACCCATCCATGTTCCCCGTGGCGGACCATCATCGATGACTCTCTCCTTTCCTGAGCCTGAAGGAAGGCGCCATGGGCCTCTTCTAGGAATCTAGGTGGGCTAGTCTTGCCGACCAGTACAGCCGAATCAGAACCGCCACTTGTTAGGAACTCTTCCGGGACAGGTAGTCCGTCCCTCTCCAAGTGAGAGTAACTATCGAATGATTTCATCCCCTTAATTTCGTCAAGGCCAGTCCCGGGAACTTCTATCCTCTCCTCCTGGCCACCAGGGAATCTGCGATTTTCGGCGTTGTATGTGCGTATGAAGGTTGATCTTCCCAATGCCCTCTCAATCGAAGCCTTGTTCATTACAACTGCGTCCTGCATGTTGTAACCATGATGGCTCATTATTGCGACGACCAAATTCTGACCACCTGGCCTACTGTTGAAGTTGGTAGTATCCATTGCACGTGTCCCGACAACCGACCTCTGCGGATAGTGCATTATGTGGGCCCTTGTATCGGGTCTTAGCCTGTAATTCGCACTCGGGAGACCTAGGCTCTGTTTCACCATCGCTGTACCTCCAGTAACTCTCGGGGTGGAATTGTGTTCCGGGTATGGCACCAATGCTGCACAAACGCCCAGAATGAGCTGAGGGTCAATCTCAACATGGGTGTATACGAGAACGGTATTGCCCTTCTTCTCCTTCTTCCTGAGGGTGTCTACGTCGTCCTGATGGTAATTCAATGGGACTGAGAACTTCTCAGTAACTGCAGTGCCATCTGGTAAATTCACCTCTACGGAGAGTTTGGCTTTGGAAATCTCCTCATCACCAAGGTTCAGCCACGTTACCTTCGATGGATCCATAGGGCGCTTATTCTTGGGTGACAACTCTGGAAGGTCGAAAGGTCTTGGCGCCACCAGAAGGTCCTCCTCCTCCTCTGCATCGACCCATTCAACGACTCCCGAGGAAACCAAGTCAGAGAAGGTTATCTCTCCCGACTCGAGTCCTTCCAAGTGGAATTTCGAGAGTGTCAAAGTACCGTCTTCCAATACCAGAAGTGGCCGCATAATTCGGCCCCTGTCTGTATTGATGTACACGTCCTTGTTCTCAGTGTCGTGCCTGATGCTGACCTCGGGCCTGATTCTTCCTGATCTGCGTCGGCGCTTGAATTGGGAGACTAGTTTGTTAGGCCTCTTGTGGAGTCCGAAGATATCACCATTTACGTGGATCCTAGAACCGTCGGCCCATCCCTCCGGGCTCGGGTCAACTCCGGCCTCAACGAGGAGCTCTTTGACATCTGACTCGGGAACTTCTTCCGAAACGTCGATCATCTGTGCTGCGTTCTTGACGAGGCCGCAGTTTTGCCCCTCGGGAGTCTCGTTGGGGCAGAGTCTGCCCCAATGAGTTGGATGAAGGTCTCTCGCCTCGAAGTGCGGTTGGCTTCTGACAAGTGGACTGGTAACCCTGCGCATGTGCGAGAGCGAGGCCAAGTAAGTCGTCCTATCCAAAAGCTGGCTCACGCCTGATCTCCCGCCTACCCAGTTTCCTGTAGCCAGAGCGTGCATTATCTTGGAGGTCAGGACATCAGGCCTGAGGCATGAATTGATCTTGAGTTCTCTTTTCCTGTTGTGGTGCCTCTCAAGTTGGTACTTCAGGTCCCTAGCAAGGCCTTGTACTCCGACCCTGAATAGATCTTCCATTAGGTCCCCTGCAAGGCGCACCCTCTTGTTCGCGTAGTGGTCCTTGTCATTTGGGTCTCTATTTGTTATGGCCATCTCAAGAACCTGGCGAACTATCCTTCCAAGGAATATCGCCTTCTTGGTTCTGACCTCATCATTGGATCCCAAGTGAGGGAGGAGTTCTTTGTCAAGGAGGTTCTGGATTCTCGATTCCCTGTATTCCTTCTGCTGGCCTGCAGCGAATTTCTTCTCCAGCCAAGCCATTGCCTCCTCTGTATTGTCAACCCCGTATTCAGGATTGTCCTTGACATCGTTCAGGTTAGCTACAGTGTACTTCATCGCCTCCACGGGACCAGCTATGGCAGAGAAAATATCCCTGTCATTCTCCATCCCAAGGGCCCTCATTAGCAATACTACTGGAATTGCGGTTGTTCCGGCACTTGGGATCTTCACCATCAGCATCCCATCTCTGCGCTTTTCGACGTTGATGGGTTTCCTTACACCATCTTTCTGCGAGAATATCTTTGCTACTTCTGTCTCATGTGCGTACTTCTTGTTCTTCTCAACGGTTACTCTGTTGGGAGCTAGGTCCTCCATTGAAATTAGAACTCTCTCAGTCCCATTGATTATGAAATAGCCTCCCGGATCAAGGGGGTCTTCTCCGGCCTTTCTCAGAAGTTGCTTCAGGATATCAGCATCTTCTGGGATTGTTGTTGGGGAAAGCTTGCGGGACTTCTCTTGAGTTCCAGCGATGTGGTCCGGATGTAGGTTGCATCTGGCTGAACGGACCATTATTGGGAGGTTTCCTATGTGGACGCCTTCTTCCTCTATATATCCCAAGTCCGCTCCTTCAGTGGTGGGCAAGTCGTCCCTGTAGATTCTGAAATCCATGTATATTGGAGAGAAGTATGTTAGTTTCCTTAGTCTGCACTCAAGGGGGGTTGCGGGGTGTTCTGCACCGTTTGCCTCTCGGACTGTGGGTGCACCCAGTCTAATTCCCTTCATCCTGATGTAGATCTCCTTGTCCAGGACGTCGAGCTTGATCATTCCCCCTGATTCTTCTCCTCCGGGAACCTCAGCAAGAGGGTCGTCACTGCCAATCCTGATGCCCCTTACAATTCTCTCCATCCTACTAGCTCGGCCATCTCCGGGGATGCAATCATTGTATGATGCAAGTTGGTGGTTGACCATGCTTCTATGCGCGAAATAACTCTTTACTATCTCCTTCATCTATTGCACCTCAATTACTCTCCACAATTAGTCGGTAGGCCGTGGTAGCGCCTGCTGACCTGCTATACCTTACAACTTTCACAACCCTGTTCCTGAGCCAGCCCGCTGGGAAGTCATCTTCCCTAGTCCCCTCAGCTATCTCGTTCCTTCTCTTTTCTTCCTCGAGTTCCTTCAAGGCCTGCACAGCTGGATCTGTTATGAGTATCTTGGGGAGTAACTCCTTGGCCAATCGACTGTTGCCTGCATTGTCATTTTCCAATAGGCCCCAAGGAGATAGGATTTCTTCCTCGTCATCCTCTGGAAGTAGGTCGTGATGGGGAACTAGATGGTGATTTAGAACGTTGAATCTATCGTCGCCGACAGGTATGTCTTCATCCAGAAGGGCGCTCCTGGATATTGTTATCCTCCCTGCTCTACTCCTCCTCCTCGATGCGGCTTGCTCCCTTATGATTCCCATGATGTTGTCAATCTCGGCTGAGCCAGTCTCGAGATCGGTTTTCTTGGCGACTTCTTCGACTGTCATCCTCTTGATGGCATCCATATTAGCATCATCAGCGAGTTTGTGGGCGTGCTCCTCGGAGACTCCGAGTTCGATTAGTCTCTTTTTGGTTGAACTTTTGACTGCCATGCGCACTCCCCCTCCAGCAAAAACAGGGGCCCAGTGCTTCGTTCAGGAGAGGGCCCGGGGGGATTCGAACCCCCGGCCACCGGGTTAAAAGCCCGGTGCTCTACCTGACTAAGCTACAGGCCCATGGCTGATGCTGGGCTATTGGCGGACCGTAGGGGTATTTTTGAACCTACCGGCAAAGGCAACGCTGGCCCGGGACCGGCTGAGCTCCCTTGGGGGATTAGGGAAGCAGATGCTAGTTGGGGCAAGTCCGCATAAAGGTTTGCTGAATTGAGGAGATAGAAATGGGAAAAACGGACTGGAATGGAGACGTATCAAGGAACTCCAAGGTGGTTGATTTCAGTGTTGGTGAGAACGGGCCCTGGAGATTGATCGTCCCACAGACAGTATACCCGCCAAGAGAGGACACAGAACTTCTGGCAAAGGCCTTGTATTCTCTCGGTATGGCCCCATCCCTGGCAGTTGAAATTGGATGTGGATCAGGTGCACTTTCGATAATATTGGCGGAGCTGGGGTGGGAAGTACTGGCGTACGACGTCAACCCCTATGCAGTTGCATCTTCGAGATCAAATATTGAGGAACATGGTCTATCGAATAAAGTGACGGTGTTTGAAGGTGGCGTGGGGGAAAATAATTGGTCGGTACCGAAGGAAGCGAAACTTCTGATTTGGAACCTGCCATATCTAGAGCCCCCAGAGGGACCACTAATTCTTGAGCCAATTGAAGAGGCCTCAATGGTAGATATCCCGGACGGTGGCTGGTCATCCAAACTGATGAGTGCTGCAGAAGAGCATGAGATGAATGGATTCATCGTCATTCTTCTAATGAGGACTGACCCAGAAAGTCCGAGCAAGCGAGAGGATTGGTTGGCGAATGGATGGTCATGTAGGGAAATACAGAGCCTCAGGATCGGTGATGAGAAGATAGGTGCATTCGCATTCTGGAAGCCGGGTTTTGGAATTCGGGCTGTTGCCATCGATGAGTGTGAGTCGACGATGGATGAGGCGTCCAAGCTCGCAGAATCTGGATGGCAGAGAATCAGGGCGGATAGGCAACTGCTTGGAAGGGGGAGGAGGGGGTCTACCTGGGAGTCAAGGCCGGGAGATCTGATTGCAACTTGGAAAGTTCCTGTTGATTCGAAATCGGGAGTCGGCCATGGTTTGATTCAAACCGCAGCTGGTAGTGTGATATCCAAAGGAATTGAGTGCAGGGTAAAATGGCCAAATGACCTTGTCGACAGGAGTGGAGAAAAGTTGGGTGGAGTTGTATCGGAGACATCTAGCAATGAAGATGGGATGAGAGTTGGGGTGGGCATCAACTCAGAACCTAGGGATGTTGGCGGAAATAAAGCCTCAGGCTGGTCGGAAACACTTGGAAAAGCTGACATTGATACCGTTTTCGGAATTGTGGATGCCTCCCTCTCGGGAATCTTGGAGGACATCCCTGGACTGCCCGCTCTGAGTGGCGATGAGCTCCTAGAAGTATCATGGAGGGGTTTGTCGGCCTCCCTTTCTGAGGGGGCTTACCCCTCAACTACAAGTGGGATGAAGCGGGTTGTAGGACTAGATAATAATGGGGGATTGATAATTGAGACCGATGGAGGATTATCAATCGTCACCGATGTGGATGAGCTTGAGTGGTTATTCCCCTAACGCTTCCTAGGAGGCCTCTCAAGGCCCATCCTTTCCCTGACTAGTCGAATCTTGCCCGACTTGGCCATGGTCGATATTGATTTGATCGAGTTTAGGGTAGAAACGGCACTATCGGATTCGGAAAGTTCGACTCTGATTATGCAGAGGACTGGTTTCTGGGAATTCGTAAAGTCATAGAGTCTCCACCCCATATCGCCCAGTGGTTTCTCAAGGATTTCCTCCATCTCAGATCTATCCTGCACGCTATTTTCCACTTGGAATCCTATCCACCTATGTTTGCCCCTGGAAGCCTTTCCCTGCCTCGCCACGATAGTTCGGAAGGGGCACCCACTTAACGCATGATGGGTAATCAATCGAGTCCACTGACTACCGCAACAAGCCGGAGTCTGCCCACCATGTCATCACTGGTCCTTGCTCCCATAATCACTTGGCAATCTGGGTCCATAGACGATACGAAGGCATCAGTAATCTGATCCAGGTGTGCCAGAGTCATGTCGGGCCCCCCTTCCAATTGAACGAGGCATCCCTTCGCGCCCTTGATTTCTATCTCAGATAGAGGTGAGTTGCGTGCCATTTCTACGACCTTTTCAGGGAGTTCGGTCGTGCCGGTCCCAACAATCAGTGTAGCATTTCCAGGTTTTTCTATTATCGAACGCATATCCATCAAATCCAGATTTATTGTCCCTACCTCTGCTATGGTTGTCACCAGCCCCTCTATCAGCTCCTCTATCCAACCTGACCCAGTGATCCAATCCGTCTTACGCTGTCTTGCCTGCCAAGCAAGCCTCTCCATGCTAACCCTGATGCATACATGTGAGTTGAAATCCAATCCGGAAATTGCCTCGTTGGCTATAGAGCACCTCAGAGGTTGTTCTGCGAAGGGGAGTCCGGCAATTGAAAGAACTATGCAGCCCTTTTGTTTTGCGACTGAAGCGATTTCCGAAGATGCTCCAGAACCCATTCCCCCTCCCAGTCCAGTAAGAATCATCATTATTTCTGCTCTATCTATCAGGGGCATTACAGAATCTAG
>DAFQ01000024.1:79586-82154 GCA_002497985.1 Euryarchaeota archaeon UBA4
CCTGCGTCAAGGAATAGGCAGTTTGCAGTGTTGGCGCCTTCAAAGGAAGACTCGTCCGCATCAATTAGAAGAAGCTCTGACAAATCCTGACAACTGGCATGCGCCTGCCTGGCCCAGATGCAACCTATGCCCCCTACACCGACGATTAGGATGGCCCCCTCCTCCATGGCCATGCCATGTATGGCTAGTGTTTAGAGTGTACTAGTCATAGGAGATATATCTCTGATATCTTCTCCTCTCGTCTCTCGCCCATGCATTATCTGGTTCTATTTCAAGGACCTTGTCGTAATACCCTATTGCGGCCTCAAAATCTGAAAGGTGTCTGCCGTTCATATGCCCGAGAATGTTGAGAACAGGAACACAACTGGGATCATCCTCGAGCATAGAAAGTAGAATCCCCTCTGCACCTGAAATGTCCATCATCTCCATCTTGTCTTCAGCAGAATCAAGAAGGGAAACTTGAGTTTCAGATAGCCTATACAGGTTGCGCCAATTGGGATTCGCCATGGCATCCCTAGGGGCTCTTTCCGTATTAGTTTGGTGAGTAAATGGAATGGTCCGAAATGTAGGTTTCGGGGGTGAGTTTCAAGTTGACGGCATGGAACGTTAATAGCCTCGTTTCAGGTGGGCCAACACGTCCACTGAGGGTTCATCATGAGGTCCGCTCTGACAAGCTCCAGAAGGCTGTTCGTGATGAGTACTGTTGCACTCCTTCTTGCAGGGGGCGTTCAGGCCTTCCACACAGGCGTAGGAGGGGATGCGAATGGAGATGGTGATGTGGCCATAGCGGGTTGCACATGCCATTCGGAAGAACCGGACAACTCCGTCACCCTAATCCTGGCTGAAGTTCCTCACAGGTACCAACCAGGAATTACATATGACATGAAGATACAGATTGTTGGAGG
Organism: Euryarchaeota archaeon UBA4; assembly: GCA_002497985.1. Classification (GTDB taxonomy): domain Archaea; phylum Thermoplasmatota; class Poseidoniia; order Poseidoniales; family Thalassarchaeaceae; genus MGIIb-O5. Next base: position 80,492 of record DAFQ01000024.1, read on the forward strand.
GCCCGATATAGACTCTTCATCTGGAACCGGGGGATTCTCAATGAAAATATCGTCTGGTACCCTCGGAGCCGCAGAAGGGTCTGAAAATTTAGTGCAAAATTGGGAAGAAGATCCGCAGACATTGACTCATACTGATCCTGGTTCACAGACAGCAGATAGGACATGGCACATTTCATGGACAGCACCGCCATCCGATACTGGCATAGTTACGCTGTGGCTCGCAGGAAACTCGGTGAATGGAGATGGGGTACCTTCTGATTTGGACAGGTGGAACAGACTTAGCACCACCATAGATGAAGGAGAGGGCAGCGGTACCAGAACTGTTTTCGCAGGCAATGGTGACATAGAGCCCCCTGCCCCTGGAGAAGAGAGCATAGACCTCCACCACATGGGAGCAGGATTGCGAGCACATTGGCTTGGGCTCCTTGGTTTCGCGGCTGTGGTTATCGTGATAATTTTCTGTGGACTAATGCTCAGGTATGGATTCTCAAGGCACTACGAAGGGAGGAGCAATCTATTGAGGTTGCGAATTAAGCACCAGAGGAGAGGTGATCAGTGATGAAGGACGATATTGTTCTGAAGATGCTCAGACAGGTAGCTTCGGGCGAGGTTAGTGTAGATGATGCTAGGGAGGCCCTTGAGGGAGTAAGTCTTAGCGAAGAGATTTACGAGTCCGCTGTGAATCATGGAGTTTTCAACGAAGCGACCCCGGGTTCGATTGTTAGGGCTAGCGTTTCACCCTCCGGTGACTCTTGGCTGATTATATTGGTTGGCCTATGGGGGATTGTTTGGTCCCTTTATTGGGCGGGCTCCCTGTCCTATGGACTATACAACCACTGGGATCAGCAATTGCTGTCGTTTTTCTTGGGCATGCTTCTGTTGACAGTCATCATAATGGGAATTGTATACATGAAATACGTCATGCCCGACATACTCATAGTCAAGAAGAGGAGAGGGAAGTACATAACTCCCAAAGACCCTGATTCCTGGAAACAATACAAGGTGTGATTATGGTTAGGAAATTCAAGCTCAGACCCGTTGGGGGAGATGATTCCGAATCTACCGAAGAGGCCCCTTTCATAGATAGGAGGGAGTTCATGAGGCACTCATTCAATACTGCAGCCGGGGTAATTACGGTGGCCAGCTTGGGCAGTGTTGGATTCGCTTCTTTGTTAATGGGGCAATCAGAGGCATCCGGAGGAGATTCAGCCGTCAGATACTGGGTTCCGACGGGTGCTGAGGACACAGTCTGGTATGGTGACAGCCACCTAGAAGCAATGACCTACCAGTCATTCGTCGATGCTGCTGCAAGTTCTTCCACGGGAATGGCTGCAGCCCAAGGAGTGTGGTCAGGCATGCCAATCAACGCAATCTACGTCCCTCATGACGAGAATAAGACGGCTGCACTGATTGAGAACAAGCCCAGATTCCAGTTCCTAGATGGGTACTCAGTAGATGGTGGATACGTGGGGTCTGGATTTGAGATGGAGGATGACTCACAATACGAACCTCTGAGGATCCACGACAATCTAATCATAGTTTTCTCGAGGTGCCCTCACTTGTGCTGCATACCCGGTTGGCAACTGGTCGCAAATGAGTTCACGGCAGACCAGTGGTTCCCCAACGGAACTGATTCAGGCGGCAACAAGCTCTTCTGCATCTG
>DAFQ01000024.1:82549-86085 GCA_002497985.1 Euryarchaeota archaeon UBA4
CAATTCGAATACTTCGGAATAAAGAGAGTGGGTGGCCCTGCTCCCGTGGGCATGCCACTGGTCCCATTCGTACTAAATGGTGATATGATTGAGGCACTTCCTGATTTCAAGGACTGGTATGCATATTGTGACTGAGGTGAAAAGATGATTCAATTTTGGTTCTTATGGCTGTTCATCGCTATTGTTGTGGTAATTGTCGCACTGACCCTAAGGAAGGAGCGGGAGGAAATGCCTCGAAAGGACATTCTGAGGGCTGTTGAAACAAGTGCTGGCAGTATGGGCCTAGCAGAAAAAACGTTCCTTTGGGCATTCTCCTGGTTGGACACCCGATTCAGAATTCAGGACTATTGGGGCATGAGCAGGGATGCTTACTATGGAATGCACAGGCAAATGCCGATGACGCACGCTGAAAAATACAAACTCAGAATAATCTGGTATTGGTACCCCCTGTATTGCCTTGGGGGAATCTCGTTCCTGGCATTCGTCATACTGGTGATCACTGGGACCGTTCTTGGATTGTATTACGTCCCAGGAGGAGAGGGTGATCCCACTCCTGCATACAGCAGCATGGAGTTCATCATGACTCAATTGCCATTCGGATACATCATTCGCTCAATCCACCATTGGACTACGCACTTCATGGTAGCAGCAGTGTTCCTGCACATGTGCAGGGTGTACTTCACAGGGGCATACAGGAATCCAAGGGAGTTAAACTGGCTAATTGGAGTGGCGCTGATGTTCTTCACCATTTTCTTTGGCTATTCGGGATACTTGCTCCCCTGGGACAGTTTGGCCTTCGGTGCCGCCACCATTGGAATCAACATGGCCATGAGTACGCCCCTAATTGGGGAGTGGGTAGCAAATGCGATGTTCGCAGGTACCTCTCTGTCTGGACAGACCGTAACGAGGATGTATTTCCTCCATGTTTTCATACTGCCCGTGGTCGTTACCGCGTTGATTCTTGCCCACCTTTTCATAGTCTGGGCCCAGGGGATTGCGGAGCCACATTGAGGAATTATTATGGGAATCGTGGAAAGGTTTGGACGGATTGCTGATACATACATCAGCGAACGCAACAAGCTCCTAGAGGCAGAGACTGAGCGCAGGAGAACATTCATCGGTCATCCATTCTGGCCCACAGAGGTCCTAAGGGATACCATCATACTTGCATCAATAGTAATGGTGATCGCATTTTACTCTTGGTTAATTCCCCCTCCCCTACACAGTGCGGCTGACCCCTTTGCACAAGCAGGATTCGTTTTCCCCGACTGGTATGTTCTTTTCTCATATGGGTACCTTAGGTGGGGCGAGTATCTCCCACAATTCGTCATACCTGCAGGTCCAATTGGGGAGTTCTTTGGATCCCCCGTAATAAACTGGAACTCTGCTTGGTGGGGTGCGGCAATTACTGGACTGCCTGTAGGGATACTGGCCTTGCCGCCTTTCCTCCCAGGGAGGGAGAAGAGGGGTGTCGAGGATCCTTGGTTCGCCACTGCAGGCGCTGTCTACCTAGCACACGTGTGGTTCATCTCAGTTTTCTCCATCAACATCTTCCTTGACCTGTATGCAAAAGACCGTTCCGACTTCTGCTTTGTTGGAACGCACGGAGAGTTCCTCTGTGGGAGGCAATCTCCATGGTCCGCTGAAGTATTCAATGCGATACCGTGGATACTTACTGGAATTTTCATATTCGCCATTATTTTCTTCCCCCTTAGAAAATTCTTGCTTAACTCAGTGGGATCCAGAGTGACTCCAAAAATCGGAAGGCAGGTAGCCATTGGTTCACTCATTGCGGCAATATTGATTTCAGTTGTAACATGGCCCATCTACGAAGGTGGATTCTGGGACTATGGTGGCCTTGGGGCCATGGACGATGTTGAAGATCTTGATGGAATGAGAGGTCAACCTTCCGATACTCTGGTCCATCAGGAACAAGGCAACGTTTGGGATGAGTGGGGGAGTGAATGTCTGCTATATGAGGACAGTTCGTACCTAGCAGCGTGGTCTGGATTAGGTAGTGAGGAACACCATGATGACTGGTGTGTGATTCCTGCCGAGAATTGGGTTGATTGGGGACTTTACCAGCCCACGAAACTGTATTTGATTGACTATTCAGGTGCTAATGGTCATGCGGATCCGAGTATTGGAAGAAACGCAGCTGAGGGTTATTCTTCTTACTTTGGTGATTCTTTAGTGGCCGGAGTTAGCTATGAAGAGTCATCTACATTCGAAGTCGAGGATCTCGGTATTTCATCAGTGCCAGTAGATGTTGGGTGCCTATTCAGAACGACTGTGAGAGGGGCTGGGGAACATACACAGAGCCTGGTGATGAGTGATTCTAATGGCGATATTGTATGGGAGAATGATGATGGTTCATGTGAAACTGGGACAGTTTACGTCGATTCTGGGTCGACATATACAATTTCCTTCTCAGTGACATCGACTGGAATGAACGAGAGTGTTGAGGCGATTACTAGTTTCTCAGCTGTTGCTTACCAGCCCCTACTCCTGGATGATGATGGAACTGCCCTTGTACGTTCACAGAGTGAACTGGGTGTCTCGGATTTATCATCGCTGTCTGTAGAGAACCCGACCTATCACAAGAATCCAAAGAGTCTCGATGCCAAGCTGATTTACTCACTATTCATCCCTTGTCTCGGGGTCGGGGCAATAGTGTTCATGCTAATGCGTAGCATGGCCAGGGGATATGAGTATGAGATGAACAAATGCTATGGCTGCGATCTCTGTGATGATGCGTGTCCCGTGAGGCTTTTCAACGCCGGAGACAAGCTGAATATCATCTACAACACATGGAATAATGAGGACGATGGAGTTCCCCTTTACTCCTGCCTGACCTGTTCTGCTTGCACCAACGCTTGTCCACAGCTGGTCGATTATGACTCATATGTCGACATCAGGAGGAACATGATAGTGGGTGGCCCTCCTGCATCAGAGATACCTCACACGGTCCTCCAAGCAGTTCTAGCCGCGGAGGCGGAGGAGGACTCCGATTCAGACTTTATCTCCGTTGAGGAATACCCGATTGATTCCAACATTGGCTACTATCCTGGTTGTGTGGATTACCTCGACCAAGAGATGATCTTCAGCCATGTAAACGAGGGCTCGATGAACTTGGGCGATGCAACAACATCTGCATTCACGCTATTCGAAGAAATGGGGGAAGAGGTGACATACCTCGGTAGGGACTTCCTGAAGTGCTGTGGTCACGACCAAAAGTGGCAAGGCATGACTGAGGTGTTTGAGAAACTAAAAGCATACAACCAGAAGAAGTTGGGAGAGAGTGGGGTCGATACATTGGTGACTTCGTGTGCAGAATGCTTCAGGACCTTTGCTCTTGATTACGAACTAGATGAAATGAAGGTCATGCACACTACCGAGTTCCTAATTGAAAATGGATTCGATATGAATCTGAGTGCGGAAGAAGATGTCACTGTGACATTCCATGACCCATGTAGGCTGGGAAGGCAAATGAACATCTATGACCAACCAAGAGACTTGATCTCTGGCGTAGAGGG
>DAFQ01000028.1 GCA_002497985.1 Euryarchaeota archaeon UBA4
CTAGGCCAATTTTCTGGCAGGGTGAGAGGGTCGACAACTTCGTCTGCTGCTATCATATCCACTAGGACAGCACGCAATTCCTCAACTCCCTCATTACTCTCTGCACTGACCATTAGGCTAGCTCCCTCGGGAGTCGATTCGTGGAGGTCTGACTTGCTGTGAACTACAAGAATCGGCCTCTCAGAAATAAGTCCCCTGACCTCTTCCAATAGGTGAACCTGTTCGGAGAGGGGGGTTGTCGCACCTTCCGTGGAGTCGATTAAGAACAATAGCACGTCCCCTACATTCTCCAGAGCTGCAATTGCCTGCATTTCGATGTTATTTCTCTCGGACATCGGACGATCCAATAGGCCGGGCGTGTCAACCATCTGGTATTTCCTTCTCCTGTGGGTGAAATGCCCCAAGTGCAACTGCTTAGTTGTGAATGGATATGCGGCGACCTCTGGTTCGCCACTCGATAACGCCGTAATCAGGGCCGATTTGCCGACATTTGGAGACCCTGCGACTACAATACATGGCTCGGCTGGATCTATTGAAGGGAGTTTTCTGAGAGTATCCCGTGCGGCCCCAAGCCACTCAACTTCGGGGGACACCTGATCCATGATGGAGGAGAACCTCCCATATGCTGATCTTCGTGCTTGATGAAAGCCGTCAATGTCTCTGAGCCTCAGTATCTTTCTCTGTGTGTCAGCAGCGATTGACCTGACCATTTCTGCAGCCCACTGAATGGTTCCCAAGCACCTCCTGTACTCGTCATTGCCGACGGCCGCATCGACTAATGCCTGATCAAAGGGAGATAGCGCATTTAGGCTAGGCCACATTTCTACGTAAGCGATCAATGTTGAGTCAATCACCGAAGCGGCGGATTGGACCATTTTATTCATCTGCTTTCGGACCCTGTGGTACTTGTCTGGATCCTCTACGGTGTCGGGTTGTTTGCTAGCGCGCCTGAAGGCCTTATCCAGTATCTCATCGGTCCTCAGGACCGTTGGAATCCTGCGCCACTCTACCGATGCCATGGTATCCTCGGCCGCTCCGCGGGAACCATCACTCTTCAAGACATCAGTTCGCAATTTATTGCTGATTTCCGAGCACACCCCTTTTCTATGACGTGCCCTACGGAGAGACATGCCAGACATAGAAGGGACAGACATGGTGAGCAGTCTACCGGATTGGGCTAGAAGGATTCACGAAGCTCATGGATCACCCTCATTGGATAATTTACAGGATGTTTTCCATGGGCCCCTTTCTGAAAGGAGAGCTGGACTTCGAAAGGATGACCTCTTGGAAATAATGATTGATTCAAGGGCTCTTTCTGTCGATACTGACAATATAGTCAGGGGAATGTTACTTGGAACCACTAGGAATGCTGTCGAGATAATGGACTCAGAGGGAGTATTCAGGTCCATTGCAAGAGACGTCATCGTAGAGGTTCGTTTACTTGCCCACATGCGACTGCCATATCTGGAAGACAAGGAAATGATGAAATTTGAGAAGGAAGACATGCGTATGCGTTCCATGATGCAGGAAAAAGCCGAGCAAATGGCCGATGGAAGTCGTGACAATAACCTGTGGGGATGAATATGGAAGACCTTGCCGACAAGAGATGCCTGGCTTGCGAGGGTGGGCAGCCAACCCTTACAGAAGACCAAATTTCCGAACTATTGCCAGGACTCAGTCGAGACTGGGAGGTTATAGAAAACCATCATTTGCAGAGGGAGTGGAAGTTTCCTGACTTTGCCTCCGCCCTAGAATTCGTCAATGCGGCTGGAGGCATTTGTGAGGACGAGGGCCATCATGCTGACTTTGAAGTAGGCTGGGGAAGGGTGAATGCAGAAATCTGGACTCACAAGATCGACGGACTGACTGAGTCTGACTTCTTCCTGGCTGCAAAGTTTGATAGAATTGGGTGAAGTGATGAGGAAGGTCATCTATCCAAGAACGGGAGGGGTCTCGTCGATTGAGATTGTAGAGTGTCCCGAACCAGAAATAAAAGAAGGGGAAGTGCGAGTTAGGATTCACCGGGCTGGTATCAATTTCGCGGACCTTATGATGCGTCAGGGGCTATACGGGTCCAATCCAGATTACCCATTCACTCCGGGTTACGAGGCATCTGGCGAGGTCATTGAGGTCGGTGAGGGAGTTAAGTCATACTCGCCGGGTGACCGTGTTCTCGCAATGACTGGTTTTGGGGGCTATTCAGAACAAGTGGTTATGGATTCAAGCCGGATGATAAAACTCCCCGACTCAATTTCCTTTGAACAGGCCGCTGCAATCCCCGTTACGTACGGAACTGCATTCCACATGCTAGTTCACCTTGGTGGAATTTCCAAGGGCGATTCTGTTCTAGTACACCATGCAGCTGGAGGAGTTGGGACGGCAGTTGCCCAGATATGCAAGGCATACGGGGCATCTCTGGTCATTGGCACGGCTTCTAGTTCGAAGAAAGAATTCGTTGAGTCTATGGGGGTCACTTTTGTTGACAGGGACTCGGAAGACTTCGTTAGAGTCTGCAAGGAAATGACTGGTGGGAAGGGAGTTCACCACGCTTTGGATCCAGTTGGAGGGAGCAACCTGATGAAGTCTTACAAGGCTCTACGAAGGGGCGGGAAGTTGTATTTCTTCGGTGCATCTAATGCTGTAAAGGGGGACAAGCGGTCGATGTTTTCTGCTTTGAGGATGTGGAGAACAACGCCAAGTTTCGACCCGCTGAAGATGATGAGCAGTAACAAGGCGGTTTTCGGGGTCCATATGGGGCTCCTGGATGATGAGTCTATTTTCAAGGGGCATCTATCGACACTTTCCGAAATGTTGCTGAAGGGACAAATTGACCCCATTATTGACTCGGTGTGGAGATTCGAAGACGTCGCGAAGGCCCAGATGCACATGCATGACCGTAAGAATCGCGGAAAGATCCTCCTTGACTTCTCTCCCGAGTGATCAAGAGTCAGCCCTGACATTAAATTACAGCCTAACTGGCCTAGTAGCGCCACAGGCCTGACATTTCAGCAAGGTCGTCCTATCCTCTTTGATGAACCTTGTATCTGGTGCTTTACACTGATTACATAGGATGTAGGTCTTGACATAGCTAACCAGTTTCTCCTTGATCCTCTTTGGGGGCACTCGGCCCTTGAGCATGATTCGAGACTGCTCCCTAGTTCCAGAAGTGCCCAATTCATTCAATAAGTACTGATAGACGTGATTTGAGTCCCTGTCCATGGCATCCACTACATCGGAGAAGTTTCGAAGAATTGTCTGGCTCCCCTCGATCATGATGTCAGGCTCGGGCATTGTCCACCTGGACCTCTGGCTTAGTCCCTCAGGAATTCTCTCCCGAGCGCGGTCCAGTAATTCCTCGTAATCGAATCCTGCCATCGAACGGGCGAGTCTAGGGTCCCTTTTCACCCCACCGGAAAGCTCCGGTCTCGGACAAGGTCAAAGTGGGGGCGCCCATTGGGTCGTACATGGGTGCTCCATTGGAGGTCAAAGTGGCTAGGACGGAGCAAGGCGCCAGGCTTCCTACTATGGGTAGCGAACACGCTGCAGGTTGGGACCTCTATGCCCTTGAAGACTCAGAAGTTCCCTTCAGGAAGAGTGTGAAGTTGCGGACTGGACTGAAGGTGGCGATTCCAGTTGGATACGAAGGCCAGGTGAGGGCTAGATCCTCTCTTGGGTCAAAGGGACTCATACTCCCTCACAGCATTGGGACCATTGATGCGGACTACCGTGGAGAGTTGTTCGTTTTGATGACGTGGATAGGAGAAGGTGACTCTTACACCGTAAGGGCGGGAGAGAGAATAGCCCAACTACTAATATCTCCAATTCCCGAGATTACGTTCCGTGAAGTTGGAGAGGATGGTCTCGGTGAAACAGAGAGGGGAGAAGGAGGATTCGGGAGTACCGGTCGTTTCTGAACATACATTAACCAACGTTTCCCCATATTCTATTCTCAATAGGTTCATAGCAATCTTTGTTCGGGAAAGGGCGATGGCAAGCAGTGTCGACGAATTAAGGGCCGAAGTCGAGCGATATCGCTCGGATGGACTCAACACGCAGCAGATAGCTGATGAGATGTCCCTGTCTCAGACCACCATCAAATGGCTCTCATCCGGGGGCGTTGGTTCGGAAGACCGCCCTGAAGACATCAGAGTGGGGTGGAGATCGATAGCTGTGAAGGCTGGAAGAATCGAGGCAATATCATATGTTTTCTGTGACATAATTGAAGAGGAAATTGGCGAGGATGTTGACACTGTAGTTGGAATTAGTATCAATGGAATCGCATTTGCACAGGCCGTAGGAGGGCAATTGGACTTGGACCTCGCAGTAAGTCGCAGTATCAGTGACGACGGAGGAGGGCACATCTCAGAGGTATTCGCGGAAGTTGAAGGGAAGAAGTGCGTGGTTGTGGATGACGTTCTCTCAGGAGGAACTACGATGACCAAGACCGTGAATAATCTGCGAGCGGCCGGAGCGGATGTGAAGCTCTGCTTGGTCCTTGCAAACAAGTCCCAGAGGAATGAGATTGAGGGTGTTCCACTAAGAGGACTTGTCAGAGTAGTGACGGTCTGAGGAAGAGGGATGCACTGGGCAGATTTTGCAGCACAGAAGCTCTCTGAGAGAGAGGGGCCACAGGTAGTGGTATCCGGGATTACCCCCTCAGGAGAATTCCATATTGGCCATCTCAGGGAGATTCTTTCTGCAGAGATGATACACAGGGCCTGCCTTGACTTCGGTCTTGAGTCTAGATATGTTTTCATTGTCGACTCCATGGATCCCCTTCGTAGAGTCTATGACTTCCTTTCTCCATCCTACGAGTCCTACATTGGTGTGCCATTGGCCAATATCCCGGCCCCGGGAGAGGATGGTGAGCCTGATCCGGAAGGAGGCAGTTATGCCGAATTCTTCCTCCGTCCTTTCCTTGGGGCGCTCAAGCAAATTGGAGTCGAGCCAGAAGTCATAATGAATCATGAGACATACCAAAACGGTGAATTTGCGGAAATGATTGACCTTGCAATAACAAATAGGGATGAAATTCACGGAATTATTGAGTCGGTTTCTGGCAGGGACCTTCCTGAGGACTGGTTCCCGTACAGCCCACTTGGTTCGAACGGAAGCTTAGATGGGGTCAAGGTGACAGGATATGATAGGCCATTCGTCCATTGGATAGACGGACAGGGGATCGAAGGAAAGTCGGACATCAGACTAGCCGAGGGGAAGCTCCCCTGGAGGATAGACTGGGCTGCAAGATGGGCAATACATAGCGTAACTTGTGAGCCCGCAGGCAAGGACCATGGTGCTGCAGGAGGAAGCTATGACACGGGAATACCCATTTGCGAACTTCTAGGGGGGAACCCTCCAGAAAAGATGGTCTATGAGTGGATTCAACTCAAGGGGATGGGTCCGATGTCTAGTTCCGCGGGGGTAACGATAGGACCGATGGAAGCGCTCTCCATAGTTCCACCAGAGATTCTACGATACGTTATTGCAAGAAGCAAAATGAATCGCCACATTGAATTCGACACTGGAGCGATGATGTTCCTTACTGCGGATGAATACGAACGTCTAGTTTCCAACCCCCCTAACGAGGAAGAGGGGATGAGCAAGAGAAAGAGGATATCAGTAAAGACTCGCAGAGGTGCGATGAGGTTTAGCCAGGTTTCCCGTGATTCCGATCCTTCTGACTCCGTCGGGGGGGTTTCATTCAGGCACCTATCAATGCTGGCCCAGATTAAATCGGACGACGACGGTGTCTGGAGCTCACTAAGGAGAAGTGGGCACCTTCCAGGTGAGCCTAGTACTTCATTGAGAAGCAGGCTGGAGAAGATGAGGAGCTGGATAGGAGGAGGCCACTTTCCCGAGGGGTCGAGGATTATCATCCAGAGCGAGGTAGGCGAGGAAGCCGAATCTCAAATCGACGAGGATTCGCGTTCCTTCCTTGAATTACTGGCCCAGAGACTTGAGTCTTGCGACTGGGACGAGGATTCGATTGGTGAAACAGTCCGTTCATCTGCATCGGATTCAGGCCTTGGAAACAGGCAGGCGTACGTATCACTGTACCTAGTAATACTTGGAAGGGACTATGGCCCGAGAATCAGCTCCCTGATGGCCGAGATGGATAGAGAATCTCTAATTGGAGTCATTTCTAGCATCTGAAGGGGTGTCTTTGATGAGGACTGATCACCTTCCATTTCCAATGCCGCCCAGAAGCCATGCACTTGTTCAGGAATGGAGGAACCTAAGCTTCCTCCACTGGGAAGTAGCTCCTGAGAGGCTTGCCCCCTACATCCCAGAAGGCCTCCATTTGGATACCTTTGAAGGGAAGGCGTATGTTGGTACGATACCCTTCATGATGACAAACGTCAGACCCAAGTTGGCATTCAGTGTCCCGGGAATCTCTACTTTCCCCGAATTCAACATCAGGACATACGTCACAAAGGATGGGAAGTCAGGAGTCCTATTCATCACTCTCGACGCCCAGAGTATTGTGACCTGCACATACGCGCCATGGGCATATGGATTGCCATACAATTATTGCAAGGCAAGTGTGGAAGTCGAAGGATCAACATACAAATGGGATAGCAAAAGGAAGACAGGTGAAGGAGTGACCGGTAAGTGTACTGCTAAGGGAGAGGTCAGAGAGGCCGAAAAGGGGACTCTAGAAGAATTCCTGTTCGAGAGATATTGCCTCTATACGGTGCACAAAGGTAAGCTTTGTATTGCGTATACTCAACATGATCCTTGGAAATATAGTGAAGGAAGTGTTGTGATGACTTCCAACAGCCTCACGGAATCATACGATCTCGGAATCGAGGATTCACTAAATCCGGACTTGGTACACATGTCAGAAGGGGTTTTGGTCAATACATGGTCGGCAGAGGAGGTCTAATTATGGAAATAAAAGGGGGTCGTGACGTTCTGCTACTGGATGGTGATTGCGGACTTTGCCACAGGCTAGCCCTATTCATGGACCCCCGCCTAGACAGCAGTTCTGACATAGCATATAGGCAGATAGAATCTGATGAAGGCAGGGAGTTGATCTCTAGACTCCCTGTATGGAAACAGGAAGCGGACACAGTTTACCTGCTCAGGGGCGGCCGGGCCTTTGTCAGATCTGCTGCGGCAATTAGGTGCCTACTTTATCTGAAGTGGCACTGGAAGATTTGGTTTCCCGTATTATGGGTCGTTCCACTCCCGATCAGGGATTTTGCCTACAGGGTAATAGCGAAGTACAGATACCGATTTTTTGCCAGACCGGAGATTTGCACATTTAGAATAGACTGACACCGTGAGAGTTTGAAATGAAGATCCGCCTCCACCAGTTTCTCTCGAAGACAGGGGCATTCTCATCGAAGTCGGATGTGAAAAGAGCAATTTGGGGTGGGGAAATAATGGTAAATGGTTCACTAGTCAAAGACATCGCATACGAATTCAATCCGGAAAAGAGAGTCGTTACATTCAGGGGAGATGTTCTAGAACTTCCACTCAATGAGAGATATTTCCTACTGAATAAGCCAGCTGGAGTTATTTGCTCAAGGCTAAACAAACATGAGTCGGCCCTTGGAAAACGCTCGGTTTTTGAAAGATTCAATGATCATCTAGATTCCAGGACCTTTCGTTCCTTAGTTACCGTTGGACGTCTTGATGAAGGCACTACTGGTTTACTAATTGTCACCACGGACGGGAATATCGTTCACACCATCACCAATCCCAATAGCAGAATCGGTAAGTCTTACAGGGTTCAAACGACAATGAAGATTAGTGAAGAGCAGGCGACCTCCATTCGTAATGGAGTCACCGTGGAGACTTCCGATGGAATTGTTAGTGATTCTTACATTTCAAGGCCCGCTGAATTAGTGCTCGAAGGTGAGAAAGTGGCATTAATTACCATTTACGAAGGAAAGAAAAGGGAGATTAGAAGGATTTTCGAAGCTGTTGGGAATAATGTTGTAGATTTACACAGACTATCCATAGGTAACATGGAACTATCGGGTTACGGACTCGAAGAAGGTGATTTCTGCGAAGTTGAATTAGAGGAAATCTCGAATAAGATTCTCAACAACAATGACTCATTTTAGAGTGGCTATCTCGAGTAGCCTGGGCTCAGGAGTCCCTGTCTGCATTTCCGCGATGGCTTCCACCTCCATCCTGGCTCCAGCCATTGTTGTGACGAATGGTATGTTTAGCTCCACGGCAAGCCTACGCATCATGTTTCCATCAAGCACTGCCCCACCAGTGGAACGAGGTGTGTTTATCACCAACTGAATCATTCCCTTTCTCATAAGATCAAGTGCATCGGGCGACATTCTCTCTGCAATCCTGTAGCAAGTCTCGACTTCTATTCCCCCTTTTTCCCTGAGTACCCTTGCAGTTCCCTTGGTGGCATGCAAACGGAATCCCATGCCATGTAGCCTTCTGGCCAATTCAATCGTGCCTTCCTTATCCTCATCCTTCACGGTAATGTATACTCCACCTGTTGTCGGAACAGGGAGCTCTGTAGCGAGCCTGGCCTTGAGATAGGCCGCTGCAGGCCTAACATGCGAACCCATAACTTCGCCGGTTGACTTCATCTCTGGACCTGGTGCTGGATCCAACCCTCTAAGTTTGATGAAGGGGAACACGGGTGCCTTGACACAGACAGCTTCGTTCTGTGGCTCTGGAATTTGCAGATCTGCTAGTCTTTCACCTAGGGCGACCCTGGCGGCTATCCTAGCCAGAGGGACCCCTGTCGCCTTGGCTACAAATGGAAATGTTCGAGAGCCCCTTGGATTGACTTCTAGAACGTAAAGAATTTCGTCGCGAATCGCATATTGAATATTGAAGCAGCCCCTTATCCCGAGCCTGATTCCAATAATCTTGGTCCATTCTTCGACTTGGGAAAGAATGCTCTTTGAGATATTTTGAGGAGGGATGAAGCAGGTAGAGTCACCGGAATGAATTCCTGCTTCCTCGAGGTGTTCCATTATGGCACCGACTAGAACCTGTTCGCCGTCACAGACTGCATCCACATCCAACTCCACTGCATTACCCAGGTACTCATCGATAAGCAACGGCCTGTCCGGAGCCAAATATGCTTCATCCATATATGCATCCAGTTGCCTGTCATCAGAGAGAATTTCCATGCCCCTCCCACCAAGGACGTAGGAAGGGCGGATAAGAACGGGGTATCCTATCTCGGCCGCGGCCCTTCGAACCCCCTCTGGTTCTATTGCTGTGGAGCCCCGTGGCATCCTCAGACCATTCCTCTCTGCAAATGACTCGAACCTCTCCCGATCGCTCGCCTCATCAACGGCACCAGGAGTGGTTCCCTCGATTACCAAATCGATGCCCATGGAAGATAGATGTGGAAGATTGTCTGCTAGGGGCAATGCAAGATTGATTGCAGTCTGCCCTCCAAATTGAAGAAGTATGCCATGTGCCTTTTCACGCAATAATATCTCGGAAACTGACTCTAAAGAAAGGGGGTCGAAATACAGCCTATCACTGGTGTCGAAATCGGTTGAAACAGTTTCTGGGTTGTTATTGACAATTATTGCCTCGTGGCCCATGTCACGAATCGCACCAACTGCGTGAACACAGCCGTAATCAAACTCGATACCCTGGCCGATCCTTATTGGCCCTGAACCTATTACCACAATACGCTGCTTCTTTGATTCTGAGAGTCCGGGGACATTATCGATTCCGACTGGTGCCGAGCCGCCCTCATATGTGGAATAGTAATAGGGAGTGACGGCAGCAAATTCTGCTGCGCATGAATCTACCATTCGAAATACCGGGTGTATGCCCAATTGATGACGTCTCGAAGTGACTGCGAATTCATCCCTCCCAGTTGGTAGTTGTTTGAATCCAGATGATGGGAATCCGGCTAGTGCGTCGGCTATGTGTAGATCGGTGAATCCGGCGCCCTTCCACGATCTTAGTTGTGACACAGGGATCTCTGATGGCCTCATTCCCATCTCCCCAGATGCCCTTATTTCAGTCTCAATAGCAGCCATATTCTCGAATCTATGGAGGAACCACCTAGTAACCCCTCCAGTTAGATCTCGGACATCTTCTATCGAGTAACCCCTCCTAAATGCCTCCATCAAAGCCGCCATCCTCCTATCAGTTGCAATTCTTAGCCAATCCTCGAGTATTGCGGTAGGCAGATTTTCTGATGCGCGCTCATCCATTGTTTCGCCGCCGGATGCGTCGGCCATGGTTAGTGGCCTTGGATGTGGCTGACCATATTCGAGACTGGCCCAAGCCTTGAGAAATGCTTCTTCGAAGCACCTCCCAATTGCCATTACTTCGCCGGTTGACTTCATTGATGTACCAATGGTCCTATCCGCTGTTCGGAATTTATCGAAGGGCCATCTTGGAATCTTGACTACACAATAGTCCAGTGTTGGTTCGAACGCTGCAGTAGTCCCCTCTCCCGTGATTGGGTTCGGAAGTTCGTCAAGAGTATACCCGACAGCTATCAGAGCAGCCATTCTAGCAATGGGATAACCAGTGGCCTTCGAAGCAAGTGCAGAGGACCTGGATACTCTGGGATTTACCTCTATGACCCTATACTGGCCCGTGGACTGTTCGACGGCAAATTGTACATTGCACCCTCCCTTTATGTTGAGTCTCCTAATCAGCTTCAATGCCGCGTCCCTCAACATCTGATGGTCCTGATCTGAAAGTGTCTGTTGGGGTGCTACCACGACTGACTCCCCCGTATGGACTCCCATGGGATCTAGATTCTCCATTGTGCAGACAATGATCGCATTATCCGAAGCATCCCTCATTACCTCATATTCATGCTCCTGCCAGCCCAATATGCTGACTTCGATTAGGACCTGCCCTATTGCTGACTGCAGAAGTCCCTGGCTTGCAATCTCTACTAACTCCCCCTTGTTGAAGGCAGTACCCCCGCCGAGGCCGCCGAGGGTAAATGCGGGACGTATCAAAAGTGGGAACTTACCTATCTTGTCGGCTGCGGAGATAACTTCCTCGATGGATGAACAGGCCACTGCCTCGCAAACTGGAAGGTCGATGCTTTCGCAGACTCTCTTGAACAGGTCCCTATCCTCCGCTTCATCGATTGATGCTAGGTCGCATCCGATTAGTTCGACGCCCAACTCATTCAATGACCCATCCTTAGCCAAGGCAGAGGCGATGTTCAATGCAGTCTGGCCTCCCATCCCTGCGAGGAGAGCATCGGGCTTCTCCATCTCCAGAATTCTTCTCACTACCTCGGGCAGAAGTGGTTCAATGTATATTCGGTCAGCCATCTCCGGGTCGTTCTGGATTGTTGCAGGGTTGGAATTAATCAGGATTACCTCGTAGCCATCATCCCTTAGGGCCCTACATGCCTGCGAGCCGGAGAAGTCGAACTCAGCTGCTTGCCCTATCCTAATTGGTCCGCTCCCCAAAATCACGATTCTCTGTATGTCATCCCTACGTGGCATTAGATGTCGCCTCCCCCGATTATCGCGGCTTGGGGATCTCCAGAAAGATGGTCCTCAACAATGTCGGCGAACCTATCAAACAGTGGCGAAGCATCGTGAGGTCCGGGGCAGGCCTCTGGATGGAATTGGACGGTGAATGCCGGTTTTCCGACGAGATCCAAGCCCTCCACTGTCCTGTCGTTGGCGTTGACATGCCTAACCTCAAAATCGGCTTCGAGTGTGTTCTCTCCTGATTCTGAACAAGCGCCACTGGGATGAGGGGCTAGCATCCCCCTCTCTGGATCTTCGACCGCGAAGCCGTGATTCTGGCTGGTAATGTCGACCTTGCCAGTAACCAAATCGACCACTGGCTGATTGGCGCCTCTGTGGCCATATCTCAACTTGTAAGTTCTGAGTCCTGCTGCCAATCCCATCAGTTGGTGCCCCAGACATATCCCCATCACGGGCATTTCCTCCCGGACAGCCCTAGCTAGAGTATCCCTGGCAATAGTTGCAGAACCTGGATGCGCAGGATCACCTGGACCGTTGGATGCGAAAATTGCATCAGGCCTCCAATCATCCATTATTTGGTCGAAACTTGAAGATGCTGGGCACCAAACTACCTCGAATCTCTTGGAGAGTTCTCTCAGAATATTGTGCTTAATTCCACAATCAAGAACCGCTAACCTAGGGAGATTCTTTCCATTCCCGTCATGGGCCCCTGGATTGATCAGAACTGGCTCGTCCCTAGTTACTGATTCAACCAGATCCTCGGAATCAGGGGGTTTCATAGTGGAAAGTATCCTTTCCATGTCCTCTTCTCTTCCTTCGGGTCCAAAAACACACAATAGTGTCCCATGCTCCCTCACTCTGCGTGTAATCGCCCTTGTGTCCACCCCCTCAATCCCCGGCACTCCGTGAGCTGCGAGAAAATCATGAATGCTGCCGATGGAATCACGATGGTCTGGATTCCTCATCATTTGTCTACAAACAATTCCACGGGGGTGTACTCCTGAGGACTCTGAAATTCCAGGCAATATCCCGTAATTCCCCAATAGTGGCCATGTGAAAGTCAATACCTGCCCAGCGAAGGATGGGTCCGTTAGGCTTTCTTGATATCCACACATCCCTGTGGTGAAAACTAGTTCCCCCTGGGCTATCTCTTCGGCTCCGAATAGCCTCCCGGTGAATCTCGTTCCGTCGGCCAGAATAAGTAAGCCCGGCTCAAAACTCGGTTGATCGCCCGAGTGAGAATCCAGAAGCAAATCTGCCGCATCTTGGAATATTGGTGGCTCATCTACTCCCGGTACATCCGCGCCGGGAATGAATCCCCGCCGTGTCCCGCTTGCCGACATCAGCAAACCTGCTCAAGTAAGACTCTTAATCATTGAGAAAAAATAGGGCGTTTTTCCTTCCTACTCTTCTCCCTTGGAGACGATATTCTTTCCACTCTCGCTAGGTATTACCTCAACTTCCCCATCCGAGAACCTTTCTGGATCTGCCTCGCCCAACCATGTATCGAGGAAGACTGCAAGAGCCGCTACTTCGGAGTGCGGTTGATTACCCACTGCAATATTGTAATCGGATATCCCAAAGAGCTCGCCTGGGACCTTGGTGCCACCGACTACCACTACCACTCGCCCCTCGAATGGAATCTTC
>DAFQ01000044.1:0-4597 GCA_002497985.1 Euryarchaeota archaeon UBA4
ACCAGCATTATCGATGTGCCGCCACACTGGGCGAATTCCCGAACTGCCTCCAGAAACCTATTTCCTGTATCCAAATGCATATGTTGATCCATTATCGGACCAGTCCAAATGCCCCTCTCCAGCATTTTCTCACGCCAATGCTCCCTCGTCCTCTAATTGGCCCGCCCAGTGACGTACGGCCATCTCAGCTATTCTCCTTGATGACTGTCCGATTACGACTCCTCGACCGTTATTGTACAGTATTATAGTCGCCCGGTGAAGAGCTGCTTCGATCCTCAAAGCTCCAATCCGCTCATCCATAGAAATGTCCTCGAACCTCCTGGTCGCGATGTCATCAATCACCGCCTTGCCTAATGAGAAACTAACTAGCATATCCCCTGTTTCCATAGAAAGACCTTCAATTGTTTGACCGAGTGTTAGTAGTAGCTCCTGAACTGCTAGCTCTGCTACTTCCGCTCTTGCAAGGCCGTGGACGAGAATCGCCCCGCTTGGCTCTATCACGTAGGTGGCCCTTGGCTTCTCATGAGAAATTACCACGTAGTCACCGCTCCTTGAACCGCCTGTCAGTGAGACTGCCTCACTATGGTCAACAGGTATTGAGGGTGTAAACCTGAATGTCTGAGTCTCTATGACAAAAGAGGGCGAAGCGGTCATTTCTGGGACCCCCATACGATGCTCTCGGGGACTGGCCAAGCGGATAATGCGGCCTCAATTGAGGGGAGTCTTGCTTGGTGAACCGGTACCATCAGAGTAGCCTCCTGTGCTTTCTCGTCATCAACCCTACTATTCCTCAAGTCAGCCAAAGCGCCTCTAATCCTAGAAGCGAATCGTGCGTCTCTCTCGTTGTATAGTTCCCAACCGAGGGACCCTTCTTCTTCTAACCACCATGCGGCGCACGCCGCTGCAGCCGCACCTAGATCGACTCCGACCTCTTCGTCCGGAAGAATCTTGGAAATAGCGGATGATGAGTTCCTAGACCACCTTCTGCCAAGAGTGAGCGTGGACAACAAAGTTACAACATTGACTTGTTTTTCGGCACTGCGTTCTAGCCAATCCGACCATTCAGCATCATCTAGGTCTGGCTCTATGGGGAAGACCGGTAGTCCGCCTCGAGAATTATCGGCGTGGAGAATAAGTCTGATCTGCTCGGGGTCTGGAATCTTTGGGCCTTCAATATCTAGCGCCTCCAATTCTCTGACCAATCTTCCTAGAGTGGTTCCCGATGCCATCGCAGCCTCGTTGTGGACCCCTGGACTAGTTCTGTCTTGTTTCTCTTCCTCCTTCATCGAAGAAATATCATTGTGACTCAATAGAAATGCTACTCCGTCCCATATTCTCCTAGACCTTAGGCCAGGAGGCATCCTAACACAAGGAAGATGGGGCCACAACACTATTCTCCCTCCGTCCGGATCGTCGAGAATCTTCTCCCTCCATCCGAGTTCTGGTACATCCATGGGGGTGCGAGAGGTCTTTTTCGATTGAATTAAGCGGTCGTTTTCGTCTCTTGGGGCTAATTTTCGTGTGATGGATTCAAGGGGGGCTGGCCTCGGCATCGACTTGAGAGACATGGGTGAGCCGCGCTCCACTGATCCAGTAGTCCTATTGAACGAGGTTTTTCCGGGCGATACTAACGCACTGGACACCCTTTTCGGTGGACGTCTGATGTCCATAATGGACACTGCTGCAGGGATGGCAGCGAGTAAGTTTGCACATAGGGAGTTCGTTACTGTCTCTGTTGATGCGTTGAAGTTCAAGAGGCCTGCCTATCAAGGCGATGTAATTAGGACCATTGGGAGAGTTGTTTGGACGTCCCCTAGAACTGTGGGCGTCTTAGTGAGATCCTGCAGAATGACTAGGTCTGATTGGGACCCAGAGGAGATTTGCTCCGGATATTTCTTCATGGTCGCTATCGACGACTCGATGAAGCCCATATCTGTGCCACAATTCACACCCTCCGATGAAGAGGAACGTTTGCTTTGGGAAGGTGCGCAGAATGCTCGGGAAGCAATGCGTGGAACGCCTTGAATCCGGTTCGACCGAGGTGAGACGTTGTCAGTACTGAATGTTGGATTCGTGGGCACCGACGAGCTCGCTCGTAAAATAGCCAAGAGAAATGACTCGCGGGACATTGATTCCTACGTCTACAAGGAAAATATTGAGGGGGGCTCCCGGATTCTTTCCATTCTAAGGCCGCTAAAGTATCCAGAGAGTATTCGTCCATTTCTCTCGGTACTGAATGTTTCGAGAATTGGCCTTATTGAGGTGAGTAGGGTAGATTCTTCATTTGGCGAATGCCTAGTGGCTTTTGGTTGCGCTGGAATAGAACGGGGGGTTGTCCTGATCAACCCAGAAGAAGGAGGCTGGGTCGATCCAGAGCAAGTTAGGATGCTCCTTCCACAGGCCGGCCTGGATTGGAAAGTATTGGAATCGTGCCCAGAGCCTCACGAGCTTAGAGAGGCTCTTTTTGAAATTGGTAACGAAGCCCCTGATGACGCCCCCCTAGTTGTCCCCCTGGATCAGCACTTCAACGTACAAGGAATAGGGGCCGTGGGGATAGGGTATGTGCAATCTGGAACCATCAAGAAGCATGACGAAGTAGAGGAACTCCCAGGAGGAAGCAATGCCATTGTGAGGAGTCTCCAGGTAATGGATGAAGATGTCGATCAGGCAACCTCAGGAGACAGGGTCGGAATAGCATTCAGGGGATTGAAGGAAGGGGCACTGGGAAAGGGTTCTTTGATAATTCACAAGGGCTCAAAGGCCGTCGATTCACATGTCATCTCAACTGGGTCACTATCAAAGGCCCCATTTCAGAAGCGAGTCCTCTCTGTTGGTGACGTCATTCATGCGTCAGTAGACATGCAATTTAAGGTCGGGAGAATAAGGGAAGTTGATGGTGACGAGTTGCGGATAGAATGGGAGAGTCCCTTACTAGTAAGGGAGAGTGGGGGTTCGGTGGTCATTGTCGTACAACTTGATGCATTACCAATGAGGGTGATTGGGTCCCTTTACGGACTTTCTCCGGCTTGATTTTCTTAGTTGCATAAGGGGGCTCTCGGACTACGCTACGCCCCTAGGACTTATACCGGTAGAGATGTGCTCGACAACTGGATGCACATAGCCGGGCTTAGGCCCGGCCGAACAGAAGGAGAAGCTGAGTTAATCGGAAACCTTGGTTTGGTCGGGAGTAGAGGGAGATTCTGCGCGATCATTACTGAGCGTCAGCTGACCCTCGAGAGGTTCGACGGATATGGCATCAGAATGGACCTAGAATCAATATCAAAAATGAGGCACATGAAGATTCCAGATCTGCCCGGAGGAATTCCAATCATTGGGGCTCTCGCAATCGGGGTTGGTTACTCCGCACTACTCCCTCCAGTCGGATGGGCGGTATGTGTGGCTGGCGGGATTTCCATAGTTTCGTATCTTTCTCTGCGGAGCTCAGTTCTGGTTATCGAGAATGGGGCTGAACGACATATGGTTAGTGGTAGCGAGGGGTCGCTGATGCGCCTGTGCCTTATTCTTGAGCGTGTCAGAAGAGGGGACAGTGTGATAGAAGCCAGAGTTGGTTTGGAAGACATAGAGGCAGAATTACCCGTATTTCCATCATACATGGATGCAGGAGGTATAGCGCCACCAGTTAGAGCCGCCCTCCCAATGCCCCCACCACCTCCGATAATGGAGGGAGCCCCTGTTTCCAGAATTGATGCAGAGATAGAAGCTCAGACTAATCCCCCCCTCAGAGACGAAGAAGACCTTGGCTGGCGGTCTTTCCATGCTGCTGAGGCGCCGAAACCTGAGATTACTGAGTTTCCAATGGATAGCGAGAGGCCTCTTTCGGCATACGAGAGAGCATGGGGTAGGCAAGAGTCTCCTGATTGGTACAGGGAAAAGGAGCCAGTTGACCCAACGGAAAGCAGGATAGAGACGGCACTCTCCGGTGCTGCCGACATGTTTGGATTCGGGGGGATTTTCGATGATGAGGATGTTCCTGGTGAAATTGCGGGGGCTTCGGAACCCGAGGCAGTTTTCGGGAGTCTCTTCGATGAGCCTAGCGAACCCGTTTCGAGATTGTCCTCTAGCTCGGAAATGATCAAGGCAGCTCACAATAGGTTTGGAGAGCCAACTTCCCCATTCAATGTTCATTCCCTTCCTGAGCCAACAGTGGATGCCGTAAGGGAAGAATGCAAGCCGGGACTAGTAAAAATGGCGAAGGCTAGGCAAGCTCAGTCCAGGAAGGCACTGGCCGCCCCGATAATTGACAATTCAAATCTGGAAGACTACCCGGGGGTCTCAAAGATGGTCACTTCGATGAGCGGGGGCCGTGTTGACACAAGGGGCATTTCCAGAACAAGGGGGAAGCCCAGTTGGATTGTATCCCTCCTTAGGCCGAGGAGTAAGGCGAATCCCAAGAATAGTGAGAGTTACTCATCACAATATGGAGATGTAGATGCGGATGAACATGGCAAGGGAGAGAGGTTCCGAACATCGCAATATCTCAGACTTAGGAGCGACCAGGACCATCAAGCCGATGTGGTTGGAAGGGTGAAGGAGAGGGCGTTGCCTGCTCCATCTTCGGCCAAAGAAGCTCTTGACC
>DAFQ01000044.1:4994-10849 GCA_002497985.1 Euryarchaeota archaeon UBA4
TTAGGTTCTCACAATTACGTAGGTCCTCACCCAAGGGTGAGCAGCACCACATCCCGGGAGTACGTAGGCTTGAGTAGTCATATTCCTACTATTCTTCGATACCTGTCAGCGCGGGCATGATATGCCCCCCTATCCAAATTTCTGACTCCCTTGGTTCCCAGTCTCTCGACGCAGTATGATGCCGTTACAGTCGCGTGCACAAGTGCATTCCTCATCACTTCAATATCGTTTAAGGGGCCTTCATGATCAATGAGGCATGCAAAGAGGGCGCCAGCAAATGTGTCTCCACAGCCAGTTGGATCAACCATTTTCTCAGTCGGATATGATGGGAGAGCAATAGTTCCGCACGGCAAATGTGCCAATACACCACTGCTTCCCCTCTTCACTATGAGGCTCCTAGGTCCGGGGCCGGCAGCTTCGCCACCGTGTAGGGATCGCCCTGAGATGACTGATGCGATTGCCCTGGTTAGAACCTGCTCTCCCGCAATCGAACAAACCTCTTCCTCGTTTATGATGACAATGTCCACCTTTCTCATTGCCTCGGAAAGTAGTTCAAATTCATTTTCAATCCATAGCCTGAATGAGTCGAGGGCTGTAATTCTGGCCCCCGGACTCTGATCCAATGCTGCCAGTTGGATTCTTGGATGGGTATTGGCACAGAATAGTACGCCAGGGTCGGACCATGCAGCAGGGATAGTTGGGACGAATTCTTCCAAGACGTTTAATTCGGTGGAAATCGTCGTTACTCTTTCCATTGAGTCGTCATATTTTCCAGACCACCTGAATGTATCCCCATCCCCGATTACCACGCCCGCAAGGTTTAGTCCTGAGTCCTCCAGTACCATCTGGTGATATGTGGAGAAGTCCTCCCCCACGGCACTAACTATTCCTATTCTGGGAGGGCTTCCAGGAGGGGGCCTCATGTGAAATGAGGCTGCTAATCCTGAATGTGAGGCGGCGCCCCCGAGAATCCCACTGCCGCTCTCTTCGGGAGTTTGGATATCATCATAACCTATACTTCCAACGATGACCATTTCCATTTAATTGCCCCCGCTCAACAATTCCGGGTGCTCCTCTAGATACCTGATTGTTACATCCCCCATTTGGAAGTCTTCTTCTTTGAGTATCGCTTGATGTAGGGGTATCAGAGTGTCCACTCCAAGCAGGAGTGTTTCAGAAAGGGCGGCTTCCATCCTGGAAATTGCCTGGTTCCTGTCGACGCCCCATGCTATTATCTTCGAGAGCAGGGAGTCGAAGACTGCGGGCATATCGTACCCAGTATGGGCATGTGAATCTATCCTTATTCCCGGCCCCCCTGGCCAATGGCATTCCCAAAGGCGCCCGGGAGAGGGAGATAGGGTGATTGGGTTCTCAGCGTTGACCCTTACTTGGATGGCATGCCCGTTGATCGATACTTCGTCTTGAGTCACGGGGATAGATTCTCCAGCTGCAACCCGGATTCCGAGAGACACCAAATCGAATCCAGTAATCATCTCGGTTACCGTATGTTCAACCTGAACCCTGGGATTGACCTCGAGGAAGAAGAACTCGCCCTCTGAATCCCGTAAGAACTCAAATGTTGCGAGTCCCTTGTAGCCCACGGCTTCTGCTCCTGCAACCACCCTAGATCCTAATTGGGATCTGACTTCTTCCGAGAGCCATGGACCTTCTTCGAGAATCTTCTGATGGCGTCTCTGGATTGAGCAGAACCTCTCGCCAAAGTGTATCGCTTTCTCTCCATCGCCGAGAACCTGGAATTCTATATGTTGAGCCCCTTTGATGAACTTCTCCAAGAATACTCTATCATCCCCGAAGGCAGAAAGAGCCCTTCCCTGGCAGAGCCTCAGGGCCTTGTCGAAGTCCTCAGCCGATTCCACCACCTGCATCCCTATTCCCCCCCCTCCTGCAGCAGCCTTGATAATCACAGGATAGCCGATATCTTCTGCCTGCTCAGCAGCCTCTTGTGGATTAGAAATCGGCCCATCCGAGCCCTTTGCAACGGGAATGCCTGCCTTTGTCATGGCGTCCCTAGCTGCTATCTTGTCGCCCAACAGCCGGAGAACTTCGGGACTTGGGCCGATGAATGTGATGCCCTCCTCTTCTAGCCTCTGTGCGAAAATTGGGTTCTCGGCTAGGAAACCATAGCCGGGATGTACCGCATCTGCCCCTACTTCCTTAGCTGCTTCAACAATAGCTTCGATGTCCAAATATGAAGCCAGAGGGTCCGAACGTGGAATGTAAACCCCCTCATCTGCTAGTCTGACTGGAAGAGAGAGCCTGTCTTCTCGACCATGAATAACAACAGCATCAATGCCCATTGACCTAAGCGATCTCAATACCCTCAGGGCTATCTCGCCACGATTCGCGATCAGCACTCTCCTGAACATCGAATCGTTGCTGAAGAAAGAGCCCTATGATTAAATCGGAAAGTAGTTTCATGGAAGTATGGGTCAGTATACGTCTCTGAGGTAGCGCTTTTCTGTCTTCATTAGCCCTGTTTCAACGAAATCCTTTGCTTCCTCTTCACTCATCTCACCAAAATTGGCGCAAATAGAAATCAGAGTCTTATGGACGTCCTTCGCCATGTAATTCTTATCGCCGCAAACGTAGAAGTATCCGCCACCATTTATCCATTCCCAAATCTCCCCTCCGTTCTTTTCCATTAGGTGCTGCACGTATACCTTCTCAGAGCCAGCTCGTGACCAAGCCAAGTCTTGTCTGTCAAGTACTCCACTCTCTTTCCACGACTCCATTTCGTCCCTGTAGTAGTACTCACCTTCTTCTGTCCAGTCTCCGAAGAATAACCAATTTCTACCAGTCGCCCCATCTAGCTCCCTCTGCTGTAGGAAGGCCCTGAAAGGAGCAATTCCGGTTCCTGGACCAACCATGATGACATCAGTTGACCCATCCTCCGGGAGAACGAAAGACCTGGTGGGGGACATGAACACCCCTATCTCCGTATCTCTTACCTCGCACCTATCTGCCATGTATCCGGTACAGAGGCCTGTTCTGTCCCTATCGTGATGGCTGTACCTCACTATCCCAACAGTCAGATGCACGGTTCCCGGTTCGAACTCGGGACTGCTGGCGATTGAGTATAGTCTGGGCTTCAGACGGTCCATTCCCTCAACCATCTGTTGTGGTGTGAAGCCTATGTGCCCGAAGTCAGAAAGGGCGTCGACGTAGTCACGAGACCAAATGTAGTCCTCCATTGCCTTCGGGTCTGACGTAAGCTCTCGCCACAGAGATTCGGCGGGATCAGTCGCTGAACCAATCTCCACATATCCATCTGGCAAGTCACCTTCTTCCCCAGTTCCCGCCCAGTCTACAATTATCGAGCCGTCTCTGGATGAGGAGCGTGTCCTGCTGATCATTCGAATCTCTAGGTCGCCACTATCGGAGGCAACCCTCTCGCCCAACGACTCAATCCACTTCTTTGAGACCCTGTGAATCTCATATCTGTCAGTTAAGGCGTTCCTGATGGAGCAGGTTCCGAGGTTGGTCTCAACTTCCTCATCTCCAGAAAATCCGCAGAGTCCCAGAACCTCCTCAACAATTTCGGGGGGGCACTTTGGAATGACCCCTAGTGCATCCCCGGACTTGTAGGTTAGCCCGGAGTCTCCCAAATCGAAAACGATGTGCCGAGTCTCCTTTCCTGAACCCTTGCCATTCAATATTCGGTTGTCCGTCAGGATTGACGAATACGGATTCTTTGCACTCCAGTCAGACAAGCCGTCACCTTCGACCTAGCGAGTCAAGTTCTGTTTATGAAGAAATGCTGAACGGGGGCTGCAGGAATCCCATCACAGCAGCGATGGGGTCAAGTCCTAGGGCTGACTTCGAGTGTCGTGGCGAGAGTAGACTTCCTGGGCACTGGCAATGCTTTCTCCCCCCATGGGAGGCTGCATGCTCTCGCAATGATTGATGAAAAAATCCTGATTGATGCACCCCCGACGCTCCTAGCTCAGATGAGGAGCGGGGATTTCTCCACCTCATCAATCCAACACTTACTATTCACTCACTGGCATGCTGATCACACATTCGGATTTCCATTCTTTCTTTTGGATAGGAAATACATTTCCGACACCTCTGGAGATGCGAGTCTCACGGTCCACCTAAGGCCCGGTGGGAAAACTCTACTCTCTTCCCTATGCAACATGGGATTTCCAGGAAGTCTAACTGACGCCCTTGAGCAATCCATAGACTGGAACGAGGATGAGTCGGGAATATTGGAAGGGACTGGATGGAAGTACGAAAGATTCCCGGTTTGTCACACTCCCGAGACCGATCCGCATGGATACGAATTGACTCATGAATCGGGATTTAGATTACTCCACTGCGGCGATTCAGGACCTTGCTCAGAAATCGAAAAAAGGGCTGGCAATGCTGATGTTGTTTTACTAGAAATGGGAATGCCCGACATAGGGGAGTTCCCTCATCACCATCGTCCCTCCGATGTAATATCTTTCAGTGGGAGGCATCCAGAAGCTAAAGTCCTAGTAACTCACAACTACTCTTCAGGCAGGGGCAATGACGGAGGTTTTCCTATGCCCTCCCTACCAGACTCAATACACCAACTGGAAGATGGAGATGCGATTGAGATAAGTTCAGATGGTAGTTTTTCTCTGATAATAAAATAATAGAAAAAATATAACATATTTATAGTGAGGACAAGGGATAGCCATTTCTGATCCTACGAAATGGTGATCGCCCAATGTTCGTGAGGAGTTTTTCTCATTGTCCAATAGCAATATATTGACGCGCCCATAAGTAGCTGCTGTCTGGGACCAATACTGGATAACTTCAACTAACTCCTTGAACTGCAATATGGTTACACTGGAGGGAATATAATTACCTCAAGCGCAATAGTAATGAGGGTAAAGGATCGTCATCTGCGATGTTATAGAAATGGGTTCAAAGATCAATTCTCTCAGAGAATCTTATTATCTCCTGCTCACTCGCTCAGAATCCGCGTCGGCCGGTTGTTAACTCAGATGGGGAGTTGTCAGCAGCAATTGTGCGGAATATGGAGAAGTGTAAAAAAATGGACGGGAATATTTTCGAAAAAATTCTCGGACAGGAAAGTCTCTTCCTTGAAAGAAAGGCTTTCGACCACGCCTTTGAGCCAAACCGTCTACCTCATCGAAAACAAGAGGTTGACTCTCTGGTTAGGAATCTGGTGGATGCCTTGAATGGACACATACCTTCGAATATGCTACTTTATGGAGTTCCTGGTTCTGGCAAAACTGTCGTAACTAGATTCGTACTTTCTCAACTTCTCGAGAAGGGAAAAGAGATGGATGAGCCTGTGAAGTGCTATGAGATAAATTGTCGAAATACCGATACAAAATACAGGGTTGTACAGAATGTAGCAACTCAATTATCTCAAAGGGGGGATGTGCCAATTCCATTCACGGGATGGCCTACCGACAGAGTCCTAGAGACTCTGATTTCCAGGATGGACAGAGTCGGAGGGGTTCACATTATTGTTCTGGATGAGATTGACAATCTTGTCTCGAGATCCGGGGATGGGCTGTTATACAATCTTACAAATATCAATACGGTTCTGAAGAATTCCAGATGCTGTATTATTGGCATAAGTAATGACTTGCACTTCACCCAACAACTAGACCCCAGAGTTAGTTCCAGACTCAGTCAAGAAGATCTGGTATTCCACCCGTATGGTGCTTTGGAGATTAGAGACATCCTGGAGGAGCGAGTCAAAGTCGGCCTAAGAGAGGGGGCATTGGACGAAGGCGTTGTCCAGCTATGTGCGGCTCTCGCTGCACAGGAACATGGAGATGCAAGAAGGGCCTTGGATCTGCTTAGGATATCCATACAGAAGGCAGAGCAAG
>DAFQ01000027.1 GCA_002497985.1 Euryarchaeota archaeon UBA4
TCATGGCCGCAATGAACCCGTACATCAGATCGTTCGCGAAGCTTTCCGTGACTGTCTCGAAGTCCACAGATAGGATGCCCTTTCGCACGGTGTCCGTAACCGCGTCACCAGCGAAGAAAGCTCCTGCGAACTCGAATACTGCCGCTATCACGACTGCCTGCTTGAGAGTGAGCGCTCTAGAGCCGACAGAGGTACCCATTGCATTAGCTACATCGTTCGCCCCAATGTTCCATGCCATGTAGGCACAAACCACCAAAGATACAACCAGAACCATCCCCATTATGGGTTCCATTGAATTGTGGCGGACAACATCTAGTATATTGCTGCTATCAATCACCAAACTCTCTATCCGAGTACCAATGAAACCGTTTCAGGTTGGGTAAGGTATGCTAGAAGTCCAACTCCTGCGAACATCATCATCCAAGCCCCAGTAGCCTTGACGATCCCTGTCGATCTCTTCAGGAAGTCGAGCATCGCCTGCCTCCCCATTCCCACGAGGGCGGTCACTGTGATCATCAGGATAGTGGCAGAGAGGACTAGCCCCAGCATCCCCGAGAGGAAAGCGCCGTTACCGACCACTGTAAGCCAAGCCACGAAGGGGAAGACGGCCGCTGCAGTACAGTCCACCGATGCGGCGCTGTACCCGATGCCCCAGAGGAACATGTTCCTCCTAGGGGTGAACTTCTCGTCCGTCTCATCGGTCTGGTACTTGTCCAGGGCCCCCTGCACCCATGTCAGGAGGTGGGAAGTCCATCCCAGAAGCATCAGCCCTCCGAGGATGATGAGAAGCCAAGCTATGCCCACAGCGATGTCGTGCAGTGCCCCAGAGAGGTCTATGATCCCGTCCAGTCCGAAGATTATCCCTCCCACAGCCCCGAAGAAGGTCAGCTGACCCAGGGCCGCGAAAACACCCACCTCGATTGGCTTGGGCATGCTACCTGAAATCTTCCCGGCCTCCAAGAGCTCGTCCTGCCTCATTCCTAGGTTCAGGTAGTAGGTGATGTATGAGGGGAGGACGGGGAAGGCGCAGGGGGAGAAGTAGACCAGGATTCCTAGGAACAGACCTATCATGAACACTCCCGCCATCGAGTTATCGGGCTTCTCAATCCCGAACCTGAGCGAACCCGCATCGCCATCGTTAGCCCTCTCGATGGCGGAGTCGAATGAGTCCCAGCCATCGAGGGGCGTTCCCGTGCTCTCCTTGGCGACAGCATACCCCTCGTGATCAATAACCAGGACAAGTGGGATTGCCTGCGCGAAGTAGTGCTCCACGATGTCTCCCCTAGTCCCGTCCTCGAGGATCACGGACTCAGGCCCCCCGTTCGCAACCGGCCATCTCATGTGCTTGTCAGAATCGAGGTCCCCGAAGGTCGAGTTGATCCTGTTGAAATCCTCGTACGCGTACCATGTGGCCACGGAGAGGGCAATCACAGGGTACTCGCCTCCGAGCCCCTCCCACTCTCCGAGATTCTGGTCAATATGCTCCTGGACGTAGTGGCAGTTGGCGCAATCCACTGCCATGAAGTCTAGGATGACCACACTACCTCGCAGGTCACTAAGACGAATCACTCCGGAATCGTCAGCTATGGAGTCGTCAATCCCCGTCCGATTCATCGAATCGACCTCGAAGTCAGGAACCACCTCGACCTCGTCACTTACGCCATATGCGGACGATGACAGCCCGAATAGGCTGAGTGACGAGTATCCTATGATGCAGAACAGGACAACGCCCACTCCGAACCCCTTCCAGGTGTCGCCCTCTCTGAGGACACCGAAGTCCAGCCTCGCATCCATATGTGCCCGAATCGGGTCGGACTTTTGATTCCGGCGGGAGATGGTGACCTAGGTGCGTCATCATGCTTATCGTGAGAACTCAGCCCGCTTTGAAGCGGGGCTCGTGGTCTAGGGGTTATGACGTCGCCTTCACATGGCGAAGATCGCAGGTTCAATTCCTGCCGAGCCCACCAATCATCCCAGAATGTCATCCAATAGCGATGACGCGCCTATCCTGAGCCTACTGGGGCCGGAGATTTCCTCGTACTGACCATTCACAATCCCGATTAGGCGAACTACATCGTCCATGACCCGAATTCCCCCTGAGAGCTTCACACCTCTTTCCTCCCCCATGGTAACAGAGTGCCTCTTGACCTCGAAAGACAGGAGCCGGGCGTCCTCGTCACTGCACGAACCCCTCTTTCCCGTACAGCTCTTTACGAAGTCAGCGCCAGCTGCTAGTGCCATTCGCGAAACAGCTCGAATGTCATGTTCGCTGAGGAGGGGCGTCTCTATGATGACCTTGAGTTTGCAACCGGGAGAACCCTCTCTCATCGAGGTGAGCAGGGAGAGCTCATGCTCACCCGGGAAGTCAGGCGAGTCCCTTGGCTCCAGGACGCAGTCTACCTCGTCTGCACCTGAACTAACTGCATTTTCCACAGCTTCGAGGACCGATGCAGCGTCCTGCCAGCCCACGGGAAATCCGCCTGCCACCGCCGCCACCGATATCTCATCCTCGAGCCTCTCTCTGACGAATGCAACATGCTCGGAGAAAACGCATACTGCCGCAGGTCTGTGGAGGTTAGCCCTCTTGCACAGCTCGTCCAAGTCCGACTCCGATGCATCGTGGTCTAGGAGCGTGAGGTCCAGGATGTCTAGAACGCCCCTTGCGTCCATGCTATCACTGCCCGTGCCTCGACTCGAATCCCTTCATGAAGGAAACCAGCTCCTCTACGCTCTCAATCGGACAACCGTTGTACATGCTAGCCCGGATTCCTCCGACACTCCTGTGCCCCTTCAGGCCACCGAGGCCAGCCGCAGTCGCCTCATCCAGGAACACAGGCTCCAGGCTCTCATCGGCAAGTCTCCATGTCACGTTCATCAATGATCTGGAACCACTATCTGCATGAGGGGCCCAGAAGGCGGTCCTGTCCAGCTCTCGGTAGAGGAGCGAGGCCTTTGCCCTGTTCCGATCTATGGCGCCCTCTATCCCCCCATTCCTCTCAACCCAAGCCATGACTCTATCAAGAACGAAAATGCCGAATGTGTTGGGCGTGTTGAACATCGAACCCTTGGATACGTGCGTCTTGTAGTCCAGCATGGTCGGCAGCCCCTCCCCTATTCGGGACATGGCCCATGGGGAGAGGATGACCAGGGTCACGCCGCTCGGCCCGAGGTTCTTCTGTGCGCCCGCATAAACCAAGTCGTGGGAGGAGATATTGAGGGGGGCTCCACAGATGTCAGAGCTCGCATCTACCACCCTGGGCTTCCCCCCACTGTCAGGAAGATGGTGGAACTGGGTGCCGAAGAGCGTGTTGTTGGAGGTGTAGTGCAGGTAGTCAGCATCATCTCTGATGTCGTAGTCTCCGTTGTCTGGGACCGACTTGAAGCCTTCTGCTGAGCCATCCCACGCTACTTTCGTGTCACCAATCCTTCCTGCCTCCTTGACGGCCTTCTGGGACCATCCTCCGGTAATGAGGAAGTCAGCCTTGCCTCCATTCCCGAGAATGTTCAGCGCGGTCATGTAGAATTGGGTGGAAGCGCCCCCCTGGAGGAACAGGACGTGATAGTCATCAGGTACTGAAAGAACCCTCCTCACCCTCTCTTCGGCCGAATCAATCACGTTCTGGAACACATCGCTCCTGTGCGACACCTCCAACAACCCGAAACCGCTTCCCATTAGGTCGGGTAGCGCCTCTGCCACCTCATTGACCACCTCTAAGGGCAGTACTGCGGGCCCCGCACCGAAATTGTGTACCCGGCCCGCTCCGGTCATGCTTAGACGTACAATCACCGGTCTTTCAGCCCATCGGAAGACACGATAGGGTTCATCTCCACTAGTCGAGACGCTAGGGCGTGCTACGTATCGGTCTAGTCATGCTGCAGGGGGCCCGCCATGCGCATATGGCAGCACTTGAGGCGGCATCCGAGCATTCCGGCATTCAGATAGATGTCCATGAGATAAGGAAGCTAACTGATCTGCAATCATACGATCCGCATGCATTGGTACTTCCAGGGGGTGAATCGACTACAATGAGACTTACTGGGCTTGACCAGTCATCCAGTCTCCTTCCGGGGCTTTTCCACTGGATTAGGGACAATCCATCACGACCGGTCCTTGGGACCTGTGCCGGGGCAATCCTTCTCTCGGACCCTCAGGACGGGGGCGCCCCTCTCGTCGATGCAATGATTGACCGTAATGCCTATGGAAGGCAATCAGACTCTTTCCAGGACTCTGTCTTCTCACCACTCCTCGGCAGAGAGTTCCCTGGGGTTTTCATCAGGGCACCAAAGTTCACATCTCATGCCTCCGGGGTTTCAGCTATGCACGGTGAGGAGGTAGTTGGGGTAATGAGCGGAAACGTCCTAGCATTGACGTTCCACCCGGAATTGTCCGGTGACTCGGGATTCCACACTTGGCTTTTGGAGACGGCATCTAAGGAGGGGATGAAATGAGTGCTATCCCACAGTTTTCAGTAGAGGCAGAGGTCGCAGATCTAGCCGACTGCGAGGGCTGTATTCAGTGCCAGATGGGCAGTAAACTAGTCCTCTTCATTACGGGAAATTGCCATTGGAGGTGTGACTACTGCCCACTCTCGGAGACCCGGCGAGACATCGACTTCATGTACGCGAATGAGAGGCCCTGCGAGTCATTCGATGAAGTAATTGAGGAAGCGCGGGCCATGAGGGCAACAGGCGCAGGAATTACCGGGGGCGACCCCCTGATGGCCAAGGACAGGTCACTAGAGGGAATCAGGGCCCTGAAGGAAGAGTTCGGCCCCGGATTTCACATCCACATGTACACGAGCATACCATTCCGCCCAGAGTGGGCTTCCGACTTTGCCGATGCTGGCCTCGATGAGATAAGATTCCACTTCCTAGACCTTGAGTCAGAGCAGTATGAGGGCACGATATCAGCCTGCTCAGAGGCGGGCATTTTAACTGGCGTGGAACTCCCATGTGAGCCAGACAAGGGAGCGGAACTGATGCAGATTCTTGAAGACCTCAGGGGGTTCGATGTCAGCTTCTTGAATCTGAATGAATTGGAGATAACCGTTGGGAACCATGACAATATGGAACTCAGGGGATTCAACTTGTCCACGGAGATAACGGCAGGCGCTGAAGGCTCAGCAGAACTCGCCCAGTCACTAAGGGATAGGGTCATGGCAGCATCGATAGGGGCAAAGGATCCTATGGATGGAGAAGTAAGGGAGCCATACGGTTTCCACCTGAAGTACTGCACTTCGGTCTACAAGGATGCTGGCCAGATGAGGAGGAGGTTCATGAGGAGGGGCGAGGCAACTATTGCACCCCATGAGTCACTGAGTGAGGATGCGACCTTGGTCTTCGGGGCCGTCTACTCGAAGCCCGAGGACCACTCCAATTGGATAGACGATATTTCTGAGTTCACTGAACTGCCTAGGAGGTTCATGCACTATGACCGGGAAGAGGGCAGGATAGAGGTCCCCGTGCCTATCGCAGAGCTAATCTCAGAGGAAGTGGACGCTCCCGTTGCAGTCATCGAAGTCACGCCAACTTTCGATAGAACCGAAGTCATGCTAGTTTGGCTCAACGAACACAGGCCTTGATTGGGTCACGTTGGGTTGATATGGCCCCGACCTCCGTTGTTCAGCAGTGCCAGTCAGAACCGCGGAACCCGGAGACCACTCAGTAAATCCCTACAGGAGGCTTTCAGCCTCCCAGATGGTCACATGGCAGGCATGTCCAAGGCTATGGTATTACAATTACATTCCAAAGCTACGCGGCCCATTACCTCCTCAGATAATCAGGGGGAACGCGGCGGAATCATGCATTTCCAGAGTCTTGAGGGACTCCCCCTCCTTGGTTCCAGCCAACTCGGGAGATATCCTCAAGTCTCCGATATTGGAAGATGGTAAGCCGGCTTACGACTTTGAGGAACTGTGGCCCGCCCCTTCTTTGCTCACCCTAGGAGAAACAGAGTGGCCAGATAGCAGGAAATCCCTCGAGGAATGGGCACTGTCCCGTGCGGATGCTCACTTCCAGTCATGCTGGGATTCTGCAGTGGCGGATTGGGAGTCCATCTCCAACCGAATTGGAGATTCGGAAGGGGCGAACGAGCAGGAATGCAGAGATATGGTGACCAATGGAATACTCATGCACATAGATCAGGTAGAATCCTGTCTGAAGGCGCGAGGCGGACCCTCAATAGACTCCTGGAGGGACGGCTCGGGTAGGCATGATTGGCCCGCTCCCGATGGCTTCCCACGAGTTTGGGTAGAGCCACACCCATGCGCGCAACCCCTTGGATCCGAGATATCTTGGTGCGAGGCCTGGGAAGTTTCACGTCCGTGGTTCGTCGATCCCGACGCCGGCTCCTTTACCCAGACCACTGCACATCCGGAAGGATGGTTCCAAGGCGAGTACGACTTAGTTTACAGATGGACTGGAAGGCCATCGGTCATTGACATTAAGGCATCAATAGGAAAGGGAGACAGATCAGGCGGATATGTCGAACAACTGAGGCTTTACGCATGGCTTTGGTGGGAAACTCACAACAGATCCGAGGAAGTAGAGTCATTGGGGATTTGGTATCTCGGACCCGGTTCAGTGAAAGAGGTACCCTTACCAACATCCGGTGAATTGCACGATTATGGCAGTCAGTTGAAGGATATCTACACCCTGATACATGCCAATGACCCAAGTATCGAGGAATGCCCCGCCGAGCCATCGCCACTGAGGTACTTCGACGTGGGTGGAAAGCCATCCAAAGTTCCCATCGATCCAAATCCCCTGGCTAGGTGCGTCAAATGTGATTTACGAGGAATCTGTGAGAATGGTGAACACGAACTCGAACTCCCTCTCGAGAGTCGGATTGAGAGATTCGGACATGCATGGCCTATCACTCAGATAGGTTCTCTGAAGACTAGGGTAAATGCGACTGGAACGGTCTCAGGTCTGAGAGGGCCAAGACTAGAGGACGATGGGTCCATAGAACTCTCATTCAAGCTCTTAGATGGATATGACAGAGCAAAGGTCCGACCATCTAGGTACGGCGCCCCCAAGATCGTTACAAGATCGATTTCAGATGGGAGCAGGGTCATTGTAGAGGGTGCGATACCTTCTGTTTGGAGGGGCGAGATGGTTCTTGAACTGGATGATAAATCATCGATATCAATAGCAGGAGAGGAAGTATCGGAGCCAATTGTGGAGATTGAGACAAGAATCAGTGTAATTGGTAGGATATGGTCAGTTGATGCATTTCCAACAGGGGTCGGGACATCTAGGTGGTCAGTGACGCTTCTGGACAAGTCTGGCTCGGCGGGTGCTGTGGCATTCAAGCAATTCATCCCAGTCACTGCTGCCAGCATGCGTAGGGGGGATGAGATAGCTATCCTCAATGGAGAGGTGGGCGAGTTCAATGGCCGTCCGCAAGTCAAGATCGGGCCCAACACCAGGGTAGTCCCCCTGAGGTCATCTGATGACTTACCAGAATATTGATGGCGCCGAGAGAGGGATTTGAACCCCCGCGTCCAATGGACAGTGGATTTCGAATCCACCGCAATACCGGGCTATGCGATCTCGGCAGCAGATGCGCCACCTGCGAATCAGACATAAGGCTGACTGGCCTGCCATAGCATAATGAGGGTCGAGGTCGAATACTCGGGTCAAGTCCACATAGTCGAATCCGATGACCCCATTTCCGTTTCAGATGTATTGAGTAGGCTGAGCATACCCCCGTCTACCGTCCTCGCAGTTTTCGGAGATACGATCATCCCTCACACATCTATCATCAATGATGATACCAAGCTGGAACTGGTAATCGTCTCATCTGGGGGATAGTGATCCATCCAAGATGGCGCCATGCTCAACTCTCAAGGTGGTATCGCCGACACAGAAGATCTCCGCGGAGCCGCCAACCAGAGTCGCAGACTCGCCATCCCACCTCAGGAAAGTACCCTCGAATAGCCCGATAACCGGAGTGGGATTGTGCTGGTGGAACTCTGCAATTCTTCTAGAGCGGGTCTCCCCGAAGTGCTGCACTACATCTTCTCCCTCCCTCCAAAGTATCCCTCCTGGGTGGTAGTGGGGGTTAATCTGGAACGGGACGATACCAAAACCTTCGTAGGAAGGGGGGTAAATTACCGGCATGTCATTTGTAGTCATCATTGTGGGGCATGCAACGTTAGACCCAGCACTTATTCCTACATACGGAACTCCCTCGGAGACTCTCCGACTAATCGCTTCTATCAGGCCCTTCTCATGGAGGTCATGTATCAGTAGGAATGAATTTCCTCCTCCGACGTAGATTCCGGAGGCCTCCATAACCGCCTCTAGAGCATCATCATATTCGTGTATTCCAACTAGATTGAAGGGGGCGCTAGCCGTAAATCTCCTAGCTCCCTCAAGATAGGAATCGTGGTCACTTGAGGCATAAGGGATAAAGAGGACTTCACTGACTCCCTCGAAGGCATCGCTCATCTCGTCCATGCATAGCTTCCTTCGCTGCTCAGTACCAATCCCTCCGCTGCCAAGTAGCACTCTCAAATTATCACCCGGTCATGCATAGAAGTCCCCAGGGGAATCATTTTCCTCGACTCCCATGGCTTCTTCCATGGTCCCACTTATTTCGTAGGTTTCCAGCAATTTCCTCGCCGTTTCCTCAGTGGAGTCTAGATCGAGATCTAGCTTCAGGTCCAAACCCTCCTCTATCCACGATGAGAGCCTGTCGGCTGCCAGTACATCCGCGCTAGCGCCCACGGTGTCCGCGACTAGGCCTATTGAGCGAACGCCAAATATCGGTGAGAGTGAGACCAAGAGGCCTGCGATCCCTATCATCCCTGCTTCGGGCTGTTCACGACTAACTGGGATGTCTGCCGCCTCCAGAGACTTGCGTACATCCTGGTCCGCGCA
This sequence comes from Euryarchaeota archaeon UBA4, assembly GCA_002497985.1. Taxonomy (GTDB): domain Archaea; phylum Thermoplasmatota; class Poseidoniia; order Poseidoniales; family Thalassarchaeaceae; genus MGIIb-O5. The sequence goes on from DAFQ01000027.1 coordinate 8,887, forward strand.
GATTACGTGAATTCCTCTGCTTTCCGCCTCGGACGCGAGTCCCGCCAGGACAAGGACCTGCGGAGAGGAGCTTTCCTTGGCCATAGCAAGGATCGCCTCTGCGACCTCGTGCTGGCCTGATGGGGTCATGGGCTGAAGCTCGCCACTAATGGTAATGACCGTCTTCCCATCAGGTAGAATTACAGAGCTAATTTCGAGCCTTGGGGGCCTCAGAAGGCCATCATTGTCCAGAGTGGAGTGAGGGGGTAGGTCATGGTTCAGGACCCAACCAAGAGTTCTGCTTGGGTGCTTGGAAATTAGAGAGTCAACGAGTACCTTGCCAACATTGCCTACTCCGGGAACAGCTTCCAGAATTGCCGAGTGCTCGGGGAGGCAGTCACCAACAAGCCAGTGAACAGAAGTCTTGCTCAATCTTCTTCCTCCTTCGCATTCTTGCCAGCAGAGGGCAATGACTCCACCCACTCATCACTCCCTGCATCTTGCCGCTCCCTCCTCCTAGCGCCTTGCGGATCTTCGGGAGAGTACTTGAGTGGTGAAGGGGGCGACATAATAGCTCCACATTTCTCGCAATTAGGCCCCAATCCGTAGATATCACACTCCACGCAATGCTGTAATTTTGATCTTACCATGGCACTCCCAATGCCGCTGGCCCGCAGAAGGGTCAATGAACCATACGGGTGGAAATGGGGCTCAAGTACGTTCTATAGATAGTGAACCATCCACCGAAGACATCCTTTCTTCTACAGCACTAGTCGCTGCAACCCAGACAGACTCAGCAGCCTGGTAATCAGGAGCTCGTATATCTACACGATAATTTGGAGCCCCGTCGTAGTGGCAGGTTAGGGTGACATCTTCAATGCCCTCCGCGCAAGCTTCGGCATCCAAAAGGGCGTCCCTGATTGCGTAGACCCCCTCTTCACCCCAAACTTGGATATCCAGTGTTCCACGAATTTCCACAAACGGCGGCACGATATTTTCAACCGCGAGAGAAGTTACCACCTCGATCCAGTCTCCCTCGAAACCAGCATCTGAGAGGGCGGTTTCACTAATTGCACATTCCTCCAGGGCACCGTAAAGAGTTCCGAAGGACTCGATCATCTCTCCCGATACTGCCGAGGTCTTGCCCTCGTCCCAGCCAATCCTCTCGGAAGCGACCCTCATGATTTGATTTGCACGATCCTCATTTTTCCAAGACTGAACAGTTTCCCTTCTTCGCTCTTCGGAGACGCTCTTTAGTGAGAGCTCCACTCTTTTCCTGTCCTTCTTGACTTGAATTACCTTGGCCACGACTCTCTGGCCTTCTCTGACATGGGCCCTAATGTTCTTCACCCATCCAGCAGCAATTTCACCCACGAAAACGAAACCTTCCTGACCATCAAAACCATCTAGGGTCAGGTAAGCCCCGTTCTGCTTAATGTCCTTGACCGTGCAAATCAGGAGATCCCCCTCTTCGGGCCAATCACTATCTTCGTCCATTGCCATCTTGAAGCCCCCTTCACTCGAGGACATCAACAATGGTGCTGCCTGATAGGTCAGCCTTCCCACCCTGGGGGCGGGCCAGAGTCGCGCCACAAACTGAGCATGATACAGCCGTGGAGGCCCTCTCGAATATCTTAGTCTCGGCCCCGCAGTCACGGCAACTAACTCTTAGGAATCTACCAGCCATTTTTCTCCCTCACTTGTCCACCAATTCGAACTTCTTCGCCCGCTTTCCTCGGGGTGAATGCGCCTTTCCTGTTTCCGTGCATCTGTAGACCAGGTTGACTCTCTTAGTTGGCTTATCTCCTGATGGCTTGGGACGGGGGAAACCCCTGTAACCAGAGGTGACCTTCCTGAATCTCCTCTGCCCCCACTTAAGCTCGCTCGCTCGCCTCTTCTTGACGCGCTCAACTGTATGCTCTGTGTGCTTGCCAGCAGAGGGGCTGTATCGCTTGACTTTCCTTGGCATCTTCACCATTAGTAGCACCTCTACGCAGTGTAGCGAGGCGGGCCACCGATGGCCCATTTATGAAGTCTATCGAGACACCACCCTATCCACACTGCGGCATATGGCCCCTCTTCTAAGAAAAATAACATGAATCGGGACTCCCTCGGAGGGTCATGATGGGGTGGTGGCTGCAGTGGTGGATAGGCCTCTTCCTGATGGTATCTGGATTCTCAATGGGGAGGATGGGACCAGCGTTCAGTAGGTCAAAAATCGGCTATCCACTAGCCTTATTTGGTCTGGGACTGGTGTTTTTCTCCACTGAAGAAGGACTAATCTCCAATGAACAAATCGCATCCGAGACAATGAGGCAGACACTTTACTGGGCATTACCCGGATTGTTTGGTTGTTACATTGTTGCGAGGGGTTCCCCAATCTACAATGTGACTCGGCCAACGACTCTTGCCATCGGGTGGGTGATACTACTTTTTTCTTGGTATGTTCTTCTCACTAACTATGATCTTCCTGGTCCCGATGTTGTATCGAGCGCCATAACAATTGCCGGACTCATCGTAGTTTTCATTGCACACATTTTCATCATTAGACTGGTGGAAACGCTCCCCAGGAGTAATGAAACGATACCACCTCTTTCAGAGATTGAGAAGACATATGTGGCTAATGTCCTGAATAGGCACTTGGGAGACAGGGAGGACTGAAATGGTGGAATTTCTGCTAACGTTCTCCGGCTCATTGATGCTCGGGTCCTTACTGGTTCTGATTAACATCAAAGCTGCGTACCATCCCTATCACAAAACGATCCCTCTGATCGCCTCCTCGCTACTAATTCTAGGCTCCGGGCTATACCTGTCTTTGATTGCTAGCCCTGAGGGCGATACAGCCCTTACCGCAATGAGGCAGGCAACGTCTCTGGCGATCAATGGCCTGCTGGCAACCCTACCTGCAGTTTTCGCCTTAGTCACGCTGATGATGCTGAGGATTTCAGCTAGGCCCCAATAATCCTGGAAACCAGCTCTCGTGAATTGCCCGAGGCAATGCTTGCAGGATAGGGGAACGCTGATAACACCCCGGTCGGTCGCCGCGCTGTCTTAACGGGTGGTTAGCATGTCCAAGGGTACTCCAAGCATGGGTAAGAGGCAGAAGTCCACCCACATCAGATGCAGGAGATGCGGCAGACATTCATTCCACAAGACCAAGTCAATTTGCTCCAGTTGTGGATACGGGCAGACCGCGAAGTTGCGGAAATACAGGTGGAGTAAGCGCAATCGCTCCATGGGTAGCAAGTGAGCCCGCTCCCGGAAAGTGCTAAGTCCCTAGTGCCGGAGCGGCATCCGGTAGACGATGTGCGGGATCGTCGGAATTGTCGGTCACCCCGATTCTCAAGCCGCGCAATCCCTGTATGACGGACTTCTAGTCCTACAGCACAGGGGCCAAGACGCGGCAGGGATAGTGACAAGTGATTCCAACAACATCTGCCATCGCAGGGCAAATGGATTGGTTCGTGACGTTTTCCGCCCCAAGCACTCAGAGACACTCCGCGGCTCTATGGGGATTGGCCATGTTAGATATCCAACTGCCGGCTCAAGCTCCGTTTCTGAGGCACAGCCATTCTACACAAATACTCCCTTCGGAGTCAGTCTTGCACACAATGGGAACTTGAATAATACCCAGGATATTATTTCCGGCCTTCTGGAATACGATCACCGCAGGATTAACACAAGTTCAGATTCCGAGGCATTGCTGAATCTGTTTGCAGCAGAGATTCAGAGATCCCTAAATGGGAATCCAGGCGGTCTGGATTCACTTTCCGAAGACGACATCTTCAGGGCCGTCGAGAGAGTCCACCTAAGGGCTGAGGGAAGTTATAGCGTAGTGACGTTGATCACTGGTTGGGGAATGGTCGCATTCAGGGATCCTAATGGGATTAGGCCCCTGTGTATCGGCAGCAATGTCGTTGATGGTTTCACTGAGAGGGTCGTGGCTTCGGAAAGCGTCGTCTGCAAGACCTTGGGATTCAACCATGATGGCGATGTTTCCCCCGGCGAGGCAGTGATAGTTAGGATGAATGGCGAGATTTCTAGAAAGGTATGCTCTTCAGAAGTAGATCACCATCCATGTATATTCGAACACGTATATTTCGCTAGGCCTGACTCAGTTTTGGATGGCATATCAGTCCATTCCTCTAGGTTGAGGATGGGCGCTTCACTAGCGAGAAAGATAACAACACAGTTTCCTGACCATGGCATAGATGCTGTGATTCCAGTGCCCGATAGTGGGAGAATCGCTGCTCTGGACTTGGCAAGAGAATTGGGTGTACCCTATCGAGAGGGGTTTGTCAAGAACAGGTACATTGGAAGGACATTTATCATGCCAGGGCAGACAATCAGGAAGGATTCAGTGAGGAAGAAACTGAATAGCATAGAGGAAGAGTTCTCGGGGAAGACCATCCTGATTGTGGATGACAGCATTGTCAGGGGAAACACTTCCAGAAGGATAGTAGACATGGCAAGGGATGCGGGTGCGTCAAAGGTATATTTTGCATCTTGCTCACCCCCAATAGTCCATCCAAATGTGTATGGGATAGATATGCCAGCCAAATCTGAGTATGTGGCGCACAATCGTTCCGTGGAAGAAATACGCGATGCAATAGGTTCAGACTGGCTCGTCTATCAGGATTTAGATGATCTAGTGGAGGCATGCCTTGGAGATGGCAGGGAAGGTCCTGCAAACTTTGATTGCTCCTGCTTCGATGGCGTATATGTGACTGGGGGGATAACAGAAGAGTACCTGGAAAGAATTGAAGGCTTGAGGAATGACTCCGTCAAGAACCGGGCCCCCGTATGAACTTCTATTCGCCAAGATGAAGTCATATAATCTCCTCACGGATATATGGAGCCGACGATTGAGCCCACTCAATCAGTCAGAACCAATGAATATCCCAAGTGCTGGTGCTCACTCGATGACTCGATATTATGCGTCGGATTCCATTCTGGAAAGGTCACCTTTATTGACTCATCAGGCGAAGTGGTGGATGAGAAATCCGTAGACGGTCCAGTAATCGGTTTGACTCCATTAGATGGAAACATCGTCGTTGCATCCAGCACCAGTGGGCTGTTCTCATTCGGTGATGATTCGTGGGAGTTTTTTATGGGGGCAGGCTGCGAAATAATTCAACTAACAAATAAGGGCGTTATTGCTGTTGATGGTTCGGGCGACCTATTGTTAATTTCCTCAACAGGGGAGCTATTGAAACGTAGACATACAGGGCCAGTTGACCTGATTGCATCGTCAGAGGAAGTGGGTCTCATTGGAGTTGGATTGGTCGATGGACGGTTACTTATCCTAGACGAAGATCTTAGTTTACTGCATGACTCGCCTCCTGCAGAAGATGACGTTGAGAAAATTTCATGTTTGGAATTTAGAATTGACGGAACTCTCGTGGCCGGGAGAAATTCTCTTGGCATGGCCCTCGATGACCGACCAGAAAACAGGATAGAGTGCTGGAATTCCACAGTTGGACTGATTAATTCCTCTGAGATGCCATCTATGGCAACATCACTCTGTTGTACGGAGGCAGGGGTAATGGTGGGATGCTTTGACGGTCGGATGGCGAAGCTGGAAATTGGTGTTGATGGGTTTAGGGAGATTTCTCAACTAAACTACAATATTAGCAAGATAGCCAAGTGGAAGGACGACTTTCTGGTTTCTTTCTGGTTTGATATTTCGCGTATTTCGCCAGAAGGAAGGATATCATGGAAATTTGAGCATCAAGGCATCGTAGAAGGTTTCGTGGAGCTTGAAAATGGTCTAGTGGCTGTAATTGGTGACGATAGGAAGTCAAGAGGCCCATCTCCAATATTCTTCATTGATCCGGACTCCCCCATATTGGGAGATTCATCGATAGCGATGACCTCCGGTGAATTTCGACATCAAGAATCCGAGTTCTCCGGGAGCTTGTCCGCAGACGAGCTAGAAAGAGCCTCCAATAGACAGGATTCTAACATTGGAGAGGATGCCCTAATGGATACCCTGAACGAGGAAATTGAGATTCAACTCAATGACAAATTGGAAGATGGAGATGCTTTGGTGGAATTACTCGAGTCAGCAAAATCACTCAACATACCTCCAGTGGCTGACGCTGGAGAAGACCGAACTGTAAATTCGGACGAGGAGGGAAAGGCAACTATTCTACTAGACGGTGCTAGATCATACGATCCAGACGGAGTTATTTCCAAGTGGTCATGGTCTGATGGGAGGGGCAATGAAATCGGAGAGTCCCCCCAAATCCGAGTCAGACTCTCTGAGGGAGTCCACAACTTCTCTCTGACAGTCACCGACAACGGGGGGGCCACGGCCAAGGCAAACATCACAATACAAGTAAGGTGATCAGAGCTTCGCTAGCTCATCTTTCAGAACGGGAAGGGCTTCTTCCCAGGTTGACACAATCCCATAGTCAGCCACTCCGAATATAGGTGCATCAGGATCCTTATTTATTGCCACTATGTACTTGCTAGAGCGCATTCCTGCTAGGTGTTGAATCGCCCCACTTATCCCAACCGCGATGTAAAGGCTGGGATTGACAGTCTTGCCAGTCTGTCCTACCTGCATCCCATGAGGTATCTCGTCCCATGTGTCCACAGCTGCACGGCTAGCTCCAACTGCAGCACCCACTACGTCAGCTATTTCATAGAGGTGGGAGAAGTTCGATGGATCTCCCATCCCCCTTCCTCCTGAGATGATAATGTCGGCCTCCGAAACGTCTAGCTTCTCATTCGCTTTGGCCAATGCTTCACGAACAGAAACTCCAACATCCGAGCTGTTGTTAACCGTTGAAATCTCAGCGCTTCCCTCGTTACCTGGAGACTCAAAAGAATTCTGCCTGACTGATATGGCACAGGGTGGGGAAACTACTGATGTCTCAATCGCCTTTCCCGAGTATATTGGCCTCGTAACCCTAATTCCGCCCCCCAGTCCAGTCGCATCTTGTATCACTGGTATCTGCCTGATTGCGGCTACCTGGGCCAGAACTTCCCTTCCATGAGCCGATGAAGACGACATCACAACTCCTTCACACAGGGGGGAAATCGCATTCGCCCATGCTCCGCTGTCGAATGAGTCGAAGCAATCGCCCTCTGCAGAAATCACCTTATTCACACCAGAAATTGATGACGCCTCTTCAGCTCCAATTCCGCCCGGGCAGATTACGGTCGGCGTCCCGTCCATTGAACAGGCAGCACCAACTAGCTGTGCAGTGACGGGATGAAGTGAGTCTCCAGTAGTTTCAGCAATTATCGTTACTTCCATATTTTCACCTCAAATCACATTGGCCTCATCGCGTAATTTGGAAACGACCGTTGGAACGGATGATGCGCCCTCGAACTTCTGTCCGGGGGGTTTCTCAGCCGGCGCAGAGTGAGACTCAAGGGAGACTCTGGAATCAATTAGAGAAACCCCAAGGTCGGTTGGCGTTAGTGACTCAACAGCCTTCTTCTTTGCCATCATAATTCCTCGTACGTTCGGACGCCTCATTTCCATTGACGCCTTGTCAAACGCGAATAGGCACGGCTTGGAAACGGAGACCTTCTCATTTCCAGAGGGACTCATCCTCATCGCCAAGAAGCCATCTGCGTCCGTTGAAACTTCAGAAACCATTCCAACGCACGTGAAACCGAGAATGCTGGCCACTCCAGGGCCAGTTGATCCCGCATTTGTATCTGCGGCCTGCTTGCCACAAAGGACCACATCCGCTCCAACGTGACGAATAGCCGCTGCAAGGAGGCTCTGCACATTGGAGCTATCCATCCCGGAGTCCTCTGTGAGAACGTGGACTAGCGAATCTGCACCAACAGCCGCAGCGTCAGTCAATATTTTCGAGGCTCGAGCGGGACCACATGTGATCGCAATCAAATCATCTCCCCCTGACTCCTTCAATTGGAGTGCATACTCAAGGGCATATTCATCGTAAGGGCTCATCGACCACTTTCCGACTGCGGCCTCGTCGACCATCCCTCCGGAGACGGTAATTCTTGCAGTTGTATCTGGAACTTGCTTTAGTAGAACTGCTATTGTCATGATATCCCTGCGGACTCGACGAGAAGTGCCCCCTCTATCAAGATTCACCCGTAGCAACTAGGGCGACGATATCGACTATTCTATGCTGCGTGTGAATGCCTGAATGCCAGTAATGTGCCTTCCAAGAATGAGATTGTGAATGTCATGCGTGCCCTCATAGGTCTTTACCGACTCCAGATTGGCCATATGTCTCATTACCGGATACTCGTCTAGGATGCCATTGGCCCCATGGATGTCCCTAGCAACACGAGCAATCTCTAGGGCTATGTCCACATTGTTCATCTTTGCAAGGGAGATGTGCTCAGGAATCCATGTGCCGGCATCTTTCTTCTGTGAAAGGTGAAAAGCAAGGAGTTGAGCCTTTGTAATTTCCCTAAGCATCCACGAGAGTTTGTTCTGGACTAATTGGTATGAAGCAATTGGATGTTCGAATTGTATCCTGCTCAGAGCATATTCCCTAGCAGAATCAAAGCAGGCCTGTGCCGCTCCTATCGCCCCCCATGAAATGCCATATCTGGCATTATTAAGACAGGAAAATGGCCCTCTAAGTCCCTTTACGCCTGGAAGGATACGGTCCTTCGGGATCTTGCAATCTTGGAAAACGAGCTCACTGGTCACTGATGCCTTCAGAGAATGCTTCCCTTTCATCTCAGGCGCAGAGAACCCTTCATCGTCCTTCTCGACAATGAAGCCCCTGATGACTCCATCCAATTTCGCCCAAACAACCGCGACCTGAGCATTCGTTCCATTGGTAATCCACATCTTCGCCCCATTCAAAAGATAATGATCGCCCATGTCCTCGGCTCTTGTTATCATATCTCCAGGATTTGATCCGTAATCTGGTTCAGTTAGGCCGAAGCAGCCAATCCATTCGCCGCTGGCCATTTTTGGCAAGTAGTGATTCTTTTGATCCTCCGAGCCGAAGTCCCATATTGGGTACATCGCTAGAGATCCTTGGACCGAAGCAAACGACCGAAGTCCACTATCCCCCCTCTCAAGCTCCCTGCAAATAACGCCATACGCGGCGTATGAAAGGCCAGGACAACCGTATCCCTCGAGAGGGGCACCGAGAACCCCCATATTGCCGAGTTCCTCGCGCCACTCGTCAGGAAAAACACCATCTCTGCAGGCATGCTCGATTTTTGGAAGAACTTCATTGTCAACGAAGTCCCTGACCATATCCCTGACCATCCTCTCCTCTTCCGTCAAAAGTGAATCAACGTCGTAGAAGTCTAGGGCATCGTATGGCATGTTCTCATGCCTTCGCGAAGGCAGTTACCTCATCAAGGTATGGCAGTGCCTTTGACCCTACTTCCTTGTCCTTCTTCTGCGTCTAGAATCCCTCTTTGAGAACTCCTTCTCCTCTTCTGAACCAATCTTCATGGTGACCCAGTGGCTAATTTTTGGCGACATAGACATGGGTATGCTAAGCACGACACCAAGGATGACTAGGGGAAAAGCAATCATGACTATCAAACCCAAGAGGCCATCCGCCCAGGAATCTTCTGGGATAGGGTGGAAACTTAGAATCGTCCCTCTGTCAGTAAGTACCCATCCACTATCCCTGTCTGTAGCCCAAGTGAACATGACTCTCTCACCCGACACCGTAGAGTCGAATTCCACTACATCTGAGTTTTCCAGCCAAGGAAATGAGGCATTAATCCGTGCGTCATGCTCAACAAGTGAGAATGGAGTAAGGAGCACCATTGATCTATCCTCCGTCTGCCTCTCAATTCCTGTGAAAACCCCCCCCGCTCCAGATATTTCACTAATGCTAACCGATGAAGAAGGGGCGCTGGAAGAATCCAGGCCGACTGTCGCAATTGCATTTCCTGATGTCAATACGCACACATCCATGGTTGACGGACAAACCAGGCCATTCCAGGGGTATATGCCACCCCCAATCCAATGTATTGCGTGATCCCTGTCAATAATCGCTATTCCATCGTAGGTGGTCCCGACCACACACAATAGTACATCGCTGTGGCATTCAATTTCGGTGATGGAACTGCCTGTGCCCAGTCCTTCTAGCAATTGCGCCTCCGCACCTCCGTCACTAGATGCCCTCATCCTCCAAATTGACCCATTCTCCGAACCAATGTAGGCCCAGGATCCCCCTTGATTCCAAGCTACAGCAGTAAGGGACTCTCCTCCAAAATCCTCATTTCCAGCAGCATCGGTCACAGAATGATCGTCAGATGCATACCTTAGAACCGTTCCATCCTCACCAACAACCAGTGCGGTTAATCCACCAGGGTGGTAGTCCGCATCAGAGAGGGAAACTTCCCCCATAACCGGCATTGGAACCTGAATTGAAGGATCTAGGGCACTCATCATTTTCAGTATGGACTCTTCCCCATATGCTAGTACCCATCTTCCAGAGGGGTCAACCGTCGCACCATTTAGTCCCAAATCGGTGGAAGATAGACTATCCATCTCGTCAAGCATAACTGCAGATTCCGCATTAACAGGAGAAGCCAACAATATGGCGGCAGAAATCATTGCGAACAGCAAGCACGTGACCCGGGCCATGACGTCCCGAGGTGGAATTATGGTTTAGCCCGTTCGACCGACGTCCTCGGGCGTCTAAGTAAAGGCAGAATTGAAGAGCGGTCCACTCGGCGCAAACCCATGGAGCGATTCGACGTCAGACGGGGATTAGTCAAGCAAGTGAACGGTGAGGGTGGCCTTTCCACCTTGGCGGCAAGGTATTTTGAACAAGTTGAGAGTACAGGCGAAAACTCCTTCTCAGGTTCCCACGGCATTATGACCTCAATTATTGGAAGCTATGAGGGAAGCGCTCTGATGATTGATATTACAAATGTCCCGCCCAATTTCGACGACCCTGAAGCTATGAAGTCAGCCATGGATGCAAGGAAAAGGTGGACTTCATTTCTCGATGAGGCTACTGGGTACAATTCGAAGCAGAGGGGAGATAAGGCCAAGGAATGGGCTAAGAAGGCATCCAAGGCAAAGTCCGCCATTAGTGCCACCCGCCATTTCATTGAGATGTCTGATACCCTGCCCGAAGACAAGATTTCAGAGGCAGAGTCAATTATAGCAGAGATTGAGCAGGCCCTGGAGTCAAACGACAACACGAGGGCGGCTGGGCGCGCCGAGAAGCTAAACAAGCTGTTCAATTAGGTGAAAAAATGAATGATCAGGATCCTCTCTATGATCTAGATGAGGAATCCCGTGACACCGTTCAGAATATGTTCTCTGGTTGTGAGGAAGTTGTCGGTGTGGAGCACGTCGCATCAGTTCTCTCTGGCTCACCTTCCCATTCGGGGGATGCCCAACTCGTCGCTTACATCGGACTAGAGCCAAGTGGCAAGGCCCATCTGGGATGGGTAATCCTGTCCGACACAATTCGCAATCTCTTAGATTCAAATGTTAACGTAATTGTCCTATTGGCTGATTGGCATGCATGGGTAAATGACAAGTTTGGAAGAGATATGGAGAAGATATCCCTTGCAGGGGATTACATGACTGAAGTTTTCAGAACCCTTCTTGGAAATCCTCCTGAGGGAGAAGGGCCCGGGCAAATTAGATTCATCCGGGCTTCCGAGGTAATGGATTCCGGCAAATACTGGGAGAGAGTTCTGAGATGCTCAAAAAATATGAGCCTGTCAAGGGTTAGGAGGACATTCAGTATTATGGGGAGGGCAGAGGACTCCTCCGACCATGACCTCTCAGCCTTTTACTATCCGGCCCTCCAGGCTGCCGATATTTTCGAATTGAAGGTCGACATTGCATTCGGTGGAATGGATCAAAGAAAGGCCCACATGTACATGAGGGAAGTAGCAGATCGAAATGGTTGGACAAAGGCAACATGCATCCACACCCCTATGCTCTCCGGACTCAAGGGCCCAGGTGGGAGGATGGACTCTTATGACCATAAGATGTCAAAATCAGATCCCAACAACGCCGTCCTATTGCACGACGATCACGATTTGCTAAAGAAGAAAATGAAGAAGGCGTTTCTAGAAGTGGGAAACTCCTCTTCCGCGATATTCGAGATCGTTGAACATGTAATTCTACCAAGACTCGGATTAGTTAAGGTAACTCCAGATCCAAAATACGGAGTTCCATCTGAATACACCGATTTACAATCATTTTCAAGTGCTGTTTCAGAAGGAGCAGTCCATCCTCTAGATGCCAAAATGGCCGTTGCGGAGGGCCTTTTAGACGTCCTTGCCCCCATTTCTGAGCATTTCTCATCCAGAACAGAGCTGATGTCTGCAATTAATTCAATCACTGGCTCCCAGTAGGTCATTGCAATAATGACTTCAAGCAAATTCCTCTGGGGCAGATATCATAACCCACACTTCTCCGGCCGGAAGTGAGGGAAACCATGTCAGAGGTGGGTATAGACGATATTTCAATCTATTTTCCGCGCCTATATTTCGACATGAAGGACTTCGCAGACTTCAGAGGCGCCGATTTCAGTAAATTGAACAAAGGACTCGGCCTATCCGCGATGGCGATACCAGATGTTCACGAGGATACTGCCACTATGGGCGCGAATGCTGCTTCAAGGCTCATCGACAGAAATGGAATAGATCCAAGTTCTATCGGCAGGGTATACCTGGGGACTGAATCAGCTTTGGACGGTGCCAAACCAACTGCTACATACATCATGGACATGCTCGAACAGAGGTACTCTCCTAGATTCGGTGGAGACTGCTTTAGGAATTGTGACGTAGTAGACTTGACCTTCGCTTGTATTGGCGCAGTTGATGCAATGCACAATACACTAGATTGGGTAGCCCGGGGTGGAATTGAGGAGGATAGAATTGGAATAGTTGTATTCGCTGATAATGCAAAGTATGACCTTGGTTCCAGTGGTGAGTACACGCAGGGAGCTGGAGGTGGAGCCATACTAATCAGGCACAATCCAAGGCTTCTGGAGATTCCTGATATCTGGGGAGTTTCCACAATGCCCGTTCACGACTTCTTCAAGCCCCGTAGAGAGGTGGAAACTAGAAAAATCATCGAGAATGTTCTCGATTTGGCAATGGAAAGTGGAGAGAAACTCAAGGATGGCCTGGCGGACAAGATTCTGAAGCTACTCCCGACATCAAGTAAGAAGGACGAGTTAATCTTCGAGAATGAAAAATTGATGATTCACAAAGATATGCCAGTCTTCGATGGCCAGTTTTCCAATAGGTGTTATTCCGAGTCAGTAAAAACGGCTTTCATAGATTTTAGAGCGAAGGCGATAAGGGATGGCAGGTATGACCCCGAGAACGATGAGATTCTCACTGAACAGTGGAAGAGGATCATTGTCCACTTGCCTTATGCATTCCAGGGAAAAAGGATGTTCCCAGATGTTTTCAGGCATGACAGAAGGCATCTTCCCCTGTGGGATGAAATCGTGGAAGAGATAGGCCCAGAGCCTTTCCCGGAGAACTATCCAGACACTCCCGAGGGAATAGAAGAATTCGAGAAGGCGAACGATCAGTATAGGAGACTTATTTCTAAGACTACACAATTCAAGGATTTCGCAGAGAGCCGGATTGAGAAAACTCAGCGGGCATCCAGCCTCATTGGGAACCAATACACAGGTTCGATTTTCCTAGCTTTGATGTCAACAATGGAAAGCGACTACCTTGATGATGTGGACATGACTGGCAAGAGGGTCGGATTGTGCGGATATGGCTCAGGTGCTAAGGCCAAGGTATTCGAGGGAGTCGTCCAAGATGGTTGGATGGATGTAGTTTCAAGGTTCAGCCTATTTGACAGGCTATCTGGCCGCCACCCTATTGACAAGTCAGAATATGAGTCCCTCCACAGGGGAAGCAGGAAGGTTTCCGTATTGACTCCCCATGAAGAGTTCGCTTTGGTGGGAATTGGTGCCGATGGCGATCTAGAGGGGCAGCGAAGATACGCTTGGTTCGACTAGCTACTCGGAGCCAATCGAACGACTGATGACAATTCTCTGCACTTCCTGAGTTCCTTCGTAAATTTGAGTTATCTTCGCATCTCTGAAGAATCTTTCAACCGGGAAGTCAGTCGTATATCCATATCCACCAAGTACTTGGACGGCTCTTTCCGTTACCCACATCGCTGTATCGCCGGCAAATAACTTCGCCATACTGGCCTCTTTCGTATGCCTCGGAGCTCCCTCTGAGTAATGCCTCCCTTTCGCCCATGCAGCCCTGTAGACCATCATCCTTGAAGCATCAATCTGAGTCGCCATGTCGGCCAAATAGTTCCCAATACTCTGGTGGAGTGCAATCGGCTTTCCGAAAGCCTCCCTCTCGTGTGCGTAATTCAGAGCTGATTCATATGCGCCTTGGGAAATCCCAAGTGCCTGGGCGGCAATCCCAATTCTCGAATTATCCAGGGCGTTCATGGCTATAGGAAAACCATCTCCAGGGCCCTTCAGCACATTCTCAATTGGAACTTTGCAATCTTCAAGAAGCAATGAGCAAGTATCCGATGAGCGAATTCCCAATTTGTCCTCCTTTTTTCCCACAGAGAAGCCTTCGAAATCCTTCTCAACGATGAAAGCAGTGGTTCCCCCATGCTTCTTCACTCCAAAATCAGGGTGATCGACATCCTTTGCGAATAGGACATAGATATCTGCACTATTGCCATTCGTTACCCACATCTTCTCTCCGTTCAGGACGTAGTGCTTTCCATCGTCACTGAGCTTCGCTTTGCAGCTCATTGCTGCAGCATCCGTCCCAGCACCAGCCTCGGAAAGGGAATAGGCACCGATCTCATCACCGGCGAGCCTACTGAGATACTCACTCTTCTGGGCATCATTCCCATGAAGTGCTATAGTTTTCGAACAGAGGCCAACATGTACACAGAACATAACGGAGAAGGATGCATCTACTCTAGCAAGCTCCTCCACAATTATGGCCTCAGTAATATCATCAACCGGGCTACCCCCATATTCCTCTGGAATAGTTATCCCCTGGAGTCCATATTCGCAGAATTTTTTCCACTCCCCGAGAGGAGCCCTCTGTTCCTTGTCCCTTTCAAGGATTGAGGGAGAAAGAACCTCTTCTGCGAATCCCCTGACCATCTCTCGAATCATGCTCTGCTCTTCGTTTTCAGCGAAATCCATCGACATCCCTGATGCTCCGAGAGGCCCGTCATTGTTAACTTCTCGTTGAAAATTACGAGATCTCGCCGAGCGAATAGTTGAAAACGGATTTCGGTGGGCGGCCGGACGAATCACATGGCAGATGGCGACTACTCGGAGTTCAGCATTGCTCACGACCGACTGTATACACTGGAACATTTATGGCTCCAAGTTCTTGATGAGGACAAGGAAGAAGGAACTACAAGTGTGAAGGTAGGGCTTAGTGAGTTCGTTATGGCAGAATATGGCGAAGTGATGCAGGTAGTTCTTGCTAGGCCTAGAGACGAAGGGGAGTTTGAGATAGCAGGCGACTCCGGACTCTCGGGGGACGATGATGACGATGATTCCATAACTCTGGCTTCAGGAGGGGACCAAGTTGGCGTGGACGATCTGATGATCACCATTACCACGAAGTACGATGGCGAATTTGACAGGATTCTGATTAATGCCCCGTTTCCATGTGAGATTTCGGAGTTAAATGGGCATGTTGAGGACAACCCAGACCTGGTTAACGAGGATGCTTATGGGGATGGTTGGTGCATTATTGTTAAGACTCAATCAAGCGATTTCGATGGTGACCAGTACTTGAATAAGGACGAATATATTGAGATGCTCAATGAGTTGCCCTAGGGCCACTCCATCCTTTCCCAATCTGTGGGTTCGGAATTTTCCCAGTCGAAATTATCCAGTAGACCGATTACCTCATCGAAAGTCGTCAAGTCATCCTCAACTTGCCTCCTGTATAGCCACCCTTTCAGCATCCCTAGTCGCGGCCCGGGGGGCAGTCCCGTTTCTCTTGACAACTCATTTCCATCAACTATTGGAGAAGCACCATATCTGGGCTCGCCGACTTCTTCCAGGGCCTTTGAGAAATTGACGGCATCCTGGCCTAGCGTCCCGAGGTAGTCAAGAGTATTCTTCTTCCTCAGTTCGGGAAGTGCGATAGCAAACCTCCTGAGGTACGGGGCATCAGTTTCCAATCTTTCTTCTTTGCAGTCATGCAAGAAACCCACCTCTTCCAGTATTGAGTTACTCAGCATTAGCTCCTTGCGTAGAATACTCCTTAGTTGTCCCCCATCGCCCTCAAATTTCCTGCAAAGGAGTGCCAGATTAACTTCCAAATTACTGCCTAGGGAACATTCAGACTTATTCATCAGATTTCCCGAAATTGCCTTCAAAACACCTAATTCTTCCATCTTTGAGACTATTTCATTTGTCCACTCGCCCGAGAGGATGATGGACAACTCTGAGCAAATCCTCTCCTTAGAGACCATTTCCAGCATCTCGAGGCTGGACGATATAGCACCCTCTAGGGAATCTCCCATTTCTCGTACTCCATTCTTCCTGCCGTTCATGAATCTGAACGCCCTGAGGATTCTAAGGCCATCCTCCGATATCCTTTCTATGGGGTCCCCCACTGAAACTAATGCCCCTCCGATCAGGTCCTCCCTTCCATTGAATGGATCAATCAGTGAGTTCTCGTTGTATGGAAATTCTAGAGCCATGGCATTAATTGTGAAGTCTCTCCTGGAGAGGTCCTCTGTGATTTCTGTTCCGAACTCAACACTATCCGGTCTTCTCCCATCTCCGTATGAGCCATCACTTCTGAGAGTAGTCACTTCCCATATTTTTCCACTTGTGTTTTCACCATCAAGCCTCACGGCTACGGTACCGAATCTTGCACCGACCATCAGGGATCTCGGAAAAATAGCTTTCACTTCTTCGGGATGAAGTGTAGTCGCAATATCAAGATCAGTTTCCCCCCCTCCGGAAATGAACTCTCGGACCCATCCTCCGACTATCCATGCTTCTCCCTTGCTTCGCAGCCCCTCTAGGACAAACAAATCATCGGGCCCCAATGATGGATCCGCATGTTCCATGTGCATTCCGAAGGCTAAGGTGACATCACTTCTTCGGATAAATGAGGCTCTCAGAATTGGTTACGGGTCCTTGAGAAATTATGGGATAAGATCTTCATGCCCCCCAAGCATCCCACCGTCTCTGTCAGTTGGAGAGCCCGGATTTGCAATATCAAAGCTCAGCATTTCCCCAATTACTGGCCAGAGCGCACCCATCCACTCCATTTCCGACATCAGTAGATCAATGACGGGGTGTTCAAGGATCTCCTCCTCGGTAGAGTCCTCATCTATCTCTGGAATTCCTTCTGGTAGCCCTCTCAGCGAGTCAATCAGTCCTTCTAATCTGACTATGGCCTCTCCTTCAAGTTCCTCAGATCCATCTATCATCTCAACAATGTCCTCGAGATGCTCAGCAAGAATCATCGGGTCAAACGGACTTTTATCGGAGTCGTTGATGTCAATAGGGCCGAAAACAACCCCTCCCAAGTCAGTATCCATCCACAAGCCTCCTTGCCACTCCCTCTTCAGAAGCCTCTGATTCAGGTGTCCACCGAATGGCCCTAGGATGAAGCCACCATCCTCAATCAATAAGTCAAGGTAACTCGGTATTTCTCTGACTGCACCTGTTATCAGTACTCTGCTGACATCCCTGGCCCATCCCGGATCTTCTAGAGATTCGGGACCAAGTACCCTGATGGTGCCGTTAATCTCTACCCTTTCAAGACACTCAACCGTGTGTTCGATTACCTCCGCATTCGGCTCAATCACGGTGACGCTACCGCCAGGGCCCCCAATCTTGTCAATTAGGGATGCAATGTACCCGCTCTTTGAACCGAGTATGATGGTATGCTGGTTTTGTGCGATTTCCATATGGTGCAATAGTGTCGCTACCATGTGTGGCGCGGAAATCGTCTTCGCGCTCCCAGATTCCGTAATAAGAAAAGGGACGGGACGGTCATGCCAGAAGTCCTCCAATGAATATTCAGTGAAATCAGAGGGATCGACCTCACTCATTGCCCGTAAAATATCCGGATTCATCGGTATTCCAGCCGCAATTAGACGTTCCAAGAGTTCAGATATGTCCGACAACGCACTCCCCCCGGGGGCACGTTCAGCCGCAGTCCATTTGAACACAACGCCCCCCCGGGCACATAGGGGTCCGTGGTCTAGGGGTTATGACGTCGCTCTTACAAAGCGAAGATCGCAGGTTCAATTCCTGCCGGACCCACCAATGACAATCTTCGAAAACGTCCAATTTTCCAATTATTAGCATTTTTCTTTCACTGAAAACGTCAAGAAGTGGTGCATGGGCGGAAGGACGTGGTCGAAGAGACCGCTGGTCTGGCTTCTCGCGTTGCAAGGCGGATTCGCAAGAGGGAATGGACGATTTCCGTAGCGGAGTCATGCACGGGGGGGCTACTCGCCTCAGTGATTACCGATATTTCAGGTGCTTCCGGGTGGTTCAACCAGGGATGGGTGACGTATTCAAACGAGTCAAAGATGCGCGAGCTGGGCGTGGATAAATCGGCATTCGACGAGGGAGATGCCGGGGCGGTTTCTCATGAGGTTGCAATTCAAATGGCCCAGGGTGCGAAGTATCAATCGGGTTCCGATGTGGCGATATCAATTACGGGAATTGCAGGACCAGGGGGAGCAACTCCGGACAAAGAGGTAGGCAGGGTCCATGTCGCGGTAATTGCTGGCGACTATTTCCTCTCCAGAAGGATGGACTTCGGAGAGAATGACAGACTGGACAACAAGAAGTCCTTTGTCGCGTTCGCACTCAGACTCTCGTTGGAGGCATTAGACAGGGTCAAGGAAAATGAGGCAATTGTCGAGCGTGCATTGAATGATGACTCCCCTGATGCAGTATTGGATACTTCCCAACTAGATCCTTCCTCCGAGGAGTGGGAAGGAAGTCTGGAGTGGAATGTGGAAGATTATTCCAAGACAGTCGCTGAGGAGATTGGAAAGGTAGATCTCGCCTCACTTGCGGATTGGGACGAGTAGAATTCTCTACCAAAATCACCATTCTGGCGATATTATCATGAGCGTCCCGGCTGCTTATGGTAATCATGGCTGCGGACGATTGGCCCGAGAGGCAGAGAATTCTTGCCTCTGCTGGCATCCTAGTTCTTGCTTCAGCCAAGGAAAGAATTCAGGAAATCCGGGATATCCAGCCATTGATTGAGGCCGCGCGCTCATCAGGTGTCAGGATGCTAGATGCAAGGTCTGTGGACGAGCTCCTGTCCCTGGTCCCAAATCACGAGGGGCAGGGCGCCACTCAAATTCCAGTCAGGAGTGAGCAGTCCACTTTGCCTGATCCTCAGAGCCATTCCTCTCATGGAAGGGTCGTTGCACCATCTGGTTCACTTGACTTGGCACCACCGCCTAGACCGCACGGCCTTTCGTACTATGATCTAGCAGATTTCCCGATGCAAGCGAGAGATGTAGATGCCGAGATTGAGATCCATTTCGACATTACCGGGCACTCCGTTACAGAAGGTAGGATGTCTGACATGAAGTCATGCTTCACAGATAGGTTGAGAAGAATTAGAAGCATGATGATTAGTTCAAACGTACTGCCAAGGAGGCCAATTTCCACATCCGAAGCGTGGAGAAATAGACAAAGGCACTCTACCAAGGAATATGAAATTACCATGGTCGGGTTAGCTAGCGAAATGCGTTGGACAAAGAACAAGAATCTCATGTTCGTGATAGAAGACGAATCTAGTCAAATTTCATGCCTCGTAAAACCCCCCTCCGATGCCCCAGAGGTCCACCCTGCTCTGGACGGACTCATGAACGATGATGTAATCGGAGTTAGTGGCTCATTCCTGATTGGGGAAAGGGACCCAATCTTCTTCGTGCAGGATATCCATCTCCCCCCATTGGGCAGGCATTCGAAGAATAGTGCAGGGCAAGATAGAGCGATTTCCGCTGCTTTCCTTTCCGATATGCACGTGGGAAGTATGACATTTCTCGGACCTCAGTGGGAGAAGATGATTCAATGGTTCAAGACGGATCCATTGGCTCGAACAATCAAATATTTCGTATTGAGCGGGGACGGAGTAGATGGAGTTGGAATTTATCCCGGGCAAGATCGGCATCTGGCCATCAAGGACTTGTTCCAGCAGTATGGGGAATTGGCAAGATTGTTAGAGGACATCCCAGATTGGGTGGACGTCATCATCCTTCCCGGAAATCATGATGCTGTTAGGCCTGCTGAGCCTCAGCCAGCACTCGACCCAGAGGTCCAGCAGGATTATTCTGACACTACCTTTGTAGGAAATCCTTGTGATTTCAGCATCAATGGGGTAAGGGTACTTTCCTATCATGGAAAGAGCATCGATGATTTCGTCGCCACGTTGCGTTCAGTTTCGTATTCTAAACCCGAGAGGGCAATGCAGGCAATGCTGGAGAGGCGGCATTTAGCACCATCTTGGGGAGGGAAGACTCCACTTTCTCCCGAACCCGAGGACAATCTCGTAATTTCGACGATTCCGGATATCTTCGTTACTGGGCATGTGCATGGTCACTTTGTTGGAAGTTACAAGGGAACAACGATGGTCCATAGTTCGACCTGGCAGAATCAGACAGACTTCCAGAGAATGCTCGGTTTCCAGCCAAAGCCATGCATACTCACAGTCGTAAACTTGCACACTTTCGCTACAGCGTCGATTCCCTTTGCTTGATCACTCTGGAAAAACTTCCCCATTGAAGATATGCGGCCAAATTCCTCGTAGATCCTTCCCCTCCACGATGGGCACACCTGCATCTCTGAATGATTTACTCGCCAGTTCCCTAGCTGGATTGAAACCAATGAATGAGGATCCGGGAATCATCATCGACAAGTCAGTACTGGAGTCGCCCACGGATACTATCCCACTGGGCGCTATTCCATTTATCCTTGACAGCTTCTCTACCATGATGTTCTTCTCGTGAGAAAGAACTCGGGCTTTCATTGGCCCTATGAGGCTCCCATCGTCATCCCAATCAAATCCATTTGCAGCCCAATCATCCACACTTAGCATGTTTGCAATGGCCCCTACAAAAACATCCACCCCCGCGGAAACTATAGCAACGTAGACGCCCCTTTCCTTCAGAGCGTCAACAACTGCCCTAGCTCCGGGCATAAGCCCTATTCCGGAGTACGCACGCATAATCTCGTCCCGATGAATCTCTGAACATACCCCTGTCCATAGCCTGATATCATCCGCCATGAACTCATCGTCAGTCACCTCTCCTGCTAGGAATCTATGGAGCATCTCCTTGTTTTCCGTTCCAAAGTAATCGTGAATGTTCTGCCATGAGGATCCGTTGTCAGTAAGAACCCCATCACAGTCAAAAACTACAGCATCAACCTCTCCCATATCATTACGTCCGGGATTTCACACTTAAGTCCTGTAGCGATGACTTGATTTCTACGTTGGTCTGCCGGAGTCCGTGAGCGAGCATTACCATGGGGGCGGTCCAGCGATTAAGGTAAGCATGCTTTTTTTCGGACCACTCGCCGAAACTATGGGGCAAAGGGAGATCATTGTTTCATTGGACTCAGGAACGACGGTCTCACAGCTAGTAAATAGATTCGAACTCGGGGACATGTTACTATCCGGCTTGAGGGTGGCTGTCGATGGGGAGATGGATGTGGACATGAACTCCCCTCTGCATGACTCCTCTGAGGTAGCTTTCCTCCCTCCTGTTTCGGGTGGTTAGACGGCGAAACTCCGAAGCATTGAACCGAGTAATCGTGCTCGACAGCACGATAGGCATGGCATTGGGAGCACCTGAAGCAATCATCATCGTGATTTTTGGAATACTGGTTTTCGGAGCAGACAAGATACCGAAATTAGCTAGAAATGTTGGTAGGGCAAAGGGCGAATTCCAACAGGGAATGATGGAGGTAGCATCAACATCCACTGCCGAGGAAGATATGGATCGTGGCGGGATGACGGAAGAGGTTGCTTCCGAGAGCGAGTAAATTCATGCTCTCCTGAGTTTGAGTTCTGAGCCACAATCCGGGCAGTCCCCAAATTCTGCACGATGCTTATTCGGAAATTTGGGCGAGGGCTGTGTGGATTTACAACCGACACAGCGTAATTCCCATATCCAACCTTCGCTAATTCCAGACTCCTTTATCGAACGCCACTCAATGCCGATATGTGAAGCGATATTCTGCATTCTGTAGTCATCGGTCACTAATACTGCAGACTTCTCAAGGGCCAGGGCGATAAGTGACAGATCCACATTGGAGAGCCCCGACATGTCGCCCGTTCCTACTGCAGCTTCCCTGGCAACCTCCATGCTTTCACCTCCAGGAACAGCCTGAATCACGCCTATTGAGTCAATCATCTCCAATCTTTCTGGAGAGATTCTCTCTAACTCTGAGTATTGTGAGGGGACAATAAAGGAACCAGAAATCTCCGAAACTGGCCATTCGATTAGCGCCGATGTATCAAGAACCATCTCGTCAGCCATGCTCCTCGCTGACGTTCCTCCCTTTCAGGGGTGTCGATGATGGCAAATTCGTATCCTGAAGCCACTACCTCATTATAGCAATGCCTCGGACGACGAAACATGAGCAGCATTGTCTCGCAGGAGATGATCGACTCTGCAATAGATTGGGCTGACGGACTTGGATTACTGGGGCTGGCAATACTTTCCTCCACTGAGGCCGCACTACAGCCCATCCCTCCGGATCCCCTAGTTTGGAACATGGTGTTGGATGCGGATTCCGGAATGGGCATCGCGGCTGTAGTCGCTGTGGCAGTACTTTCCAGTGTTCTGGGCGCAATAGGTGGCTACGCAATAGGAATGTATGCCGGAGGTTGGCTATTGGAGAAGGTAGTTTCAGATTCAAACATAAAGAGGCTCAGCATATTGATGGAGAGGTATGGTGCTGCTGGAATATTCATAGCAGCGGTTTCCCCCATCCCCTACAAGGCCCTTGCTTGGATTGCAGGTGCAGGGCGCATGGATCTACGAGTCTTCATAGCGGCCGGAATCTTTGGCAGAGGAATCAGATTTGGAATTCCGGGTTTTCTTCTCGGGGTATACGGTGAATCGATTATTGAATCTCTAAATTGGATGAACTTCTCTCTTATGTCCCTAGCAGGCCTCATGGTTGTAATTCCAGTAACAAGATGGTGGGTATCTCTATTGGATGAATAGGGATGATGGGCAATCCTAATTCCCGATTCGATTATGTGGTAGAAACATCTCGCAAGAGCGCAGCTCGCGTGGTGTAGTCCGGCCCATCATACTGGGTTTTCGATCCGGCGACCCGGG
>DAFQ01000015.1:0-1241 GCA_002497985.1 Euryarchaeota archaeon UBA4
GGGAAACCCGAATCACTTTTCTAAGCGTCGGTACCTAATTGGGAAGATTAGAGAGCATTCTCCTGATCGAGTCCCTTGTTTCCCTGTATGACTCAATTGACTCTCCAAATGGATCACCTAGGCCCCAGTCCTCATCAATTGGCAAGTTGGGGCACTCGACACCACACCCCATGCTCACTATCTTGTCGAAATTACTTGTGTCGATACTATCTATTGATTTGGGAAACTGGTCTTTCATCTCAATACCAAGCTCTTCAACCACAGAAACTGCATTCTTAGCTATCTCATTTCCAGGGTGTGTTCCAGCAGAAGACGGATCATGCCCCAAATGCCTCGCTAGTGCCTCAGCCATCTGACTTCGACAAGTGTTTCCAACACATACGAATAGGATCCTCATGTCACTACCTGTGAGTGGGCCTTAATGAAATCAACCAATATAGCCAATATCCATACAGGCCTACATCCGGTAGGGTTGAAGTATCCAGTCCATTACCCCGATTCATGGCAGACTCCCCCGTTAGCCATCACCCTTCGGATACGGGAGACCAACCAAACCCATCTTCCGATCAGAGGGCGCAGATGGAACAGGCGTATCAGCAGATGCAGAGAAAGATGAGAATGTCGAAGATGGATGAGAGCATCAATCACAAGATCATGGTTTTGTCCGGCAAAGGAGGGGTTGGCAAGACTACAGTAGCCACAGGACTAGCTCTCTCTCTGGCAAAAAGGGGGATGAAGGTCGGATTAATGGACATAGACATCACCGGGCCAAATGTTCCCAAGATGTTAGGACTTGAGGACGCCGAACTTCACATTGAGGACGGTCAGATTTTTCCAGCAATAGGGCCAAACGGACTTAAGGTAATTTCAATGGCCTTCCTGATTGAGGATCCAGATAAGCCAGTAATCTGGAGGGGCCCGATAAAGTTGGGAGCCATTCAGCAGTTTATCGGAGACGTGGCTTGGGGCGAATTAGATGCTCTGGTCATAGACTTCCCTCCAGGGACTGGCGATGAGCCGCTGACCGTAAGTCAAACACTACCAAATTTGGATGGAGTTGTAATAGTAACAACACCTCAAGAGGTCGCACTACTGGATAGTAGAAAATCAATTAACTTCGCCAAGACAATCAATGTCCCAGTATTGGGCGTCGTGGAGAATATGAGTGGATATACGATATCTGGCACTGCACCCGCGGGGACTGAAATCTCAGTCACGGGACCAAATGGAGTTCCTATTGG
>DAFQ01000015.1:1625-6783 GCA_002497985.1 Euryarchaeota archaeon UBA4
GGAGGGGGAGAGTCTTCTGCAATTGACTTGGAAGTCCCATTCCTCGGTGCCTTGCCCTTCGATCCGGGGGTCGTCAGAGGGGGGGACGATGGTGTTCACAGGATAGTCGCTGATCCAGATGGGGCCACTGCCATTGCATTTGACTCGGTAGTAGATGGGATTCTTGAGAAACTCAGCAACAGCGTACACCCAGATGTCAAGATTACCTGATTCTGGAAATAACCAGCAGGGGTCGACTTCATTGAGGACCCTTATCCCCGGATGTATTGGAAATGGCAGTAGGCAGTGGCATCTACATCACCTGGATTACAGGGGCTATACTACTCAGCATAGCGATGATGCCCATATTCAAACCACCTTACGCGAAAGTAAGTGCCGAGGGCTTCATCGACATGTTCAGGAGGTACTGGGCACACATGATTGTAGTGTTCTCGGTATACCTGTGGAAGGACCTTCTGGATGGCTTAGATAGGATCCTTATGGCAAATACACAGTTAGACATGACTCCCTATGTGTACGCTATCGAGGGAGACATAGTGCTATGGGTGCAAGAAGGACTCAGAACGCCACTGCTCGACTTTGTTCTAACGCACTTCTATGTAATGGGATTCATGACGGCGACATTCGCCTCATTCCTGTACCCGATATACTTCGATGACAGGCACATGGCTGACAGGGTATCCCTGTCCATGTTCTGGGTTTACATTCTTGCAATCCCATTCTACCTATTCTTCAATGTCAGAGTGACGGGTGACTATATCCCCGCAATGGAAACTGTAGCGTATGACCTAACGCCAGAGATCCACAACTGGTTCACTAGGATAGACCCATTCACAAACGGGATGCCCAGCTTGCATATCGGCCTCCCCTTCGCCATTTGGTTAACGATGAGTAGGTGGGACGAAGACGGTCGCTGGAACAAATACAGATCCATTCTCGCTATATTCATCGCCTTCACTGCCTTCTCAATAGTCTACTTGGGGATTCACTGGGTTGCTGACATACTCGGCGGAATGTTAGTGGCAATTATTGCAGTCGAGGTCACGGATAGAACTCATGCAGGTGTGTGGAGGGTAGCAGATGAGAGAATATTCACCAGGAGGCTCGCACGCCTTCTCGATGACCCATCCGCATTTGCAAAAAACGCCTCCTCTGATTTGAGAGAATTGATCAGGCCTTTCAAGGAGCCAAGTAAGAAACAAACTAGTCTATTCATCGCATTGCTACTAACTTCCACGGGAACGGTTCTACTCTGGGATGCCACGCATCAGGACTTTCCCGTTGAGGGAGTAGAGTGGCCAAAGTCCGCAGCGGGCTCAGATGGCTGGTTAGTCGGGGTTGAAGAAGACCCAGAATTGGATGGGATTGATGATATCGAAATCACTGCTTGGAATGTTAGCGATGAAGTCAGCCATAGACTGGGAGGCGAAGTTTGGAGCGAATCGCCAAATGTGGAGTTATCAGGGTCCTACCTGATTCTCTCTAGTGAACACAGAATAGACTTCTATGACTTGGAAAGCAGCTCTCAGGACCCATTCTTCCCAGTTTTCACTAGGAACGAGCAACTTCCCATCATTACCTGCGATATTGGGGTGGATGGTAATGGCGGGCCACTGGTAGTCATTGTGAACTAATGAGTCGGCAATAGTGTTGGATGGAGAACAGGTAGTCACAGAATTGAGCCAAATCGAATACTTCTCTGACAAGGTCGAAGTCTCTGGAAACTCGATTGCATGGGTTGAATCCAACTCATCATCCCCGACCATTTCAGTCTCTTCCTTCTCCAACCCTCTCACAATTCAGACCATTTCACTGAATGTTAGAGCCAGCGAATTAGACGACCAGTTCCTTTCCGAATCATCAGAAACTCCAGTGGATTACGGTAGCTCGGCTGTAGTCGATATTGCGATGGGGAGTGGGGCGCTCGTAGCTGTAGTGGATGTAGGGCCAGTAAATAGGACGGTTTTCGTTGACATAATCACCGGAGAGCAGACTATCCTCTCGACCCCTATTTGGGAATCATCATCGCCTAGCGTAGATCACGGATTCGTAGCGTTCCTACAGATTCCAAGATTCGACCCATCTGGGAACTCTGGTGACTCACCCGGGACAAACCAAGTGTATCTGTATGAAATATCACTGAATCAGACCAGACAGATATCTTTCGACGAAGAAAGAAGCCATTCAAGCCCCCATGTTCTAATGGGTGGAATCGGGTGGATCGTCACGGACTCAGAGGGCGATTCAGAGCTAAACTGGCATGACCTAGAGGAAACTTTCGAGCCATACTCGTCCGTCCTCCTACAAACATCGACAGTACTGATGATACCATTGCTCTTCATCTGGGCAAGTCAGAACCAGTCAGAGAGAAAGAAGAAATAGCTACTCTGCCAACCTGAACATCTCTTCGAGATTCCTCTGTGCACGTGCAATAATTTCCTGGTCGATCTCGATAATTTGATCAGCACGCGGCTCCTTTAGTGCCTGCAGTATGTCTTCCAGCTGTGTCGCCTTCATGTGCCTACACATCACACACGCACCGAACAAGTTGAGTTCTGAATCCGTTTCTGCAAGTACCCGCTCTGCAGTTCCACATTCAGTGATAAGCATAACATTCGGGCGATTCAGAGAGCCGAGCCTTACTGCCTCATTGATCAACTTCTCCGAAGAGCCAACAAAATCAGCCTCCTCTAGGACATCGGCACCGCATTCCGGATGCGCCAGAACCGAGACTTCTTCGCCTATCTGCTTCCTCCAGTGACGAACTTTCTCACCAGTGAATGTGGCATGAACCTCGCATTCCCCATCGAAAACAATGACCTCCTTCCTTCCTTCCAGTGACTTCTGCAAATGAGCGCCCATGAATCGATCAGGCACGAATATCAGACGATCCCCGGGGAGCCTTTCACAAATTCGTAAGTAATTGCTGCTCGTCACGCTGACATCGCATTCCGCTTTCACAGCTGCAGTGGTGTTGATGTAACAAGCAACCGGAACGCCTGGATATTGAGTTTTCAAATCCCTAACATCCTGTGCCGTAATTCCATCTGAAAGGCTGCAACCAGCTTCTGGGGATGGATGAATAACGGTCTTGTGCGGACTCACAATTTTTGCAGTTTCGGCCATGAATCTTACACTGGAGAATAATATCGTCATTTGAGGGGCATCACGTGCTGCCTTGGACAACGTGTATGAGTCGGCGACCTCATCCGCAACTCCGTAAATGATATCGGGAGTTTGGTATGAATGGGCGATTAGGAATACGTCCCTCTCTTCCTTCAGCCTATTTATTTCAAGAGTCAAAGGGGCGATTGTTCGGCAGGCCTCTATCGGCCATCTGTGAAGCTGCTGGATGGCCCCTTGCAAACGAATTGCCTCTGCCTCTATCTCCTCCTCCGAGAAGTCACCCGGATCTACCTGGGAATTCGGCAGCGGTATGGTCGGCAGAGTCAGACTCATCCGTTTTTTCCGTCATGTGCAACCGCTTTCAAGGTATGCGGCCTCCCGATGGCATGGCCGGAGCACAATATAGCCCTTGGTCTCTGGAAAATAAGATACATGAGGGGGCCGAGGCAGTTGTCTTCAAGGGAGAATGGCTCGGCAATCCAGCGGTGCTGAAGTTACGAAAGCCGAAGGGATACAGGCATCCCCATCTGGATAAAAGACTGACAAAAAGTAGGATGGCAGTGGAGGCAAGGGCCCTCTCCCGTTTGCAGAAGAGAAGCTTCCCCTCCCCATCGTTACTCCATATTGATAATCAAGATTCCCTGATCATCATTTCTGAAATAGACGGCTCTACACTGTTCGAAGTAATGACCTCAGGGCAGTTGAAAGACGGCATGCTCCACAGAGTCGGAGAAACAATCCGCAGGATGCACGAGCTGGGAGTTTCCCATGGGGACCTGACCTCACACAATATCATGGTAGATGAACAGGGGGTTGTCTCACTAATCGACTTCGGATTGGCAAAGATATCGCCAGAGTTGGAGAATCTAGGCCAGGATCTACAAGTATTGAACGAGTGCCTAACAGCCAGCCATTCCGATTATCCCGGCTCCATAGAGGAAGTGGTATCGGGATACTCATCACTCAGAAATAACGCTTCGGAAATATCCGACCCCACTGAAGTCATACGACGCTTTGATGAGATTCGAAACAGAGTGAGATATCTGGGGTAGTAACATGAAAATATTTTTCGTTACAGGGAACAAAGGAAAACTCCTCGAGGCAAGTGAACTATTGGGGCCTTTGGGTCACAATGTAGTTCAATTCGCCCACAATGGAGTAATTCCAGAATTTTCAGAACCCCAATCTGAGGGAATAGAGGAAGTAGCAATTTCCAAGATGGAACAGGCACTTGGGATGATTCCAGGGGAAATTGATTCAGATTCGGCAGTCATTGTTGAGGATGCAGGACTATTCATAGGTTCTTTGGGGGGATTTCCCGGGCCTTACTCATCCTATGTGGAGGACAAATTGGGATTGGACGGCATTCTCAGGTTGATGGAAGGCAAAACTAATCGGAATGCGGAATACAGGGCAGTCGTCGCTTTCCACCACGATGGAATCACCCATACTTTCAGAGGGGCCTGTGAGGGCTCAATAGGTTCGGAGAAAAGGGGAGATGGCGGATTCGGCTACGATCCAATTTTCATTCCAAGATCCTCCAATGGGCGCACATGTGCAGAGATGACAGCATCTGAGAAGTCGGTAATCTCGCATAGGGGAGAGGCCCTGAGAAAGTTGCTTGAGTTCATTTCTCTCCCGTCAACGTGAAGTCTCACCCCCTCCTCTCAAACCCCGGAGATAACATGGCCTCGCTCACCCGCATGATCAATTGGACCGCTCTTGTAGCAGGTACAGGGCTATTCCTGATGTTCCAGGGAGAGGTTGATTTGCCCCTAAGAATCGCAGGCGCAACGGTCCTCCTCGCACTCGCATCCCTGCTAATCTTCACGGGTAGAGCCCCTATCCAGAGGCCCACTGTGGAAATGGGGGAATCCGATGATGAAGAGATCGATGAACCCGACCCTGTCACTTTGGAGGGAACTGTGGAGATTCCCCAAGATGAGGGGATGAGGAGGTCCAGGGGAAGGAAACAGGCCCCTCCCATGCCAATCCCCCCCTCTCCTGTGGTAATGCCGCCCCCTGATCCATC
>DAFQ01000030.1:0-629 GCA_002497985.1 Euryarchaeota archaeon UBA4
GTCTCAGAAGCGACGGCTTTTGCAATCAGAGTCTTTCCAGTACCCGGAGGGCCATGAAGCAGTACACCCCTTGGGGGGTCTATGCCCAGCCTCGTGAACAGTATTGGATGCTTGAGAGGTAATTCTATCATCTCCCTGACTTTCTGAAGTTGGTCCCCGAGGCCGCCTATGTCCTCGTAAGAAATAGTATGAATCTCTCCCGATTCTTCCTCGTCTACAGGGTCCTCCTTGATGACAATCTCCGTGTCTGGAAGGACCTGGACAATTCCCTTCGGCTTCGTAGAAACTATTGCGAATGGGAGAGCCTCTGCGAACAATGTCATCCCGGGTATGAATATCCTGTCTCCGGCCACTACTGGCCTCTTGTTCAGGCCCCTGCGTGCGAAACCCTCTATCCCGGGCCCGAACCTGACCTTCTGCTGTTTCGCCATGACCGGACTCAGGACCAATCTCTGGCACGGCTGAGTTTCGACTTTCGAGATGCCTACTCTGTCTCCGAGGCTGACACCTGCATTCTTACGAATAATTCCATCAACTCTAATCACGCCCAAATTTGCGTCCTCTGGTCTGCACCTCCAGACTATGGCTGCAGTCTTTCTTTCTCCGGATATCTCGATAATGTCGCCTGG
>DAFQ01000030.1:1008-3678 GCA_002497985.1 Euryarchaeota archaeon UBA4
CTTGGTATGGCCTTAGCCACTCTTAGCGTGAGTGAATCTGATGAGTCGTCGGTCATGGCGTCGTCTCCTAACAAACGTCTCTCAGTCACGGGGGTTGTTAAACCCACCAATCAACAGGTGTCAAATCGGCCTCATTGGTTATCGGAACATGGGGATTCGATGAGTAGCATTCATGTCGGGGTATTGATTCGCGTATCACATGACCCATGTGCTGGAAACTGGTTTTGAGACAATCGACAGAGCGAATCCGAACGGGAGCCCCTCAATCAGGGGATACAATATTATCGCTGGAAAGTTGGCTCAGTCAAGTGGAGGATCCACCTTCGAAAGTATCAATCCTGCTTGGCTAGAAGACTGTCTAGGGGAGTTCCCTCTCTCGAATGAGGCGGATGTACACGAGGCGCTGGAGGCGGCTCGGGCTGCTTTTCCCGCTTGGTCGGCAACACCTGCTCCGACTCGCGGACAAGTGATCGGCAACATGGGGCGTCTCCTAATGGAGCACAAGGAGGACCTTGTTCGGCTACAAGCTCGCGAAATTGGCAAGACTCTCAAGGAATGTGGAGGAGAAATTCAGGAGGCGATAGACACTTGCCTATTCTTCCAATCTGAGGGGCGGCGCCTCTACGGGCAGACGGTCAACTCCGAGTTGCCCGACAAGGAGCTTTTCACATATCGTCGCGCCCTCGGAGTTTGTGGCATCATCAACGCTTGCAATTTCCCCTCAGCGGTTCCATTCTGGAAGATGATTCCCGCAATTATGTGTGGCAATACGTGTGTTTGGAAATCTCCTCAAGACTCCCCACTCCTATCTTTTGCTCTCGCTAGGATAATGCATGAAGCAGGATTGCCGGATGGAGTAATCAACCTGGTCCACGGCAAAGGAAGCGGTGCCGGGCAGCATCTGGTTGACGCTGTCGATCTAGGAATGGTGAACAAGATTTCTTTCACTGGCAGTACGGCAGTGGGGAAAATGATTGGTGAGGTCTGCGGGCGTAATCTAGTAAGCGCCAGTCTTGAGCTGGGAGGAAAGAACCCGCTTGTCATTATGCCATCTGCAAACATGGAGAATGCGATTGAAGGAGCCTACTGGGCTGGGTTCGGAACTGCGGGGCAACGCTGCACAAGTCTTGGGAATCTCATTGTCCACGAGGACATCTATGACGAGTTCGTTGAGAAGTTGATGTCCAAGGTAAAGTCGACAATAATCGGGGACTCGATGCGAGAAGAGGGGGTCCTCTACGGATCCATGCTTTCAGAGAAGTACGCAGTTGATTTCCTCAAGGGAATTGAGATGTGCGAGGCTAGCGGGGCGACGAAGGCATGGGGAGAAGGCCGAATAACGAATGACAACAAGCCCGAGGGTTTCCAAGGTGATGCAAGTGATGG
This sequence comes from Euryarchaeota archaeon UBA4, assembly GCA_002497985.1. GTDB lineage: Archaea > Thermoplasmatota > Poseidoniia > Poseidoniales > Thalassarchaeaceae > MGIIb-O5. The sequence goes on from DAFQ01000030.1 coordinate 2,395, forward strand.
AGTGTACATGTGGCCACACGTTTACACTGACGTAACCGAGGACATGGAATGCTTCCATGAGGAGATATTCGGACCGGTAGTTACTGTAGTCAAAGCGCGTGACTTCGAACATGCGCTGCATCTCGCTAATGCCAGCCCGTACGGACTATCGTCGGCAATCTACACGAACGATCGCCTAGAGGCCTACCGCTACAAAACTGGCATCAAGGCTGGAATGACGGGGATCAACAACTCAACGACTGGTGCTGAGGCCCACCTTCCTTTCGGTGGGGTCAAGGGCAGCGGTAACGGGACTCGCGAGTCTGGAATTTGGGTGATAGAGGCGTACTCATACTGGCATGCCGTTAATGACGAGCTGTCTGGAAAGCTGCAACTAGCTCAGATGGATGTAGCCGAAATTGAAATGGAAGAAGCGGATGCAGATTATGCTGGCCTAGCCTAATTCAAAGGAATGGCTCCCCGCAGATCGAGCAAGGCAATCCCGGTAGCCATGCCCCTGGCATGTGCCCACACTTCAGGCAGATTGATGATTCAATATCCCCTCCTAGCACAAATGATTCTGGCAGATGGTCCGCTTTAACCTTGAGGATTCGGAATATTGAGTAAAGCAATTGCTTAAGGAGAACCATCCGGCCCTTAGGGCCGGGGTACTATGGCGGACTGGGATCGCGAGTATCTCAGCACTCGTGGAATTAGCGTCAAGCTACCACTCAGAAGCGGGTTCGGAAGGACCGACAGGATAGACGGCTGGTGGAAAGGCCCCACGGCTATGGCCGCCTATCTGGGAATCATGATCCTGTACTCGACATGGAGAGGAATGATGGAGGCCGATTTCTGGATTTTCGAGGATTTCGGAAGGAGCGCTGGCTATTCGACTATGGCAATAGAGTCCAACGGAAGCCATGTTCTGAGCCCCCTCTTCAGCCCCCTTATCATCCCAGGTCAAGGCACCTTCGGAGGGCCCATCCCGGAGTTCCTGTGGTGGATGAGTCCTGCCATGTTCATTCTGATTTTCCCTGCTGGTTTCAGAGGTACTTGCTACTACTATCGTAAGGCGTACTACAGGGCTTTCTTCCAACAGCCAACTGGGTGTGCTGTTTCCAAACCATGGAATGAGTACAGCGGGGAGACCGGTCTTCTGGTTGTTCAGAATTTGCATCGTTATTTCATGTACATTGCGCTTGCCTACCTTCCAATCCTCTCGTATGACGTTTGGCTTTCAGTCAACTTTCATGATGCGGATGTCCATCACTACGGGATCAGTGTGGGAACGATTGTTCTCCT
>DAFQ01000031.1 GCA_002497985.1 Euryarchaeota archaeon UBA4
ATTCACGCTAGTATGTACACTGACAGGCTCTGGACAATGAGGCAGTACGCAGGGTTCTCTACCGCTGCCCTCACGAATGAGAGGTTCCAGATGTTGCTAAACAAAGGACAGACTGGCCTATCGGTAGCTTTCGACCTCCCCACGCAACTAGGATTGGATTCCGACGATCCACTATCGGAAGGGGAAGTTGGCAAGGTTGGAGTAACTATTGACTCCATCAGGGACATGAGGGAACTATTCGAAGGGATTGATTTATCAAAGGTCTCGACATCTATGACAATCAACGCACCGGCAACAACTCTACTAGCCCTATACGTGGCTGTTGCCGATGAAAAGGGAATAGACAGGGGCTCCCTGAGAGGCACAGTTCAGAATGATATACTGAAGGAATATATTGCCAGAGGACTTTACATATTCCCACCCAATCAATCCCTCAGACTAACAACCGATCTAATGGCCTGGTGTTCTCAAAACACCCCAGGTTGGAATACGATATCAGTTAGTGGATATCACATGAGGGAGGCGGGATGCACAGCAGTTGAGGAAGTTGCAATCACACTGTCAAATGCCTTGGAATATGCCAGGAACGCAATTTCTTGCGGGATGAATATTGATGATTTCGCCCCGAGGATGTCGTTCTTCTTCGCATGCCACAATAATTTCCTCGAGGAGGTTTCCAAATTCAGAGCAGCTAGAAAGTTGTGGCATGACATAGTCGAGAGCGAATTTGGACCTGAAAGCCCCAAATCGAAGCAACTGAGGTTCCATACTCAGACTGCCGGAGCCACACTAACAGCACAGCAACCAATGAACAACATCGTGAGAGTCTCCTATCAGGCCCTATCTGCAGTTCTCGGTGGAACCCAATCGCTCCACACCAATAGTTTCGATGAGGCAATAGGACTGCCAACAGATGAAGCCGTCACAATCGCACTGAGGACCCAGCAACTAATTGCTAACGAAACGGGCATCATCGAACACCCAGATCCACTTGGTGGATCATATCTTGTTGAGGAAATGACTTCAGATATCTATGATTCTGCAAGAACTCTGATACAGGAAATTGACAGGATGGGGGGCTCTCTGGAGTGCATCAAATCCGGGTATCAGCAAACTGTGATACATGAGAGTGCGTGGAAATATCTGAAGGGTGTCGAGGACGGCAGTATCTCAGTAGTTGGAGTGAATACAAACGAATCCAATATGGAAAAGGAGTTCGAGGGTCAGGTATTGAATCCCAACGAGGTGACAAGACAAATCCACTCACTGGAGAAACTAAGGATGGAGCGCGATTCTGAAGAGGTCAGCAGAGCATTGGATATTCTCAGGAAGGCGTGCATGGGAAGTGAAAACGTAATGGAGCCACTAATTCACGCATTGAAATCAGAGGCCACGGTAGGAGAGGTGAATGGCATAATGAGAGAAGTCTTTGGAACGTGGACTTCACCGAGTGGTGTTTGAAATGACAAGGATTGATCACATTGGAATAGCAACAGACTCGATAGCGGATGCTACGACATTCTGGGAGATGCTGGGATTCAACGTAACAATGGACGATACCGTGGAAGATCAGGGCGTGAAAATTAGGTATCTAAATTGCGATAGCGACACTAGGATTGAACTTCTAGAGCCATTGTCCGAAGAGAGTCCCGTAGGCCGCTTCATCAGCAATCGGGGAGCCGGTGTTCAGCAGGTAGCAATTTCTGTGGGGAATTTAGATGAAGCCATATCAACTCTCGTCAATAACGGAGTCAAGATGGTCAACAGAGAGCCTGTTGTTGGGTCCGGCGGCCATAGGATAGCCTTCGTACACCCATCATCATCAGGTGGTGTCCTGGTGGAGTTAGTAGAGGACAATTGACAACCATCAAAAGGGGGAGGTCGGTCGCCGCTTCGTGATTACCTCAATCATGAGCCTGACGGGAGATGGGAAGCCCTCATCATCAAAGGTCTCCGATGAGGTAGCATTCCTATCCGATACGCTTTCCATACTGAGGGACGACGATGAGATATCCAATGATGCATTTCTAGAGGCAGGCATGATCCAGGGTGGTCTCAGCATCCTTTCCAGCATGATAACGAATGGCTCAAGTGACGATGAGATTACGGCACAGATATCTTCCATGTCAGGTAAAGCTGAGGCACTGAATGATAGGTTCCCAGATCTCAATGCAAAAATTGAGAAGCATAGATAATATTACTACAGTAATACTCTAGTAATACTTATAGTTGTAATCTAAGCGGAAAGGCCATGCCCAAGGTAAGCCTAGACATGCCAAGCGAGATTCTCGAAGATCTCAAGGAACACGTAGGCGATCACAAGAAATTCGTCAGTGTTGCAGATGCAATTAGGACTGCATGCAGAAAAATGCTAGACCAACTTGATGAAATAGACACTAGAAGGGGAAGGATGGGTGATTGAATGGTTACCATGAACGATGCCAAGGACGCCGTCGAGACTCTGGTCAGATACATCGAAGAATCCCAGGGAGAGCTTAGAGAGGGGCTCCGTGATACGCCAAATAGGGTCGTGAAATCGTACGACGAGATTTTCTCTGGATACTCGATGGATTCGAGTGAAATACTTGATTCAACATTTAATGCTGAGGGATATGATGGCATAGTACTACTCAGGGACATTGAGTTCCACAGTACTTGCGAGCACCACCTACAGCCATTCTCAGGACGAGCTCACATTGCATATATCCCGGTCGACAGGATCGTTGGCATCAGCAAGTTAGCCAGACTACTCGACATGCATGCCAAGAGGCTGCAGAACCAAGAGAGGATAACCAAGGCAATAACAGACGATTTGATGGCTAACTTAGAGCCGAAGGGGTGCGCTGCCATCATCGAGGCGAAGCATGGGTGCATGAGGTGCAGAGGAGTCCAGAAACAGAATTCTGTGATGACAACCAGTTCTATGAGGGGAGCTTTCTTCGACAAGGCAGAGGCTCGCTCGGAGTTGATGCAACTGATCCGAAGCCCTCCTCTAAAGGGGTAGATGTATGGTAATGTATCCGATCGTCGAGATTTTCCACTCTGTACAGGGCGAGGGCTTCCATAGTGGAGTCCCCCATGTCTTCGTGAGGTTTGGCAACTGCAACCTCAGGTGCGAGTGGTGCGACACAGACTTCCTAGTCTACGAGGAGAGGGGCCTGGACTCGATCGTTGAAGAGGTCCTATCTTATGGATGCGACAGGGTGATCTTCACAGGTGGTGAGCCCGCAATGCAAGACCTAGCGACCATCGGTGGCAAACTGAAGGAGCATGGGATCAACCTCTCAATTGAAACTAATGGAACAATAGAGGTAGATCCTGTTATCGACTGGATATGCGTGAGCCCAAAGGATCAGGTATACCCAGATGTTGCCATCAGACAGAGATCCGGAGATGAGTTGAAGGTCGTATATTGTGGGCAGTCCCTGGAAATATACGACGAGCTGAAAGAGGGTTTTTCTCATCATTTCATTCAGCCATGCTACATTGATAGTGAGTCCGTGGAGCAGAACGGTAGGAGCTTTCAGATGGTTGAGAAGTTGGTGAAGGACAACCCAGGTTGGAGACTCAGCCTGCAAACCCATAAGTGGATGGGGGTGCTATAATGAGGGCAGTAATGGCATTCTCAGGGGGAATGGATAGCACTGGCTTACTGCTACGCCTACTATCAGATGGATACACTGTTAACTGCATCTCCTACGACTACGGGCAGAAGCACAGGCTCGAGTTGGAAAGGGCGGCAGACAACATCGCATACCTTTCATCCTGTGGAATATCCGTAGAACACAGAGTCATCGATCTAAGGTCAGCAATGGGAGCCTTCCATTCCGCACTAACCTCCGAAGGCTATGATGTCCCAGAGGGGCACTACGAGGAGGAGCAGATGAGAGCCACTGTTGTGCCGAACAGGAACGCCATATTCACATCGATACTGTATGGATACGCACTTAGCATCTCAATGAGGGATGATACTGACGTAGAAATCGGCCTGGGAGTCCATTCGGGAGATCACGCAATATATCCAGATTGTAGGCCTGAATTCTACAAATCACTCACTGATTCGTTCGAAATGGGAAACTGGGATGCCCAGAGGATTTCTATGAAGCTACCATACATTCACGCGGACAAGGAAGCCATACTCAGAGACTCTCTGAAATCATGTGAGGCACTAGGACTGGACTTTGACACCGTATTCAGAAACACGAACACGTCATACAATCCGGACTCTGAAGGCAGGTCTTCCGGAACCAGCGGAGCCGACGTTGAAAGGATACTGGCTTTCCATGCTATAGGGCGCGAGGATCCTGTAGAGTACATTGGAACATGGGGGGATGTTCTGAAGGGTGCCCTACAAGCCCAATTAAGG
>DAFQ01000004.1:0-2529 GCA_002497985.1 Euryarchaeota archaeon UBA4
TGGCATTTGGATAGGCGTCCCTGTGTATTTCACGGATCTGGTCGAGGGAATGGAGGAGCCCGTGCCTTGCGCCCGGGGTAAGGGACTCTAGTTGTGCTATCACGGATCTGCTCTGCTGCCTCTGTGCGCCTGGTGCGTGTGGGCAATCTCCGTGGTGGATAGGGAGGGATTTGGAAATGGCGTGAGCATGGATTTCCTGCTCCGGAACCCATCTTAGGGGGACAATCCTAGGGACTATTCCCTCGATGGGTGTTGAAGTGTGAGGGGCTAGGCGAACTGATCTGTCGATCTCCCCCTTCTGCAGGTTCATCAGTATCGATTGGGCCATGTCATCTAGATTGTGTCCCAGAGCCATGACGTCAGCCTTCGTTTTCTCGGCTAGGGCATTGAGGCTCTGTCTCCTGAAAACGCCGCAATATGAGCATGGCATCAGGCCGTCAGCCTCATCGTGCAACTCACCCATTGCAGGCATCCTCCTAACGACCTCGTCCATCCTCTGGAATCCCATTTCTTCGTAGCTAAGTGTGAAGAACTCTACTCCAAGGGACTCGGAAAGTTCTCTGGCCATTTCCAATGAGGGGGACCTGTAGCCATCTATGCCCTCATCCACGCACCCTGAAACTATCTTCACATCACGACGGTTCCCGATGATGTCATTCAGCATTGTCAGCAGTACTGCGGAGTCCTTTCCCCCGGAGATCGCAGCGAGTATGACAAATGGACTGCCATCTTCGTGTCTAGCGTCACGGGGGAGTTCCAACTGCCTTCTGAGCTCCTTTGAGGTCCTCTTTCGAATGGAGGTCTCAAGGTGCCTAGGGCAAAGATGCTGGCCGCTGTAAGGCTGATGGACTATTGCAGGGGACTTGCATCGACTGCAGGAGTTGACCACAATCGCCTCGCCCATGATTGGGGCCGAGAGTATGTCGTCTTGAACCCAATGAGTGATTTTCCAGAAGTGATATGCGGTTTTTTGATAAATTATGGCGTTCACATCTGTACATGACGGATGCTGGGGCGCTACCCAACAGGTCTGATTCACTGGGCAGATACTCCAGCCCCTGGCCAGAGCGCTTGGTGTTCTCTCTGTGCTTGGTCTGCTCTGTTCTTCTGATTCCTGAAGCTTCTGAAGCACTGGACGGTCACATGGGGGAGATGTCCCTTATCGGGGCGGTCGCATCAGCGGCAATATTGACCCCACTGGTAGCGGACCTGCTGATCAGGGTGATGTACAGGGCGATGAAACTAAGGTAGTCATGTCTCAGAAGACCTGAACCTCAGAAGTGCTGTCTCGAAAATTCCGGTGACCCTCTGCCAGGGCAGCACGAACCTCATTCCTGCGACAACGACTAGGAAGAGTCCTGCTGAGATGACCTTGCCATAGGTCAACTGCAGCTCCAGTGACTCCTTTACCTGGCCGGACCACTGTCCGCCCGACAGTGCTCCAACAGTGGAAATCAGGAAGTCGTCGAACTCGAGTGCTATGGCTGTAGTGAGGGCTACGAGTGTCATGACCCCGATCAGGTGAACTAGGTGTCCATTGACGACATTATCGAACTGCCTAACGAAATCAGGATCCCTCTTCGCGTCCTTGGGGAGGAGCGATGCGTACTCCATGTGGGAGATTACCGCTGACCCAGATTCCAGGTACAATAGCAGGAGTATGGCGACCTCGATTAGGTCGAGAGCCAAAGGAGATACTAATCCTCCCATTATCGTAGCCTCCCCTATCTGAGCAGGAAGTGGGTTTAGCCCTAAGTCAACGGACTCGGTAATGCCCTCGAAAGTTAGAATCGCATGCACCCCTATCACTGTTAGATAGTAGCCAACTGTCCAGGTTAGGAACTTTCTCGAGAGTCCCCATATGCCCATTATTCCAGCGAGTACGGGAGCAAAAACCACTCCCAGGAAAACAATCTCGAATACGAAAAGAAGTGGACCCCAGAGGTTGTCGATGTGATTCAGGGGGTGGTCCATTGCCATGATCCACGAAATTAGGAATGGCAGAAGCATCCATGCGAAGAAAATCACTGCTGCCCCTATGTTGATCCACTTTCTTGTGGACTCGTCGCGAGTTAGTGCGTAAATCCAGACTCCGGTGATTGCAAAGCAGAGAACGAGCGGAGCCGCCACAGTCATTTCTCCGGTCTGATCTAGCCCCGTAAGGAAATCTGGGAGAACCAGCGAACCAGTTTCCTGCTCAAACCACCTGAGCCCCCGAGTGTGCTCATATGCTGGACACCAATACAATGAGTCCCCGTACGATTCAACAAAACTGTCCGAGCACCTACCATACAGCCTCGTCATCCTCTGCATCAGGAAGATGAGCGATGCGGTCGAGATTAGCTGCAAGAGGAGTATCTGCCAACGTCGGCGAAGCTGGCTGATGTTGAGTGACTTTCTCATTGGAACCTCGTTTGAAACCATCCGAATCACCTATCCTAACTTAATCTGTAGTAGAGCCTGGGAAAGCTCGACATCTGGCATCCAGTCGATCACCTTGGCGCCATATCCCGCTATTGCCGTTAGACG
>DAFQ01000004.1:2911-7415 GCA_002497985.1 Euryarchaeota archaeon UBA4
CTCTCAAGGTCAATGCTACTTGGTGAGAGGACTATCACCTCGTGGCCCTTTCCAGATAGGTTCCTAATTGCCGGCAATGTTGTCCCGTCGCCCTCCAGGCTGCTGATGATGAATACGGGGGATCCGCGGCTCATCCTCGGGGATAGAGCGTTAGTGACTGCCTGGAGTGGCATTGACCCCTTTGCCTCGACTGAAGCCAGTCCGCTAAGGATCTTGAAGTACTGCTTGTCACCGGTTTCTGGTGGGATGTAGTCCATCCTTGATCCGTATGTTACCAGAGATACAGAATCCCTCCTCTTTAGGAAATAATTGGACACAGAAGCTGCGGCCACCGTGCCCATCTCTAGTGGGTTCTTCAGGACCGTACCAATCCTAGAGACGTCCCTGGTGTCTACAATCACGAAAACGTCCGTTACAGCATCACGGGTTTTCTCGTTTACCATCATCTCCCCGGTTCTAGCTAGTGCTTTCCAGTTGATTGACCGGAATGAGTCACCCGGGAGGTACTCTCTGAGTGCGTAGAACTCCATTCCTGGGCCCGGCGTCTTCAGGGTGGTGGCGCCCGAGTACATCTTGGGAACGTCTGACCTGAGGAGCGCTTCCTCGATGTCCCTAATCTGTGGGAAGACCGTGATATCAGACCTATCATCCAACTTTGTTTCATTCACGAAGAGGTTGAATGCATTTCTGTATCGTATAGAGACCGGGCCGATTGTGTAGTGCCCCCTGAGAGGGCACCTGACGACATAGCGGAGTTTTGCCGTCTGCCCGGGCCCCAGGTTCATCCTCATCTGGTTGATTCCTTTGCGCATCTTCATCTCATGCGGCACATTGTCGAAGAGTTCCAATTGCTGGGTTCTGCGATAGGATTTGTTTGTGATGGTGAGAGAGACCACTATGTCATCCCCCTTGTACACGTTTGTGGCTGAGGTTTCTCTTTCGACCAGTAGTTCGGAATGTCCTGAGACCCATCCATTGATTGCGAGTAACGAGATGAATGTCAGCCCGACGATCATTAGCTGGAAATTGGAAATCATCATCCCGATTAGGATGAGGCTTATCCCGCTGGTGAACATTATTGCAGCCTTTCTTGTCCACATCTCTAGGCCTCCGAATCGGACTCTGTCCGTCCCCACTCTTTGATTCTCTTTACGATTCCAACCAACTCATCGGTCTTGTACCTACGATCGTTGAAGATGAAGTCAGTCAGGACGTTGTCATCTACCATTTTCTGTAGTTCGGAAGCTGGAAGTGCGTCGAACTCCTCCCTAGACATAGCATTGACATTCCTAACCCTGGTAAGTAGCACCTGCCTGATTTTCTCGGGCCTCTGGTAATACTCATACCTCCGGGCATCTCCGAATCCATAGTAAATTATTCTGAAAACGTGCCTCCAATCGTCCGGGTCCTCTTTCCTGATCAGGACTGCCTCCAATGCAATGAAAAGTCCCAGGAACAGCAAGAGCATGGCCATCCAGTCGTTTGTGAAGTAGATTAGGAGGTAGTACAGCAGATTGTATGTGTCCCCCCCGATATTCGACTGCTGATGGCGGCTCTCATCGAAAATTACGATTGAGTTCTCACTGGCCTTCGTGCTTGAGTTGCCAATCAGGAGTGCCTCAGCAATGATATCCAAGGCCCATTTCCTATTGTCATTATCAGGAACTAGTCCCGAATAATCGGGGAGGTAATCAGGGCTGTAGAGTGAGTTGATCAACATTGAACCATCTGAGACAAAGTGAACCCTACCTGAATCTGAATCGATGCAGAGCCTATCCTGGCAGTATCTTACGTAAACGGCGAATGGTCCTTGTTCGTCATCCTCGATTCCCGCGGCTTCGAATCCCACAGTTAGGTTTCCATCATCGTTGGTGTCTAGGTATGAATCCAGTGTTGAGCGTCCTATCGCGTAGCGGTTCTCCACGGGATTGTAAGAAGAAGCCTTCTCAAATGCTGAGGGGCCGTTGGTCAGTATGTCGTAACCCTCCGTGAAATCCCAGCTTGAAGTTGCCTGGTCGAACCTGTGGGCACACAATCCAGCCATCTCAGAAGTTATTCCCTGAGTAGTAACGGATGGATCAAGGGGGTCCTCATCTAGCAAATCGATGACCCCGTCATTGTCCAAGTCCTTCAAACAGGGATTTATGGAGGAAAGAGACCCTGAATTGGTGGTGAAGTTGAATGCAGATGTTGTGTTGACCCATACGAAGTTGTAGTCCAGTTCGTGGGCGTATGCTTGGCCGTCGTATAGCCTATGGCCAGAGTAGTCCAATCCAAATTGGCTAGCTAATTGTGCGGAGTAGCCGAAGTCATCGAGCAATATTACCGTCCCTCCCCTCTGAACGAAACTCTCGATCGCCAGTATCTCTGATGTGGTATAGCCGTCCCCCTCCGTGAACTCGATCACATTCTCGTCCCCAGTGAATCTTGGGAGCGAAATAGTGTCCCTCTCAACTCCGGACACCACAAATATTGCTTCCTCTGGATGATCTATCTCACTGAGAAGTAGGGGACTGGAAACCAGCGCATTAGTTTCTACTCCCATGCTATTTATTTCCGATCTGAATGCACCAAGATCGTTCCAATCATCCCCGTATGCAGACTGTTGCGTCTCCCCTTCCACGAGGTATGTCTGAAGTACCTCGAGAACCAATATTCCGATGAGGAGCCAGAATGCTGCGATAGAGGCCCCCCTCCTGAACTTTGGAGTCGAAAGTCCCCTAATTGTAGCGTTGAAGTCGGCCATCCCCTGTCCTCCATTCCATAGGAATGGCCATCGAGCCTTAACTCCGTATTAATACCGTTGTGGGGCCATGAACACAGCCGCATCACGAGTTCAACGGGAAAGTTGTATGGCGGACCCTATACTAGCCACTTCGGCGACCGGTACAGAAAGGAGCCCTTCCACGGTTGGCCATGGAAGGAATGCAGGATCTATTCCTTGCTCAATTGAGACCAAGAGTGCCACCACATCCCCAGTGTCGATGTCAATTCTGAAATCGGCCATCGTTCCAAGCTTGTCGTTGGACTCATCGATGACATCCCTGCCCAGGAGCTCCTTACCGAAGGTTGTCGGCAACTTACCACCTCACACAGACTCGATCCCAGCGAGGCTGTCCGGCTGCCTCCTGACTGACTGAAGTCCACTCGTTAGCAGTGACTCCATTCGATTGTAATATAGCATCATTTCGTCAGTGACGGTGGGCCTGACTCTCTCTACCGCCTCTTCGAAATGCTTCTTTGATACCGTCTTCTTCTCTGCCCTCATGGCGATTAGTCCGGCCTCTCTGCAAACAGCCTCGATATCAGCGCCGGTATAATTCTCCAGCTTAGCTGCTATGTCATCCATCGAGAATCTCCCTATGGGCATTTCAGCGGTGTGAATCTTGAGTATCGACTTGAGTGCCTCTGGGTCCGGGGGAGGGACATGGAGGACCCTCTCGAAGCGCCCACTGCGAAGTAGGGCTGGATCGATCATTTCTGGCCTGTTAGTTGCTGCCACGACAATCACCCCTTCCATTCCCTCAACTCCATCCATGCTGCTGAGGAGCTGGTTTACGACTCTATTCATGACATCTGAGCCATCGCCGGAGCTTGAGCGTCGCATTCCTGCGATGCTCTCGAACTCATCTAGGAAAATGATTGAGGGGCTGGATTGCTTGGCTTTCTTGAACACCTCTCTGACGGCCTTCTCGGATTCGCCGACCCACTTCGAAATTAGTTCGGGCCCCTTGATAGTGATGAAATTGGCCTTTGCCTCATTGGCTATTGCCTTGGCTAGTAGTGTCTTGCCAGTGCCAGGTGCCCCGAAGAGGACGATTCCCCTCGGTGGGTTAATCCCGAAATGCTCGAACATCTCAGGCTTCGTCAGAGGCCACTCGATGCTTTCTTTGAGTCTGTCCTTTATCTCCTCAAGTCCCCCTACTTCATCCCACGAAACTTCTGGAACCTCGAGGTATATCTCCCTCAGGGCGCTGGGCTCAATTTCTTTGATTGCCATTTTGAAATCCGGCATTATCACAGCCATCTTCTCAAGCACCTCAGGGGGTATTTGCTCCTCGTCAAGATCAATCTCCGGCAGATACCTCCTTAGTGCCTTCATTGCCGACTCCCTGACGAGAGCTGAGACATCCGCTCCTACGAAACCGTGAGTGTTGTCCAATAGCCACTCTAAGTCGAAATCGTCACTTATTGGCATCCCCCTGGTGTGAATTCCGATAATCTCTGCACGGCCATTCTTGTCTGGAACGCCTATCTCTATCTCCCGGTCGAATCGTCCTGGCCTCCTCAATGCAGGATCAATTGCATCTTGTCTGTTTGTTGCCCCGATCACGACAACGTTGTCCCTGCCCTGCATCCCATCGAGCAGCGTCAGCAACTGGGCGACGACCCTTCTTTCGACCTCTCCGCTAACGTCCTCACGCTTGGGTGCGATGCTGTCCAACTCATCGATGAAGATGATTGCTGGGGCATTCGCAGCGGCCTCGTCGAAAATCTCGCGCAG
>DAFQ01000033.1 GCA_002497985.1 Euryarchaeota archaeon UBA4
CGGATTTGAACCGATGACCACTCGGTTATGAGCCGCGCGCTCTAACCAACTGAGCTACGGGTCCTGCATCATGCTGGCCCGCATTCAAGTCATGAACCTTGCCGAAGACATTGTCAATGGATTGCTCTGTCACGCACAACCATCAAGCGTCGCCCCCGTCCTTGACCGGACATGACGAAGCTGTGGGTGATGTTCTTCACGTCGCTTCTCCTTGTCTCGGCCATGAATTTCTATGCCGTGATTAGAGAGCCAGATATGATTGAAATTGATGAGATACGGAACTTCCCGAGGGAGACCGTGAAGATTGAGGGGGTGTTGACCAGTTATGTCAGAGACCCGTATGGCGAGGGTGCTGATAGGATCGACCTACAAGTTCAGGAGATCGGAGGGCACTCGGTCGCAAAAATTAGATGGAACATAGACTGGAACAATGAGGTCCCCCCAATAGGAACAGTCGTTACAGTTGAAGGTGAGGTTTCGGAATGGAATGGGAGAATATGGCTGCAATCGAATGGTTATGGGGCCGTTATTGCCCAAGGGGAGTCTATTGAGTTCACCGAGACCAAACTAGTCGAGGTCGGTCAGAATCCGGATAGTTTTGCAAATTCATCCCTTATGATCGATGGCTGGCTGAGTGAGTCTCTAGCTCCAGACGTGACTTACCACTCACTCTATCTCATGGACAACCAGGTATATGGGGGGGCCGATCACCTACTGTATATCCAGGTAGAAGGGAGAGTCATAGAGTGGGTTGAGTCTGGAAGTCACGTCAGAATGAAGGGGTGGCTCCAGTTCGATGAACGCTCGTACAGATGGAGGTTGTTAGTCCAAGCAAGTGAGGTCGAAGTTCTGAACCAGGGGGAAGTCGCATATGTTAATTGGGAGGCGGAAGCATATGCATTGACCTATGACGTGGGGAAATTAGTTATCGTCTCGGGAACTGTTGGATTGGACAATGGTGAATGGTTCGTCAAGGGACCAGCCCCGACTGACAGGTTATGCCTACTTCCCTCGGATAGCGATCTTTCGGATCAGGGGTTCGAGGGTAGAGTCGGAGACTGGGGAGGGAGATTAGTTTGGGCCCTAGATGAAGCAGCCGTTTGTCTCGACAGGGGTTTCAATACAACCTCAGGGAGAGAGACGGGAGATTTCGGGGACGAGTTTACGGAACTGAAGGACGTCGCCACGGATCCGTTTTCTTACATTGGCGGGGATTACACGTTTCAAGGCTGGATTACCGACCCCATCTCACCCGACTACGACAAGGGCTATGTCGGGGATGGGGAGGACTACTACACCAGAGATACCAAACTAAGGATTGAATTCGTGGGCGAGCACTCTGAATTCATAGAGGCGAACCAGCAAATCAGGTTCAATGCCACTGTTCTTTGGTCCGTAGCTGATGGCAGGGTGGTACTGGAAGCCAGGTCATGGATACTTGGAGATGCCCCGCCTGCATCGTTGCTGAATTGGGGAGATGGTTACAACTCATGGAGATGGGACCTTGGCAAGATAGTGCAAATCACAGGGGAGGTCGTTGCCGATGAAGATGGCGGCCAATGGATTTCAAGGTCGGGCTCGGATGAGCGCATCTGCCTGCTCGGGGATGGAACTGAGTACCTAGACCAACTGTCCATAGGTGAGCCTGTTGAGTGGGTTGGTAGGCTAAGCATGGAAGAAATTGGGACCGATAGTTCTGCTATGTTCTGTATCGATGTTCGGTAGGTGACAATATGGATCCGTTAGTAGTCGATTTCGCGTGGCTGATAGCCTCCTTCGTTTTTGGAGTGGGGCTGGGCTGCTTGACTGGACTGATTCCCGGGTTCCACGTTAACAACGTGGCTCTAATCGCATTGAGCCTGTCCCCTGTTGCAGTCGGAATAGGGATACCCCTGGATGCAGTGGCGGGAATCATTGTGGCCTGTGGGACTGTGCACACATTCCTCAACTACATCCCAAGCGCTCTGGTTGGAGCTCCTGATGACAACATGGCACTGGCACTACTCCCGGGGCATAGGATGCTGATATCGGGTCAAGCAGCACAGGGCGTTGCTTACTCTGCTAGGGGATCGCAAATGGGCATGTTGATGTCAATCCCTCTACTAATTGTTGCGAGGCTTATGTTCGGGGAGAATCCCGGACTCGGGCTGTATGAATCGAGCAGGGACTTCCTGCCATGGCTTCTACTGATAATCTCGATATTCCTGATTCTCACTGAGACGACGAGGCTTCCCTGGCCATACTGGATGCAACGCGCAACCAGCGGCCTGAAGTTCCCACTACCGAGGCCCATCAACATCGACTTGCCGATGGGAAAATTCAGATTCAGGAGGAAGTGGGAGAACCTGGACTTGAGCCTCGGCCCTAGCTCTAGGACGGCAGGCATCCTAGTTGCCAGTGCATTCTTCCTCCTCACGGGCTTCTACGGTTGGGCGGTCTTCGAGTTGCCGGGCAGATCCCCCGTGGGGATGCCGTCCGCGACTCTTCTATTCCCCGGCCTAGCTGGGTTGTTCGGGATTGCTAATCTTATTGACATATATGTGACAACCTCGGAAATTCCCCCTCAGGAGCCAAACT
Source organism: Euryarchaeota archaeon UBA4 (assembly GCA_002497985.1). Taxonomy (GTDB): domain Archaea; phylum Thermoplasmatota; class Poseidoniia; order Poseidoniales; family Thalassarchaeaceae; genus MGIIb-O5. The sequence continues at coordinate 2,578 of DAFQ01000033.1, forward strand.
GGGAAATGCCTGACATGAAGCCGTTGGCAGTGCCTACATTTCTTTCTGCAGTAGTTTCATCGGTTATGGCAATACTCCCGGGGATGACTGCGGCGCAGGCTACGGTCGTAGTGATGAGCGCCAGAAACATGTGGGGCAGGTTGACAGACCCAAACTACATCCCTGCGGACTTCGAACATGGGATCCAACCGGGGTTCAACCCCAGGCCCGTCACGGCAGACTCTTCGGATCTGGACGGCCTAACCGATGAGGAGGCGGAATTGTTTGGAGCTGCTCTCGAGGAAGCTGGCGAGACCAGCCCTGACTTGGACCTCAGTACCCAGAGTCAGCAGCAGGACCTAGAGGTAATTGCAGTCCTTTCCTCGGTTAACACCGCGGTTACGGTGATGGTTCTAGGGTTCCTGTACATGGTAGGAAGGCCCCGAAGCGGGGCAGCATTGGCATTGAACATGATGTACCCGATAGACGGGTGGAATGCAGTAGAGCCTCCTGCTGACTTCGTGAGGCTACTGGGCATAACCATTGCCGCAGGACTGTTTGCCGTTCCCGTGATGATTGAGGTCGGCAAGGGAATGCTGAAGATGCACGAGATTGTCCCACTGAGAACTCTGGTGTTCTCGGTTGCTGGATTTGTTAGCGTCCTCGTATGGTTGTCGACAGGCTGGGTCGGCGTAGGTGTTCTCATTGTGGGCACCGGGCTTGGACTAATGCCCCCCAGGATAGGAATCAGGAGAAGCCACGCGATGGGAATTATTCTGGTCCCCATCATGCTTTACACGTTCGCGCAAACCTTCGACAGTTTCGGATTCATTTGATTGAAATTACGGGCAAAAGCGAGATTTCAACAAGTGGAATGCTTATGTCTTCTACATGAGTGCGCCGGTAGGAGAGTGACAACAATGAGCGGAAAATCAACCATGGCAATATCAATCGGAGCCCTGCTCCTGCTTGTGAACATAGGAATGGCTGTGACGGGATTCGTCGACGGCCAGATAGAGAGCGGGGTTCAGACCCAGGTCGCAGAGGGATACGATGGATTGGACGAGGATGGAAATCAGGACTGGAGCATAGACTACGATGAGGACTGGCATGTTTCCACTGCCGAGAGGGTTTACTACGCCTACAACCTAGACACCGACGTCTCGAATGCCACGGAAGGAGTATGTGGCACAGACTGCTTCGAGAAAATGGGGCCCTTCGTATACGAGGTCACCACAACTAGGGAGATCCTCGACTTCGATTATGACGCAGGCACCATGACATACTCCGAGTACGATGTCTTCGAATGGTGCGAGAATTGCACACACAATGGAATGCCATCGATGTCCGAGCACACAGATATCACCCAGGTCAACATCCTCTGGAACACTCAAAGAATTGGCGGAATGGGAGATGGCATAGAGTACGGGGAGATTTTCGCGAAGGGCATGTTCGCGGCTGAGATGATCGAGTTCGACTTATCCAATAGGGCACCCAGTATTTGGGCTGCGGAAGACATCTCCGGAATGATTGACGCTTTCGCTTGGAACCTTGAGAATGACATGGGCATGGATGAGGAGAACGCGATGGACATGGCTCCCGCAGGCGTTCTCTCAGGAGCCTACATGATGGCCAACGGGGGAAGCACAGATGGAACTCCAGCATACGCAGACTACGACGACTACATCATGTATGATGCAGTTGACCCCTCCACTGGAACATGCATAGCACTGACTTGCGACCTTGGTCCTGTGCTAGTCGCCGGAATGGGCGCCCCTGATGGCGGTTCTGTGACTCAGACAAGAGCAGCACTTTACGGATACGGGGATGCGAGCGAGGCAGAGATGGCCGCCATAGACCTCGGGGTTTTCGCTCTTGCAGGGAATACCTTCGTTGCTCACGGGGGAGGTGCTGACATAAACAACGAGACGCCTCAGCTAAGAGAGCG
>DAFQ01000058.1:0-2377 GCA_002497985.1 Euryarchaeota archaeon UBA4
TTCCTGAAGGGCGAGGAGCAGGCCCCCTTCCTGGATAGGAACTGGTCGGTCCTGACAGGCGAGCCTCTGGGAAGGGCGGAGTTCACCAGGACAAGCTCCTCATTATCTCCGAACCTGATTGACATTCAGTCAGCACCACTGTCCGAGGCACTCAGGTTCGAGGGCAATATCACCGTCCAGCTCTTCGCATCCCTGGAGTCCTCTAACGATGGTTGCAGGATCTCAAACGTCCTACCCGGTTCTGCAGGTGCAGAGACATCTTTCACAGTATCACTCAGTCTAGGCACATCAGCAGTATTGACCAACGCTGTCACCAATTCCATGGCCATGGAGGAGTCATTCCTGCTAGCTCACCTTTTCACAGTCCAGGCGACAGACATCAACGTCTCACTAGCTCCGGGGGACATGATTTCTCTGAAAGTGGACGTCCAACACGATTGCCTGCAGAGCGGCGTCCTATGGTGGGGCTCCTTCGATGCAAGGACGGGAATAGTCCTCGATGGCGATATCCTCGACCCGTCACTGGAAGTGGTGATCGACTCAAACAGGATGGCAAGAGTCCAGTTCACCCCCCTCTCCCCTTGGGGGCAGGGGGATTTCGACTGGCAGGTGCTTGAGATCGTGGGCCCAATGGATTGGGACGAGATGATTCATCGGAACGGCGATGAGGACCAGCGAGTGGATCATTTCGAGATACCCCACAGCGTGATGATAGGCGATGCCAATAGGACAGTCAGAGTCTGGTCTTCCGAGAAGCCATTGACACCTGGGAAGTACATGATTGACGGTTGCTTCGTCCTAACTGACCAGCATCCAGGCGATACCTGCCACGTAGTTGGCGTTCTGAGATTTGAGGTGCCTGAGGACAAAGATCCCCTACTGAATGGTTTCTGGGCCGCTATTATCGTACCACTCTCAATTGTCGGCTGGATTGGCTTCTCGATTAGGGAGGCAGCCATGCCTCTGCCCGCCTATGCCGTCATACTGTTGCTAGCCATAGCTGCGTTGGGCCCCGCTTCCCAACTTCCCGATATCGATACTGAGGCCAATGGGGGAAGGGGGGCAGCGCCCTCTTTCGTCCTGATATCCCATGGCGGCGAGGAAGTCTCAGTCTCTTTGGATGATTTACTCGATGGCTCAGATGGGGTAGTGATAGGCCTATTCCAAGTAGGCTCTCCGTATGCAGAGCATCAGAGGGGCGATTTCGAGTCTGCGATGATTGTATTGGAGAGGGACGTCGAGTTCGTACAGATAGCAACCGGCAAAGATCTGCAGGCAGTAAACATAGACGAGCATGCGGCCGTGATAAACGAGTCATGGCCCATACTCCTTGATGAGCCCGACTCAAGTATAGGGGCAAGCCTCCCGAGCGGCCCCACGGATGCCGTGATAGTCATCGACCCAGCTGGATTCGTCACAGCTTGGAGCCCTGGGACTATGTCGTCCGAGGAGATCAAGCAGGCAGTCGAATCCGGAATCAGGGGTTCGGGCAATGGCCCCCTAGATTTGTTCTCGATGTTATTCTCATTCTCTCTCTTGCCCCTATTCATACTCGCACTGCCCTCCGGAAGAGAGGACGAGCCCGGGGATGAAATGAATCCATTTGTCGGCTCAATAATGACTGCCGCCGCCGCTTCATCAGGATTTGCGGTTTGGGCGATTCCAGTGGCTCTACTGGCATATACGGGAATTTCACCATCTTGGCTGATAGTCGAAATATTACTCTCAATATTGCTGACTTACCATGGGCTAGCAATTCTCACATCGGGGAAGATTGCAGAGATTGAGTTCGCTTCCACATTCGTCCATTCCAAACTTCCCGAAGAATACGCGCATTGGAGAGGCGTAGGGGAATTCAACAAGGACGCCTATCTTGGCCTATGGCTCGCTTGGCTCGCATGGATAAGTACTCCCTACTTGATACCACAGGGAGTCGGGGCAGTCGCCCTATCCGGGACATTCGGACTGCTACTCTCGATTTTCCTGATGCTTGCATTCGTGGCATCGGCCGGTTTGACTGTTTCATTGTCTAGGGCCATTTCAGCCATGCCAGGTGCCATTTCTCTGTCACTCGGACAGATTAGCATGGGAATTCGCCCCAGGGCATGGGGAATCGCTTCAGTGGTCTTTGGCATCTGGATGGCAGTAAGCCTGATTGTATTGTCCTCGCAAACCGGCCTCTCTTAGAATTTCATGGCCCAATGACCGTGAGCATCATAAGAGTGAGGCCCTAGCGAGTATCACTTCCTTAGGGGGGTATAGTATAACCTGGTAGTACCGCGGGCTCCAGTTGCACGGGAATGACGACGAGTGGGTTTTCTGATGGATCTGATGACCAACTGGAGCACCGACCCGTCGCAACCCGAGAGCGTGCGCA
>DAFQ01000058.1:2674-3090 GCA_002497985.1 Euryarchaeota archaeon UBA4
CCGTCGCAACCCGAGAGCGTGCGCAAACCGGGTGCACGCTAAGCGGAAGATACCCGCTGATCTGGGTTCAAATCCCAGTGCCCCCACCAAAATGACGACATTCAGCCATTGCGAGGGACTTGGATAGGTCGAATTGAAGACACACCCTTCATTCGCAACACCATGGTGAATACTAGGACAGGCTTGCTCTTGGTCACCATCCTTGTGATGCCACTCATCGGGAGCCTAGACCCCCCCGCCGAGCCAGAGGCAAACATCGGTTTTTCCAGCAGTGTGCCAGAACAGTCTCCGGTGACTTGGGCGAATCCAGGGCCATGGTGGTCATGGACATCGCTCGATTCTGACAGGAACGGAATACACGACTCAATCCAGAGTGCCACCGGGCCAGTCAACATCGGCATTTCCTTCAGCCGCCC
>DAFQ01000001.1:0-8208 GCA_002497985.1 Euryarchaeota archaeon UBA4
ACCACCGGCGGATGGCACACCTACACATGGGTGTACTGGAAGGACTCCTCGGTCGATGGCGGACAGGACACCGTCTGGATCGACGACGTCGACATCCCAGTTCCAACGGGAATCACTCAGAACGACCTTGACGACGACAACGACGGTACGCCTGACGACCTAGACATGGATCCACTAGACCCATGCGTGGGTCTCGACTCTGACAGTGACGGCATGGCCGACTCACTTGGAGCATCGATGCTCAACGGCAGCGCTTGTGACGCATCCGCGTACACGATCGATGATGATGACGACAACGATGGCTGGACAGACGTCGAAGAGGCGGACTGCGGTTCAGACCCACTGAACGCGACCTCGATGCCTGACGACTTCGAGGGCGATCACGTGTGCGACATAGTCGACGACGATGACGACAACGACGGAACATTGGACGTCGATGACGCGTTCCCATACGATCCGAGCGAGTTCACCGACCACGACGGAGACGGAATAGGCAACAACGCCGACACCGACGACGACGGCGACGGAGTTACTGACGGACTTGACGCGTTCCCATTGGACGCAAGCGAGACATCGGACTTCGACGGAGACGGAATTGGCGACAACGCCGACACCGACGACGACGGCGACGGATGCGAGGACGCAGTTGACGCCTTCCCGTACCATGCGGGAGAGTGCGTTGACTCCGATGGAGACGGCCTTGGCGACAATGCCGACCCAGACGACGACGGCGACAACGTGGCAGACGTGGCAGATCCGTTCCCCAACGACCCAACAGAGTGGGCTGATGACGACGGAGACGGAATAGGCAACAACGCCGACACCGACGACGACGGCGACGGCGTAGACGACGTAGATGACGCGTTCCCAGAGGACCCATCGGAGTCAGTCGACTCTGACGGCGACGGACAGGGTGACAACTCGGACGCTGACGACGACGGCGATGGAGTCAACGACGGTATCGATGTCTTCCCAGACGACCCAAGCGAGTTCGCTGACCTGGACGGAGACGGAATAGGCAACAACGCCGACACCGACGACGACGGCGATGGAACCCCAGACGTTGACGATGCGTTCCCCAACAACCCAAGTGAGGACGCTGACCTAGATGGCGACGGACTTGGTGACAACGCTGATCAGGACGACGACGGCGACGGCGACGCAGATGTCGACGACCAGTTCCCGACCGACGCAGCAGAGTGGGATGACACTGACGGCGACGGAATAGGCAACAACGCTGACGACGACGACGACGGCGACGGAGTAACTGACTCCACTGAGGTCGATTGTGGTACAGACACACTCGACAGCAGTGCAGTTCCTTCCGACTTCGACAATGACGGCCTGTGTGACGCACTAGACAACACGGACGACTCCGCTGGAGAAGGAGATTCGGAGACCGAGCTTGGCTGGACCAACGCGGTTCCAGGATTCCCATCACTGTTCGCGGCTATCGCCCTAATCGGTGCAGCATTCGCCGGTCGCAGAAAGCAAGACTGAGCAATTAGCCAGTTACGAAAACCCCGGTTCGGGGGCCCTCGGGCCCTCGGATCGGGTCATTCCCCAGCATTTGCGTTCAGCCTTGCCAAACCAATTTCACACCCTTTCACCGGCAATGCTGATAAGTCGGCTAGAGAGGCATCGTTCGATAGCATGCCGGGCACGACACGCGTTGAGATTAGAACCCTGAAAGTTGGTAGGTACGTCGCTCTAGAGGAGAATGCGTACAAGATACTGGGGATGAGCAAGTCAAAGCCAGGGAAACACGGTTCGGCAAAGGCCAGAATCGAGCTGGAGGATATCTTCACAGGGCAGAAGAGGAGCCATGTCGGAACTGTGACGGACACGATCCACGTACCCTTGATTGAGAAGGGGTCGGCCATAGTGACTCACATCCAGGGAAACGAGGTTCACGCCATGGACAACAAGACATACGAGACCCTGATACTCCCCACTGACCCAAACCTCAACCTAGAGCCCGGAGGGGAGATTCAGTGGATGGAAGCAATGGGCCGATTCAAGGTCACTCGTGACCACTGAGCTTCAAACAACCATCCCTCACGATAATCGCGAGTGAAGTATAAGCGATTGGGCCCAGCCTTTCGTATCGAGGCAATGCCATGTCTGACGTGAAGCGTTCGGCCTATCGCCAACCCGTAACCCCCTCGGGGCTCGAGGCAATAGAGAAGGGCACTCTGACATGGCTAGACGAGGACATGTACAACAACCTCAACACGGGGGTTTTGGAGCAGTATCTGGAGGAGAAGAACCTCAATGAGTCATTCGAGGTCAGCCATTGGGACACTAGGAAGGTCCTCATAGGAGTCCTCATCGGCGCACTATTCAGTGGTGTTACGGCATACATAGGACTCAAGATAGGGTTGGCGGTATCAGCAGCATGGTATGTCGCATACTTACTTGGCATGGCGCTCAAGTGGTCTCCCTCGGAAGTAAACATAGCAACGAGTGCGACTACGGGGGCGACCCACGCATCAACGGGATTCATATTCACATTCCCTGCAATATTCCTGCTCGCCTACTCTGATAACTACAAGGTGGGCGACGGTTTCCTGATAAGCTCGGTCGATACCCTACAGTTAGCATTCATAGGTATCATCGCCTCGATGTTCGCAGGCTTCCTGGGTGTGATGTACTTCATCATATTCAGGAGGGTGTGGCTGGTCGAGGATCCCCTCCCCATGCCGGGATTCGAGGCCACTCTGAAGATGCTCGACATCTCATCTGACGTCAGCACCGGAGCTGCCGATGCCGCCATGGAGTCCCTGAAGACCGTGGGAGTGTGGACGGTTCTGACGATGGGGTTCATGTTCGTCATCGACTACCCGGTGCGTTGGGGCAAGAAGCTTGCAGGAGTTCCAAGTAGCATAGCAGACTGGGTTTCAATGACGCTATCGGGCGGAGACTGGGGGCTGGCATCAGTATACACCGAGAGGTGGATACACCAGCCTAGCAAGCTCGAGGGCGGGCACGCCCCCTATGGGGGGATAACGCCATATGAGTCAGGTAACCCATTCTCCTACACGTTCCTTGGAATAGAGCTCAGCCCGACACTACTAGCAATAGGCTGGTTCATGAAGTTCAGGGTGGCGTTCCTCGTGAATCTCGGCTCACTGGTTGCATGGTTCTTCCTCGTTCCCCTGGTGGTGATCCAGGACGTCCCGGTCTATGACCCAGCAATCGGTTCGTACGTCAACATCACACAATACGGCGACGCGGCATCGGACCCATACTACCCCATCGTCCAATGGAAGGCATTCTCCTCCGTGGTCAGGACCATAGCGATCGGGGCAATCCTCGGTGGCGGAATCTTCGGGCTAGTCAAGATGGCACCGACCTTCGTCTCAATATTTGGGGACATCTCCACTGCGTTCACTGGGGAGAGGGGGGATGAGTTCATCGAGAACAAGGGGTGGTACGAATGGCCACTCACGCACATCCCGGTTTTCATGGGGATTTCCTTCTTCGCCATGATACTGACATTCCTGATAGGCGGCTTCCCTGCTCTCCCTTCTGCCATCTTCGCGATAGTGCTGATTCTGACGACCTTCCTTCTTGGGGCCATAGCAGTCAGGGTGATGGGAGAGACTGGTATAGAGCCGGTTTCGGGAACATCCTTCATCGTCTTGCTGATGCTCCTGCTCGTTTTCCTCAATGTTGATGTGGGCCTCGACAAGGAGGAATCGGTATTGATAGCCCTAGTCGGCACCACCGTGTTTGGATCCGCCATCAGCATGAGCGGCACCGTAGTGGGCGACTACAAGAACAGCCTGTATATCGGCAACAGGCCATACCACATTTCCAAGGGCAATATCATGGGGGTGGTCCCCGGAGCAATCTTGGGTGCAGCAGTAGCCATCTTCCTCTCCAAGCTCCTTGCTGACGGGACTATCGACTTGCTAGCCCCCCAGGCCAATGCATTCGCCTACTTCACCACAATACTGGCCGAGGGCCAGGGCGACTGGGGCGCTCTGGCACTGGGCTTCGCACTTGGGGCCTTCGTCGAATGGGCCACGGGGATGGGGACCTCATTCGGGCTCGGGATGTATCTGCCCACCCCTGCGACATTCCCCATGCTGATAGGGGGTGCAGCCAGAGACTGGTGGGAGAAGAGGAGGCTCCAGCCGAAGGTCGAGTCAATCAGGGCTGAAGAGGGTTCACAAGCGGCCGAGAGGGGAAGGGCGCTAATGCTCCTAGGGACGTTCATGATCGCCGCAGGGGCATTCACAGGAGAGGCGTTCTATGGCGTGGAGGCAGCAATACTGGCCGTCTTGGACGAGCAGATAGGATCAATGGACAATTGGCCAATAGTGAGGTTCTCCGGATTCATATTACTCAATGCAGTTCTAGGAGCTATGATTTACGTCCTTTTCAGAAAGGCAGGGATCCTCGGTCAAGGCGGCTCTGGAGGAACTACCTCCAATGAAGTCCTAGACGCTGAGCTGGCGGCCTGAACATGAGTTCTAGTGACTCAACACCGGTTTACGCATACGCTCTCCTTGGGATAGCACTGTTCGCTGTATCGAGTGCTGGAGCCGTGCTACAGCAGATGGGAGAGGTACCGCCACTGCTCAGGGCATCATGGAGGATGCAGGGCACCTCATTGGTACTGTTGCCCGGATTCGTGTACCAGTGGTACAGGATGGAACGCTCAACCCTGACTAAGGACGATTGGCTGCTCATGCTAGCATCCAGCGCTTTCCTAGCTCTCCACTTCGGTAGTTGGATTTGGTCATTGGACAACACCAGTCTGGTGCACAGCCTGCTCTTCGTCACTAGCCACCCCCTCGTGGTAGTCGCGCTGATGCCAATACTCGGAACGGTAGCCAGGAGGGGGCACGTCACAGGCGCCCTCGTTGGTTTCGTGGGGGCAGCAATCACTCTTGGCGATGTCAGCGGCAGCGATGGGGTGACCCTATGGGGCGACATAGCTGCCTTCTTCGGCGCGGTAACGGTAGTCGGTTACTTGTTCATAGGCAGGCACCTAAGGTCGAAGAGAGGAATCCCCGTGTTCGTTTACGCCTTCCCTGTCACATTGCTGGCCGGCATTTTTCTCGCCGCCTCGTCAATAGGTATCGAGGGGACCTCGTTAACTGGCTCAGTCGCCGAGAGCTCCCTCATGGGTTGGGGCGAAGTCGCATGGATACCATGGGTCGCCTACCTCTCACTGGGCCCAGGCCTATGCGGACATACCGGAATAAACACCATCCTAAGGTGGATCCCCCCCATCATCGTCTCCATCACATTGCTATTCGAGCCTGTTATCGGCGGACTGATAGGGTGGTTATGGACAGGTGAGCTAACTCTGGGAATTTGGACAGCAGTAGGGGGCCCACTCATGCTGTCCGGGGCGATTATGGTGACCTTGGAAGAAGGCAGGAATGAACGGGACCCAGAAGTGCATTCATGAACCAGCCTCCTTTCCCGAGCCTGTGCGCCCCCTCCCCCTCCTCATCACCAATGATGATGGCATTGAGTCTGACGGGCTGACGTCCCTTGTCAGGGCACTACACGAACGTGGTCACCCGATATTTGTTCTGGCGCCCGCGAGTGAGCAGTCGGCAACGGGGATGAAGCTGACCCTCCAAAGCAACATGAGCTTCGTAGAGCGTGATGACATGTCGAAGGACATCGCCTTGGAAGGGGGACCGGCACTCAGGATGTTCTCCCTGGATGGGAGCCCGTGCGACTGCGTAATCGTCGCCTTGGAGAGGGCCGTCAGATCAATAGCTCCCGAGATCAAGCCAATGTTGTGCATTTCAGGGATCAATAGGGGCCCGAACCTCTCAGTCGACGTTCTGCACTCGGGAACCGTTTCAGCAGCCCGCGAGGCGTCCCTGTACGGGATGCCCTCCATCGCAGTCAGCCTAGCGACTTATGACCACGATGACTTCTCAGACTCAATTGAAGCCATATCCAAGGTAATCGACGCCTGCTCAATAGGGATGCCTAGAGATCTCCCAAATCTCCTAAGGCCTCACGGGACCAAGACAGTACCAGATGGAAAGGGCATCGAGGAAACCATCAGATCAGCATTCCACAACGGCGACATCCTGCTAAACATCAATGTGCCAGCAACATGGAATGGCAATTACAGCACCGTACAACTTGGGGCCAGATGGTATAGGAGCGCAACCGACTCAATCAACAGGGAGGGCACTGGAGTGGCATTTGAGGTAGGAGCGGCAACGATAGACGAGGAGGATATCCCCGGGACTGACTGCAACGCGGTAAATCAGGGGGACGTCTCAATTACCCCTCTGGGAAGCTGGCCCTCAAATCACCCTCTCGGAGCCTCCGACGAGACTCTGAGAAATGCTGCAATAGGGGGCGATGACGGCCTTCCGAACTGGCTCTAAGAGTCCATTGCGTGATGTAGTATGGATATGCACGAATGGCCCTGAATCCAGGTCCCGCCAAGCGAGACCTTCTCCAAAGTCTCCATGGCCACTATCTCCGACTCGGTGAAGGGCTGATCGTCAGAGAGGATGAAACCGACGGACTCGCCATCGTGCTCCACGGGATCAAATGGTGCCCCACTAGCATCTAGGACAAATGCCCTAACCCCCTCGCGAGACCACTCATCTATGGTTTGCCCGATCCCCCCTCCCGAGTGCCAGAGGCCTTCGTGCAGCTCGACCATCCTCCCAATCGCGGGAACAGGGGATTTCAGTGCCTTCCCAACTTGGCCGGCAATGGCACGCTCGTCAGGATGCACGCCCCGCAATCTCGAACCTTCGAACCAAACCCTTCGAGGGGGACCTTCCCCTCCCATCAGGTGGAGGGTTATGTCCGTGTCTTTCCGTATTCCGTGAGAGAGGAAAAGGGCGGCATTAACCGCCCTAGCTAGGACGTCCAACCTCCCGGAGGAACCAGCCAAGTCATTCAGGTTAATTTTCCCATTTGATGGGGCACGATGACCGATTATTGCAAATCTGCGATTCATGCGACTACCTACATTGGCAAATCGACGTCGTCAATGTCAACCATGGATTGCATGTCCCTTCTGAATTTCCTGTTGCCTTTGATCATCTTCATCTGCTTTCGGCTCCTATTCCAGTGGGCTATGAGCTCCTTGACTTCCTTCTCAGTTACTCCCGAACCCCTTGCTATTCTCCTGATTCTGCTCGATTTTAGAACTAGAGGCTCATCCTTCTCGTGCTGTGTCATAGAATCCATGATGACCCTGTATTTTTCCAGATTCTTCTGAATCTGCTTCTTTTGTCCGGTACTCATGCTCCCCATTCCAAACATCCCATCCGGGAGGTGAGACATCAGCCTGTCCATGGTGCCAATCTTTCCCATCATTTCCATCTGGGTGTACATGTCCGTGAGCGTGAATCTACCTGACATCATCCTCTGAGTGAGCCTCATCGCTTCTTCTTGGTCCAAGTCCTCTGGAGTCAGATCGATTAGTCCCTTTATATCCCCCATCCCTAGAAGTCTTGAGATAAATCTGTCAGATTCGAATTTCTCTAGATCCTGTACTCTCTCGCCCTCTCCCACGAAAACTATCGGTGCACCTGTGGTGGCCACGGCACTCAAAGCACCGCCTCCACGTGCAGTGCCATCCAGCTTCGTAACGATGGTTCCCGTGACTCCCACTAGTTCGTGGAAAGTCTCCGCAACGGGACCAGCCGCTTGACCAACCTGTGCATCAATTACTAGGAAACGCTCAGTCGCATTCGCAGTCTCGGCGATACTCACCAACTCATCTCTGAGCTCACCGTCAAGACTGTCCCTTCCAGCCGTGTCAATTATCACGACATCGGCATTACCGACTTTCCTCAGGCCATTCTTGACTATCTTGGAGGCATCCTTCTCGTCAGGCTCCCCATACACCTCCACAGAGGTCCCCTCCAGTAGCTGGGTTAGTTGTTGGAATGCCCCTGGTCTGTGGGTATCGGCCTCGATGACCGCTACTCTAACGCCGTGCCTACGCCTCCACCAGTCCGCGACCTTGGCTGTGGTGGTGGTTTTTCCCTGCCCATATAGCCCTACCATCAGAACAGTCTGATTATGTGGCCTGATTTCCCTTGGAGGCCCAAGTAGCCTAACTAGCTCTGTGTAGATGAGATTCATTGCGTGGGTCTCGAGCTTGGTCCCTGGTCGGGGCTCCTCCTCGATCATTCTGCGTTCTACCCTCTCAGTGAGCTCCTTCGTCTGCCTAACGTTGAAATCCGCCTCGAT
>DAFQ01000001.1:8599-61721 GCA_002497985.1 Euryarchaeota archaeon UBA4
CCCTTCAGAAGGCCAACGGAGCCAAGCAGACGCCTCTTCAGCCCGTCCAGCGCCATGCTATCGGGTTCACATCGGGTGGTTTGAACGTTATCTGAGGCAGATGCCCTCAAATGGCGGGTGCCATGCCATAACATGGTCGCAGGACTCTGGCAAACCCAAGCCGCATTCGCCATTGGCCTGCTAGGCGTATTCATTGGCTGGAGGGGCTCAATCGCCAAGATGACCGGCTTTTTCGATTTAGCAGGCTCAGTCAGATACCTGCTGTATGGAATCGTCTCCGGGATGATTCTAGCTTCGGCGGTTGACAGGCTGATACTGGCAGGAATAGTCGAGAGCTCGCTAAACATAGCGTCCGCAAGCGTACTCGCGCTGCTCATCGCATTTGCTGAGTCCGCTCTGGTAATGTTCCTAATGGGGAGGCCGAGAAACGTAGCATTGCGCACATCTCCCCCATTTGGATGGACCCTAGGCCTAGGGATCGGCGCCATGCAAGCCTCAGTCCTTGCTTGGAGGCTATTTGGCGAGGAGTTGGCAAACTCGGATTACTCCGGCTTCTCAGTGATCTCCGTGGCGATAGCATTGGCCATAGCAGCCGCTTCATGCACTGGCCACGCCATTCCAGCTGCATTCCAAGGATCGATGATCCTCGAATCCAAGAGATTCTCCCCATTCTTGCTAGCGGCGCTGGGTCGCGCATTTCTGACTATGTCCCTTGTCCTGTCCTTGTATATGCCCCTCATACTCATAGCACCACTGGTTGCAGTGGCCGCCTTCTGGTCACCTGCACACAACCACTGGCTCCCATCCGGACTCACTCCAGCGGCAAGGCAGGTATTCAGGCGGACAACCAGGCAATCCGAGAGGCACAGGGCGGCATCCGAGTCCAGAACAAGGGGCTCACCTGTAAACGATGAGAGTGAATAGCCACCGTACCCCCTCATAGATGCATTATCGGACATACGGATGGCGCAGTATTATATTCGTGCCGCCGAGGCAACAAGACAGATGAGAGTAATCATTGCTGGCGCTGGCGAGGTCGGCCGTGGTGTCGCAGCCGCCCTGAGGCAGGAAAAAAGAAGCGTGGCGCTCATTGACACTGATCCAACAGCAATCATCGAGTCACAGTATCTTGATTGTTTACTTGTTACAGGCAGCGTTCTTTCGAGAGACTCACTGCTCAGAGCCGGGATTTCCGATGCAGAGATGATAGTGATGGCCACAAATGACGATATGGTCAACCTCCTAGCATGCTCATTCGCGAAAAAGGTCTACAGTGAGCAGATAGGGGACCGGAACGCCAGCGGGCTAAAGGCGATAGCCAGGATTAGGAACCCGAACATGGAGGATCCAGTTAGAGGCGCAGGACCAATCAACAATTGGTCCCGTGCTGACCACATCGTTTGTGCCTCGGACGAGATAGTCGAGCAGCTGGCAGCAGGACTTCTGGCCCCCTCGATCGATGAGATTCTACCTTTGGGGGACTCATCTTGGATAGTGGCCACAGAGGTGACCACTTCTTCCGCACTAATAGGAACAAAGACAGGCGAGGTAGGCGACATTTTCAGGGGAATGCCATCGGTTTACGCAATTAGCCCAAACGGGGATTCGGGAAGGCTATCGAATGGCGACGAGGTAATACAGCCGGGCGATACACTGGTTTTCGTCTCAAACTCGACAGACCAGTTCGCGCAAGTGACAAGAGGAGTTGGGAAATCAGATCCAGACCTGAAGGAAAGGGCGCAGATAGCCGTATTCGGAGCAAGCCAGTTCGGAATGAGGCTAACTAGCTACTACCTCTCAAGAGGGCACAATGTGGTGGTCATAGAACCGGATCTAGACACTGCGAACGAACTTGTCGGGTCTTCTATTGGTAATAGCAAGAGGTTAGACGTAATACACGGGGACCCTCAGGACGAGGAATTGCTGAAAGAACTTGGAATAGACACCCATGACATCGCCGTAGCCGCATTGAATGATGACAATCTAAACATCGCCATTTCGATGAGGGCCAAAGACAAGGGAGTGCAAAGGACCGGACTCGTCCTCAAAGACAGGGCACTCGTTGAGGCGGTGCAGAGGATAGGTTCAATCAAACCAGTCAGTAGAAGGCAGGTTACAGTAACCTCAATTCTAAAATCGATTCACATGAACGTACCCGGCACATTCCAGGTCATCCCCACAGTTCCTGAAGTGATATCCATTTCCGCAGAGGTTAGGTCCGACCACAACTTCGTCGATAAAGAAGTACCGAAAATTGAATCCAAGCTAGGCGTCCGAGTTGCAATGGTGGACAGGGTGGATGAACACGGAGTGACCAATATCGTAGATCCGGCCACTATTGAGACGATCAAAGCCGGCGACAGGATATACCTTCTGCTTCCCAAGGAGGACCTGAAGAAGCTAGAGAAAGCTCTCGGGAGTTGAAAATGCGTTGGGACGTTGTCGGGTTTGTACTCGGTTGGACTATCAGGCTAGTTGCCCTCCCACTCGTGATAGTCGCTGCCTACAGCTGCTACATGGTTGAAACCGAGGGGTACGAGTTTGCTGCTAGGACTTACCTAATACCACTGATCATCGCCGTTGCTGTCGGTCAAGGACTGGTTTCACTGGCAAAAGGCGCAGATACCGCCTCTAGGCTAAGGGACAGGGAGGCATATGCATGCGTCGCACTAGGATGGATACCCGTGGTAGTTGTAGGGGCACTGCCATATTGGCTGGGCGGAGTTTTCTACGGGCCATTCGATATGTCGGATCCCGGCGTCGGATTGTCCGACGTCCTATTGGGGGCAATCCACTCTTGGTTTGAGTCAATGTCGGGATTCACCACTACTGGTGCTACTGTGATAGATCCAGCAACAAGCCCACTTTGCCAAGCAGTAACCGAATGCATAGGATCTCAGCCCCAGAGCCTCATTCTTTGGCGCTCGGTATCACAGTGGCTGGGTGGCATGGGAGTTATTATGCTGGGACTGCTGATACTATCTCAGGCACTAGGCGGGGGAATGACCCTCGCTAGGGCCGAGTTGACTGGCCCCACTCTCTCTAGGCTAGGCCCTTCCTTGCAATGGACTGCGAGGAGGCTCTGGTCAATCTACATAGCTCTAACAGTTATTGAGATAACCCTCTTGAAATTCGTAGGGGAGATGTCCACATTCGATGCAGTGAATTACTCCCTAACCACGTTATCGTCAGGGGGATTCGGTACATCGGATGGTGGCATTATGTCATTCGACTCAGCCAGGATCGAGTCAATTGTCATGGTTTTCATGCTAATTACATGCATCAATTTCAGCCTGCTCCACTTGGTACTCGCAGGACGCTCTCGTGAAGCACTCAAGGATGAAGAGTTCAGGGGATACATCATGATCATTCTCGTTGCATGGCTAGCCATGTCTTTCAATCTACTACGTTCTGGGGCCGAGGGGCAAGGGATTCTCGAAACTATGAGGCACACCGCATTCCAGGCCATTTCAATATCCAGTACTGGGTACTCCTCTGCGGATTTCGCTTCGTGGCCGGTATTCAGTCAATTCGTCCTCTTGCTACTGATGATTATAGGGGCGTCCGCTGGTTCGACTGGTGGCGGGCTCAAGGTCCTCAGGATAAGGGTCGCTTTCGAACTTTCAAAGAGGGAGATTCTGAGGATCATCAGACCAAGGAAGGTCGTCGCAATAAGGCTGAACGGCGAAGTTCTGGATGATAGGAGGATTTGGACCGTATTGGGTATGCTGAGCTCATGGACGGTTCTTGTAACGGCTTCGATGCTAGCTCTCGCACTTCTCGAACCTTCGTTGGAAATGACTGATGTCCTCTCAATCTCAATCTCCCTTCTAGGCAATACAGGTCCGGCATTGGGCGCCTTCGGGCCCACAGCCACATGGGCCGCACTCAGCGAACCATCAATGGTGGTGGCCAGCCTTCTGATGTGGCTCGGTAGGCTGGAGCTACTCACGGTCCTTGTTCTCCTTCACCCCAAAACATGGGGGAGCAACTAGTACGAGTCCAAAGTGAACTGTGTGCCCGACTCTTCGCTAGGTGGAGGCTCCGCATCATCCAGTACAATTTCATCAATGACCGCTGCATTAGAGGACCGTTCCTCGAATAACTTGACTATCCTCTTGCCATCCCTGCTGCTTTTCGTTATTCCATGGAGTGATAGGTGGTCTTCTACTGCTAGGCCAAGCTTCACGGCAATAGAGAAGTCATCGGGATCGCCACCGAGTGACTCATCGTGGACCGCCATGAGGATGGGCCAAATCTCCTCTCGGAACGAGGACTTGCTGGTCGACATAATCTCCGACATCTTCTCTACGACAGACTGCGACCTCCAGGCCTCACTTCCCCTCCGTAGGAAATCCGGATATCCGAGATATGGGTCAGAGGTTATCGGGTTCTGGGAGACTGCAGATTGGGAAGTCAGGGTCGATCCCCAGTACCAAGACCTGAATGCCCTGTTAGTGAATTTCGTGGCTAGAGACCTATCTGCCATTTCCATGGCTGGGCTAATCTCCCTAAGGCTCTTTGAGTCAAACACAGACTGATTGTTCCAAGCAAACCAGGACAGCATTTGATCGGGGTCCTTGTCGCTATTCAGTAGGACTGTATTCGCCTCCTTCCCCGTTTTGCTGGAGTAAACCTCACGCATCGCCTTGAAGACATCCACCTGGACGTCCCTAATGGCAACATTGGAAAGATCCCTGACGTGTTCCATTGAGATATGCCCATCGCTCACCGTTGAGATGGCTTGCAAGTCTTTGACCAAAGCCCGGAGATCTCCTGGATTAGATGATAGGAGCTCCTCAAGTGCCCCGGGATCAATGGTGTATCCCTCGTGATCTAGGACCCTATGTGCAATCTTCCTCATGTCTATGTTTCCAGCCCTCTTGAAGTGAACTAGATCTGACAATGATAGCACCCTGTCCCTGTTCCTTCTCCACGAGCGTCCTGATCCCCAGAGCCTCATGGGGTCGTTACAGGTCATAATTACGGGTTGTTCCGAGACGCTGAGGAGACGCATAAGCTCCGCCTTTCCGCCTGAGTCTCCTGCCAATACAGGACCATCGCCCTCGTTAGAAATTACCCTTTCCAAACGGTCTTCCGAGATTTCTGAGAAACCGCCTCCCAAATGATCAACTTCGTCTAGTAGTATGACGGTCCTCCCATCGCTATTGGAGCCGCCAGAGAATGCATCCAGGGAAACATGTTGAGATCCCCTGGTGGCCGATTTCCTAATCGCGGCAGCATTCCTCTCTTCCGATGCATTGAGCTCAATTATCATCCATCCTCGTTCCTGTGCAACGGCCTTTGCCAGTGTGGTCTTCCCAACTCCAGGGGGCCCGGAGAGGAGTATGCCTCTTTTCTTGGGCTTGCTACTCCCGTCCCACTGGTCCAACCATCTTCTGATGGACCTCATCTGACTGTCGTTCCCTTCCATTTGACGTAGGCTGGTAGGCCTGTGACGCTCGGTCCAGTCCTCGACGTCCGCGTCCATCAACCTCCTTGTGGAGGTGAGGCTCCTTGAAGATTGGCCGTCAGAACAATCCGTTCAGAGTCCCCATGCGTAGGGAATCAATGGCTACGTCAATCGGCACTCGAATCTGCATTTGGTCATCCCTCCTGCGAATTGTCACTGTATTATCTTCCAGTGAGGAGTGATCGACTGTAATGGCCCATGGAACTCCAATTTCATCTGCCCTAGCGTACCTCCTTCCGATTGATCTGGATGTATCCAAATCCGCTCTAATTCCGGGAATTGAGTTAATTTCCGATGCTATACTTCGAGCTATTTGATCCATACCGTCCTTGTCGAAAAGGGGTAGTATGGATATGTCATAAGGGGTCACCGACTCATCTAGGGATAGGATTGTGTACTCCTCTCCCTCCTTTCCGCTTTCATCGAATGCGTGATCGATGATATGCCAGATTATCCTGTCAATTCCAAATGCGGGCTCCACCACATGGGGGGTGAACCACTCTCCATGAACATTAACTTCCTCGTTTCTTCTATTCACCATTTCAGAAGTTATCTGTACACTGGTGCCATCCTCTAGCCCCAATTCAAAAGGCATCTCATCCGGAATGCCCTCCAATTGTGAAAGCGCCTCAGAGACCGCTGATGACTTGGACTTGAATATGGGCCCAATTACGGATCCGTTGGGAGATAGAACATCCCTCTTGACCAATACTGGATCGGGGTACTGCCTCCAACCTCTGAGGAGATTGGTTCCTGAGTGTTCTTCATGGGACTCTAGGTCGTGACACGTTCTATTCGCGATCCCGACACATTCCACCCATCCGTACTCGCCGAAAATTTCGCAATCCCAGCAGTCCGAAGCGTAATGCGCCATTTCAGTACCAGTGTGCTGCCTAAACCTAATCTTCGTGCTGTCTATTCCGACATTCACGAGGAATTCCCATGTCCTAGCTAGGAACCATGCTACGGTCGGGTGCCTGACAATCCCGCTATTCAGAGCGTCCGAGAAAGTAATATTGTGAATTCCTGGATGTTCTCCCTCAGGGTCAGATAACAACTCTACTGGGGAACCCCATCTACTCAAATCACCAACTGGGGGGTCCTCTGGATCAATGAAATACTCGAGTTCCGCCATGTTGAACTCTCTCAGTCTAATCATCCCCTGGCGAGGGCTAATCTCATTTCT
Organism: Euryarchaeota archaeon UBA4; assembly: GCA_002497985.1. Lineage (GTDB taxonomy): Archaea > Thermoplasmatota > Poseidoniia > Poseidoniales > Thalassarchaeaceae > MGIIb-O5. The sequence continues at coordinate 15,259 of DAFQ01000001.1, forward strand.
GTAGCCCCTTCCAGTCTGCAAGGCACCGAACGGTAATTTCTGCTTGAAATGCCTGAAAAGAGATGGATACAACATGAACATGCCCTGTGCAGTCTCGGGTCTCATGTATGCTTCCCGACCACTCCTCATAGCTCCGATAGTTGTGGGGAACATCAGGTTCATCGGCCTGGCTGGACTCCAGTCATTCTCGCCACAATTTGGGCAGGTTACGTCATTTCCCGATATGACCTCATCAATTTCAGATCCAGATAGGGAATCGGGATTTGGATGCTTCTCGTCAATTAAGTGGTCACTCCTGAAAACTCCCTCGCAGGATCTGCACTCAGACATATGGTCATTGAATTCACCGACGTGGCCACTGGCGACAAGCACCTCCTTCGGCGTGATTGAAGGGGAGTCGATCTCAACCACATCGCCTTGACTGGTCCAGTGATCCACCCAGGATTCAACCACCCTCCTCTTTATTCTAGCTCCAACAGGGCCGTAATCAATTAGACCCGAGACCCCCCCATAAATCTCGAACGAGGGGAGGACAATACCCCTCCTCCTCATCATGGATGTCAGGCGATCCAACCGGCCTTGATCTGTCATATTCGAGTCTTCGACTCGCCCACCTAGATTTCAAGCCATCCTTGCATTCTTGCATTGGAAGGGCATACTGCATGTAATGACAATCTCCCACAGGGAACATTCACGTTTTCATCATTAGATAACATTGATGTACGTACACGAGGCCCGCCAACCGATAGGTGCATGAAAAAATGCCAATAATAGAGTACGTAGAAGACCGGATGGAGACCGAGGAACTCCTGGAAAACCTCAGTCAGCCGGTTAGGAACTGGTTCACGGATAAGTTCCCAGACTTCACTGAGCCCCAGAAGGTAGCAATCCCCAGAATTCTGAAGGGGGAACATTTGCTGCTTTGCTCACCTACTGGCTCTGGAAAAACACTCACGGCATTCTTGACAATAATCGACGATCTTGTCAGGAAGTCCCTGGATGGGTCACTTTCGGACTCGGTACAATGCGTCTACATCTCCCCAATCAAGGCACTAGCGAACGACATTCAGAAGAATCTGATAGGCCCACTAGAGGAAATTAAGGAGCGTTATCTCCCCAGTAGGGCAAAGGAAATCAAAGTGGGATTGAGAACCGGCGACACCCCTCAGAATGAGAGGGAGAAGATGCTCCGAAAACCCCCTCATATCCTAATCACAACCCCAGAATCACTCGCGCTTGGTCTAGCCTCCAAGAGATTCAGGCCAATATTGGATGAAATGAAGTGGCTAATTATCGATGAGATGCACTCATTGGTTCCAACAAAGAGGGGCACCCACCTATCTTTGAGCATGGCCTTGATGGACTCGGTCGTTTCTTCCGAGGTTCAGAGGATAGGCATCAGTGCAACCATGGAGCCACTGGACGCAGTTGCCGAATTTCTTGTTGCCAGCGACTCGAGGGAAAGGGAAGAGGAAAAGCAGAAGGTCGCGATAGCGAAAATTTCTGGAGATAGAGAACTGGATCTGGACATCATACTCCCGACCCCCAGATTCAGTTCAACTCCCGTGAAAGAGATTCTGGACCACAATATCGACAGAATCAAGGAATTGGTGGAGGCACATACCACAACTCTGGTTTTTGTGAATACCAGAAACATGACCGAGACATTCGTGCAGAAGCTGAAGATAGCGGGATTGGAAGGGGTCGAAGGACATCATGGTTCAATGGACAAAGCAATCAGGCTCGATGTCGAGAGACAGCTCAAGGACGGACTACTACGCTGTGTCGTATCATCGTCCAGCCTAGAAATGGGGATAGACATAGGTTCTGTTGACCTCGTCATCCAAGTCGGCTCACCTGGATCAATTGCAACCGCCTTGCAGAGAATTGGAAGGGCCGGACACCAAGTCGACGGATTGCCCCGTGCCAGATTCCTACCAACCTCATCACATGACCTCCTAGAGCTCGTCGCCCTGCAGACAGCAATACTCGAGGGCGAGATGGACCTGCTGAAATTTCCCGAGAATAGCCTTGATGTCCTCGCCCAGTTCCTAATCGGCCTTACAATAATCAAGGAATGGGACATAGATGACGCATACGATCTAGTCACATCTTCATGGCCCTATCGCGAGCTCCCCAAAGGGGACTACATCGAGGTTCTAGACATGCTCGACGAAGAGCGAAGACTGTGGCTAGACTGGGAGGAGGACAGATTCGGAAAGAGAGGCTTCGCCCAGATGATCTACTACACAAACATAGGCACAATAGCACCGGACAACAACTATCTCGTATTCACTGGGGACGGTACACTAGTCGGCCAACTGTCTTCCTCATTCGTTTCTAGCCTCAGGAATGGCGACGTCTTCCTGCTGGGAGGATCAACATACAGGGTTGCGAGCATAAGGGGAACTAGAGTAAATGTCACCCCGGCTACTGGATATCGCCCCACCATCCCGTCATGGACAGGGGAGGCAAACAGTAGGACTCATGAGTTAAGCCAAGCAGTTCTGAACTTACTCGGTCACGTTTCGATAGGCATCAGGATGGGCGAGGACTCCGAACCCCTTCTCACCAATGCCCTGGGACTAAACAGGCCAGTCGCTCTGGCGTTGAAGCAGTTCCTAGATGAGCATTCTGCCACCACCTTCCAAGTCCCCTCTAATGATAGAATCCTAGTCGAGCAAGTAGAGGCCCCACTACCGACATACGTAGTTACTACATGCAGAGGGAGAGCATTCAATCTGGCCCTAGGATACCTCTTCGCGGGCATCGCCACTCAGGATAACGTCATAGTTCACGAATTGTCCTTCGACGAGAACGGATTCATGGCAAAACTGAGCCATGAAGTGGAGATATCAAAAATTCCAGAAGTTTTCAGAAACGACACCAGTGAAGAAGTACTTCAGAGGTACATGATGGACTCCCAACTATTCGCCAAGAGATTCAGGGAAGTATCATCCAGAAGCATGCTGAATCCACGTAGGATAGGTTCCGAGGAAGTAAGCCCGAAGCAATATCAGCAGAAGGCCGAGGCAATAATGACCAAACACAGACAGATGGAAGAATCGGTGATTATCCGTGAGGCGATGAATGAGATACTCAACGGCGATCTTGACATGAAGCAACTGAGGAACTTCATTTCCAGAATGGATAGTGAGGACGTTAGGATAGTCCATCGTAGAGTCAAGATGCCATCTCCCCTTGGAATGACGCTCTTCATGTCGGCCTTCGAGGATCTCCTGAGCCTCAGAACCCGTGCTTATCTGATCAAGGACGTCGATCCAGAGATACTCAGGAGGCTATTGGGGGCCCGATCTCTTGCAACCGACTTGGATAAGGAGAAGATAGCCGAGTACTATCAATCAAAGGTGGCCAAACCAAACGATGCGATTAGCTTACTCAGGCTCATGGATATGGGCGGGGGACTGGAGAGGGAATTGACCAACCCACTCTACAACAGTAAACTCAGTGATATAGAGATTCCAACAATCAGGTCATGGGTCCATGAATTAGCTGAGAGGGGCCTAATAACCAAGGTCAGGAATACGAATCACGAGCAGATTGACGACAAGTGGTTCTCAATGAGGATGGCTAGTGTTCATGGGACCCTAGGGTGCCTCGCTGTTGCCGGGGCATCCGAGATGGATGACCTAAGATCGCTATACACAGGTGGAATGACCTATGAAATTGCAGAGGGCTTCGTTGGATCAGAACCTAAGTCATGGAACCAATCTAACCTTTCTGACCCTCTAGACTGCCTGAGACTCAAACTCCTCGACATGCTGGGGTCCGAGGGCCCCCAGACTCTAGAATCACTGAGTGACAGGCTCCCATTCCCCCTGGCCCAGGTCGAATCTGTCCTACAGGAATTGGAGATGAGGAATCTAGTGTCAATAGGATTCTTCACTCAAACGGAAGAAGGCGAGTTTATCCTCAGAGTCGATGAATATAGAATCACAGGGGGAAGTGTAGATGTCGTCGACTATAGGACCCTGCAAACACTCCTGTTGCAGAAGTCCTTCACAAGATTCAGTGAGCCGTCAGAAGCGATACGCTCCCTCGCGCTCATTCAGAGAAGGGATGAGTTACTTCACAGGGTCGAGAACTATAGGTTCAGGGACTGGAAGGACATCAAGCACGATCCCGACGTTTTCAACGGCAGGCTACTGCACAATAGGGTCGGCTACACAACCGGTGATCAACTACCAATGCTACAGGGACTCAGGACAGAGCCATGGCTAGGTGCCCTTGAGAACGAACTCTTGGAAAAGATTCCAGATGAAGGAATAACTCGGACGGAACTGTTCTCACAATACCCCCGGGGAAAAGAGAATCAGCACATTCAGAAGAGCCTCAAGAGGGCCCTGGCAAACTTGGAGAGGCAGTTAGTTGTCGCCAAGCAATTCCTCGACATGCCAAATAGGAGGAGATCCGTTGCAATCTTCAGGAGGGTGCACGGCGTCATCGAGGCCATGCCATTCCCACAGGCACTTTCCACTCTCATAAGGAAAATCGGGCCTGTCAGGTTACACACTCTGAGATTCTTCGTCAGCAGACCCGTTGAGGAATTGGCCGAGGTTCTGAGGGATCTGGAATCAGATGGAAGCATTTGTCGTGTTGTGGCCCTGCAACCTGATCCCACTGACTACTACGCATCACACGAGGATGCTGAGAGACTGCTATCTCCCATGCCCGAGGATAGGAAGATGAGGATTCTCTCTCAATCCGACCCCTTCTGCAGCAGATTCATCCAAGAGGTCCGGATGATACTCAAGCAGGGATGGTACCATCCCGTATTCAAGGGAGTAGACCCAATAGGCAGGATCCTAATGTTCGTTGTCAATGACTATCTCGAAATCAAGGACATCAACATACCCCACTCCTATCTGGATGAGTTCAAGACTGCTTTCAGTGACTTACTAGACAATTACAGAGATAGGTTAGTCGACGTTTCGGTAATCCATGCCTTCAACGGAGTACCAGTGCATGACTGCGACGAGAATATACAATCGATACTTTCCGAATTGGGATTCTCATCCATGGGCGACGAGGAGAGATACATCAGGGGGGGAGTCGTCGAACCACGCCCCCGTCAGGAGATCAACAGGAGGCTATTCCATAGGCACAATGTGCACCAGTCCAGTAGGTGGGAGAATGAGACGTTCGCACTGAAAGAAATCGACGAGCTCAGAGATGACTTCGCATTGAGAGGGAGGTGCGAGATGTTCAGAGTAGACCTCCAATCTATGGCTGCAACCGAGCAATTACACCAGGGGACTAATCTCAGAGGTCACCAAGTTTGGGCCAGGTTGCCACATTTCCAGAGATTGCTAACCATCAGGAACATGCAACCCGAAGAGGATGAGCTGGGAATTCTCGAATTCTTCAGCAACCACAACGATCCTTCGGTTTTCATGGAGAGACTCGCCATGAAAAGAGGAGAGTTCAGGAAACTGATTTCTCCCCTCGTTAGGAGTGGGCACCTTGTCCAAGACTATCGTGGCGGCTTCAAGACCGTGAAGTCCCTGAAAGGAGAGGATCTGTGGAAAGTAAAGAGCGACTACCTGAGAGACATGGTTGAGGAGTACCCAGTAATCACCATGAAGCAATTCGAGAGGCTTGCTGGGACTCCATTCGCTCCCGAGGAGATTAGCGACGTCCTGCATGAGTTTGAGGAGGATGGGACCTTGATCAAGGGATTCCTGGTCGATGACCAGCATGACATCTCTTGGGGTCGCAAGGACCTCCTCGAAGTCGAGGGAATTTCCCGAACCAGAGATCTTGTTATACCCCCTTCTGACTCACTAATACACTACTTCGGAGGGACGCTCAGAGAGAAATTCGGTTTTGGCTCGGCTTACCTTGTGTTCCACAAGGAGGAACCCATTGCCGCATTCAAGGCCAACACAAGGAATGGCACGATCGACGTAACTGATTTCGTAGGCGACTCGGAGCTAGAAAAGGAAGCGCTCAGGGTGATGAAGGAGTTCGCATGGGAGCATCAGATGCCCCTGACTGGCGAGCTCTATGAGAAATTGAGGTCAAGATGAGCTCTTTGCCCCTTTTCCACTCACAATGTCCATTATCGGTTTCAGAATCTTGAGGATGTGCTTATGTAGCTCAGGGAGAAGGTCGAATAGTGCTATTGCCATCAGAAACATCGCAAATAGGCTTGCGAACTTTGCAGCATAGCTATGGGTGAAGTCAAACATCCCTATTCCCAATAAGCTCCACTCCACATACGTGTCACTAAGCCAAACTATGCCCGCATTCCTGAAGACGTTTAGCACGTGAATTGTTGGTAGTACAATCAGCAAGGCCCTGGCTCGGCGCTTCCATGGTACGGAACCAAGGGCGAAAATAGCACCGACGAAGATTATCATCGATTGTAGACCAGAGCACGCGAGAATGAAACTTACACTGACTGGAGTTCCATCAGAATGATTGAGTGGTACGAAGAAACCGTTTTCCCCTAGTGGCTCAGTCAGGAACCATTTGCTACCTTCCCATTGGGATGCAAGCACCTCGCCCTCTGGCAAGTCAACTCTCATCAGGCCAACTTCGTATGACCCCAGTCCTGCAAACTCTAGAAGCCACTCTGTACTATTAGCAGTGAAACTGACAAATGCCATGTTCAAAACAGGGATGCTGTATACTGTGTAGTAAGGTATCACTGACCATACAACGGCACCTCTGAGCCAGACAAGTGACTCCGGCGCTGTTTCCCAGTTGCGAACCTCCCAAACCCCCAATGCTATTCCTGCCGGTAGGGCACCTGCCGTCATTGCCACTAAAATCGGATCAGAAATCTCTACGAAATGAGATGACTGTAAGTAAAAGAAGAGTCCCAAGAGGGACCACCCCACAGCTGAGCTATACGGCGCATAAGCTCGATCCCTTAGGTGAAAACCGACGCCTAGGAGAATCGCTCCGAACCAGCAGAATGAGAGTCCGAGTGTGAATTCTGTAACTCCGATGGCCCCTGCGATTGACCCCACTAGTGCCCCCACAGGCTCCTCCATATGGGTCAATGAGTCATCAACCCGTAAATATGATGCCCTCGACGGATAGCCGGGCAAGCACATGTCGTTCGACTTCGAGGAGTTCGCGAATTCCTATATTTCAGACCTGAGGGAGACTCTTGGGAATCTCCCTATGGGCCCATTATTCGACTTCTGGAGAATGGTGGAGGAAACCCGATCATCAGATGGAAGTGTGCACTTCATCGGTAACGGGGGAAGCGCCGCTACTCCGTCCCACAGCGCAGGAGACTGGTCCAAGGAACTGTCTCTGAGGACCATCTCTCATTCAGACAATACCTCGTCCCTCACCGCATGGGCGAATGACACGGATTATTCCAATGTCTTCGTCGGCCAACTTTCGACTTTCATCAGAGAGGGGGACATGGTAGTAGCATACAGTGGCTCAGGTAACTCTGAAAATGTGCTAAATGGCATATCATTTGCCAAGGAAAGTGGATGCTCCACTGCTGCCATCACTGGAAACTACGGAGGAAACTCCGGTGGCCCATTGGCTCAAATGGTGGATATTGCAATTGTCGTCCCAACAACTTCTATGGAGAGAATTGAAGATGTGCAACTGGTGATAAACCACATCATCAAGGAAGCCGTGAAGTCGAACAATGGGTTGTGATTCAATGCTCCCGCCTCAGAGGGACTCGGGCAAACTCACACAGCCCTTGGATTTACTCCCACTTCCTAATGGAATCGCGTGGGGAGGAAATATCGCTTACCTGGATAGGGATGGCGTGATTATCAGGGGTTTCGAGGACTACGTCAACACAGTAGACGAAATCGAGGTCCTACCCCTGGCTCCCTCGTCCATAGGGTCCCTTCGTAGATCCGGTTTCAGAGTTTGCGTGGTAACCAATCAGTCGCCAATCGGAAGGGGAATCTGGTCCAGGGAGAACCTCGCCTCGATTCACGCCGAGACTAGAAGGCTTCTTCTTCTTGAGGATGCAGACGCTCACCTTGACCTCATATTGCACAGTCCATATGCACCTTGGGAGAACTCTTGGGCGAGGAAGCCAAATCCCGGGATGCTGGAAGCATCAAGGCAAATCATGGATTTTGCTCATAGAGACCCATCACTGTCAGAACTGAGGATCATGTTTGGTCACGAGTGGGATAACAGACCATCCGAGGAAGGCTCCATAATGGTGGGAGACAGGAATGTCGACATGAAAGCCGCGGATGCATTCGGAGTCAGGGGAATCAGGTGTGATCCAGATGAGGGAATTGGCGGGGTTTTCGACTCTATCGAGGGGTGATTGGGTTGACAGATGGGCAACGCATTACAGCAATCATTGGACTCGACGACACCGACCATCCCGAGACAGGTTGCACCACTCATTCCTTCGACTCACTATTGCAGAATATTTCTGACAGTAAAATGTTCGATGTTACTGAGCGAAGGCTTGTGAGACTCTGGCCATTCGCCTCTAGGAGGACTAGGGGCAATGGGGCTCTGTCTGCGATTGTGAAGATCGACGGCGATTCAGCAACTGAATTGGAGGATTTGTGTAGCGAGTGGTTCGATGAGTTGGCATTGTCCATTTCTAATCATCCCGATGAAGGCATACCCGCATCTCCATGTTTGGCAATTTCGTACAAGCATCCCCCTGAGTCGTGGTACTGGGATTCGGTAAGGGGACAGGTAGATTTGGAAAAGAGGAAATCAGAGGCTTCTGAATTCGGCCTCAAGATTTTCTCATTGGACGAGGGCTGGGGAATTATCGGTGCTAGTGCAGCAATATCATGGATTCCAGATCAAGACTCCTCATGGGAATTGGTAGCTTGGAGGGATGACGAAAAGGTAGGGACAAATAGAGATGTCAGCCACGAGTCCGTCAGTGAGATGGCTAAGAAACACCCAGAGACCTTCCTAAACAGGGATCCCACCAAGGGAAAGGGAATGATAGCCCCTAGAACTCCATGTCCTGTATTGTATGGTATCAGGGGAAGCACATGCGAAGCAGTGTCTGAAGCACATAAGTGGATGCAGGAAAGAGGAGATGTGGAGAGCAGTTCGTCATGGGCCCCACATAGGACCAATCAGTTGTCAGACGATCACTTGACTGGAATATGCAGTGGGACCGTGCTCATGCCTCCATCAGAGGGAAGAGGGGCCCACACTCATCTGAGCGTCATATCCGGCGGAAGCACACGCCAACTGGTCGTATTCAAGGAAGGCGGCCACGTCAACAGGCTCGTCAGACAATTGAATACGGGTGATAGAATCAACTGGCTCGGTCTCGAGTCACCCGATGGCTCCATACATCTGGAGAGGGTTTCAGTCAAATCTGCCGTCCCGAGAATCTCATCTCGCCCATCATGCTGTGGCAGGACCATGAGGAGTGCTGGCAGGGGACAGCCTCTAAGATGCCTCGTTTGTGGTGAGAATTCAGAGAAATATTGGGTTTCCAAACCATGGTCTCCTTCTGGGGTCTCCTCAATTTCGGGATGGTACGAACCCACTCCATCTCAGAGGAGGCATCTCGCAAAGCCACTAAATCAAGGAATTCCCTCATAGTGATCGGAGATATGTTATGTCGACCACCACTGAAACAACTCTTCAGATAATTCTGAGTTTAACCGCATTGACTCTTTTTTACATGCTTCTGCGGAGCAGATCCAAGGATTCTCCAGAAGACGAAGAAGACTACTCGGGGTCGGCCAGGGATCCAGATTCCCTGTCTGACCCGACCCCCGAGGCACTATCGGAACTGGATAGACTGATTCAGAAAAGATCAGACAGGTGAGAGCCCCCGTTCCCCCATTGTAAGGAGACTCTCCCCTGACTCCTCGGAGAGAACTCTCATTGATTCTCTGCGTGGGTGTCTATGGAGCATTACTGTACGAAAATTACGGGAAATTAAATCCCCTCCCCTGGCAATAAGTTTCGGACCGGATCCAGACGCATTTCCCACGGCTGATGACGACACAATAACTCCACATTTCGAACTCTCAAGTATTCTGATCAAAGAACCCTTGACTTCCTTCTTTGGTCTGCCAACCGGTTCACACCAATCATCAATAACAAGTAAGTCCCCCTCCCCCATTAGTTTCAAATTGTCCAATATTACGTCTTCAACGACCGGCAGGTAGTCCCCGAACTCAATTATCTTGAAGTTGACTAGTTGGGACCTATCTACTCCCTCGAAAATAATTGAGAATCTACCTGGGTCGGGAGCTCTCATGCAGGACCAGATAACAGAATTCCCACTTTCTATGGCGGTTCTAGCAATATTCATGCAAAAAGTGGACTTTCCTGCTCCCGGTTCGCATGAAAGATGCACATCCCCCTCATTCAGATCTATCACACTCTCCCCACCGTATCTTTACGAATGAGCATTACTGAGGATTATCGAGCATTTCCCTGCGAAGGATATAGTACGTCCACTCGTAGTCCGGTGCATGAGCGGCACGTCACGAGGCAACGAGAGAATCCCACGAAGGCCACTCCCGCACTTTGAAGAGACAGAGTCTGGAATGATCGAAGGCATATCTGAGTCAGGATTCCTCAAAGTAGCCCTAGACGACGCCAATCAATACGGCCCCCACGCAATGATTGTGCTACTGGGAATCGTGGCTGCAGCAACGGCCGCAATCCTGATGATTGCAATGTTCGCATTCTGACTAAAGGATTCCTCGGGCGATTGAAACTGCATTGTCCACGAGTTCCCCCGAAACACCGAGATGACCACTCGGGTCGAACAGATCATTCAGCTGTTCTTCGTCAAAGATTGAAGATATGGACTCTGAATTGGAGCACACGTCTTTCAGATGCATGCCCTTGTCCATTGCTTCCATAGACGCGCCTCGTAGAACTTCGTGAGCTTCGTCTCTGGGCATCCCCGAGTCAACCAGGGCCAGCATCAGCCTCTCTGCCATAACTAGCCCGTTCTGACTCTCGATGTTCTCCATCATTCTTTCACGGTTAACAGCCAACCTGGAAAGTACTCTGTTGCACTTGTCGAGGATATCGTCCAGTAGGATCATCGAGTGCGATAGGGTGAATCTTTCAGATGAGGAGTTGGCCAAGTCCCTCTCATGCCACAAAAGAGCATTTTCGTAGGAGGGGATGATCATCGACCTAACTATTCTGGCCAAACCGCAGGCGTTTTCCGCGGTTATCGGATTCTTCTTGTGTGCCATAGTGGAAGAACCGACCTGCTTCTTGACGTCAAAGGACTCTGCCACTTCCCCAATCTCGCTTCTCTGTAGATTCCTAACTTCCTGGAGGATCTTCTCAACACTCGTTGCGACATTTGACATCCAACCGACCCACTCGATATATCGGTCCCTACCGACAACCTGTGTCGTCGCTATGGGAATCCCCAGCCCTAGCTCAGTGAGGATGAGGCTCTGTAATTCGATAGCCCTCTCACCTTGAGCAGCTCCAGTTCCAACAGCACCCAGGAACTTTCCAGTGGTTGCTCTCGGTGAAAGCTCCTCGAGCCTCTCCATATGCCTCCTAAACTCATCTATCCATACTGCGACCTTGAGTCCGAATGTGATTGGCACGGCTGCCTGTCCATGAGTCCTTCCGAGCATTATCGTATCACGCTCTCTCTCAGCCATGTCGCACATTGTCGAGATGAGGGATCGAACCATCTCCTTCTGTAACTCTATGCTATGCTTAATCTGCAATGCGACGGCCGAGTCGACAATATCGTTACTTGTCGCCCCGAGGTGGATGCACCACCCAGCCTCCCCCGCAACCTCTGCCATTGCCTTCGTAAGCGCCATTATGTCGTGCCGTGTCTCAGCCTCAATCTCGTCTACTCTATCTGCTGTTACTATTCCGGGGTCAGAAATGTCAGCAATCATATCATAGTGCTCAGGGCTGACTCTCCCCATCTTGCTATGCGCCCAAACTAGGGCCCTCTCAACCTCCAGTTGCCTAGAGTGCCTCCCTTCTCGAGACCAAATCGACTTCGCTTCATCACGGCCATAACGATAGTCTAGAGGTGATACTGACATGATTCCCCGTGTCGTTCCGACCCCCGTCCCCTGTTTGAGTCTAGCGCACGGGTGTTAACACCGCGGATTTCACATTCAAGTGCCCTCTGGAACCATTCCACACAGGTTCCATGGTGATTTGTATGTCACGATTCATGTGGGGCGCACCTAGTACAAGAGTCTCGAACTCACCACCTTCCCCATCTACATTGAACCTATATCTCTTCGACAGTTCTTCCAGTTCTCCTAAATTGTCCATCCCCAACCTCTTGCCTAACCATTCCCTACCTAGTCCCTCTGAGGAGACAGAAGCGATCATCACGTCGAAGCCATGTTCGCAGAGGGAACTCATGTGACTGTTTGGGGGATTGTGCCAGAGGGGCGAGAATGAGTGTATGCCAAGACGCTGGCACATCAACTCAATCCGTGTCTTCTGGAAATCCGAACGTAGAGCGCCAGAGACAATGCCATCTAGTGACAATCCGCCACTATGAATCACTATGGATGACGAGTCCCAACCCTCGGGCCATGAACTTTCCATGGCCTCATCGGGATTAGACAGGCCCCTGAGTCCATTCTCAAGATCCCCCATTTCCTCATCCATTTCGCCACTAGTGAGTATCGGTAACCAAGGAATTCCTGCAGATGCTGCTTGCATCCCAGCAATTGCCACGCCCTGTGTTTGGAACATCATCGAATCTTCACCAGTGACACACATTGTAACAACGGCCTCCACATCCCATCCTCTCATCCGTGCCCACCAGGTGGCGTATGCCGAATCCTTCCCACCAGATCCGAGAATTGCCACCCTCATGGCCCCGCCTACTGGCAGAAGCGCTTGAATGCCTCTATTGTCGAGCCTGCAAACAACCAACCTTGATAAGAGGCCGATGAGGCATGGGGTTCGATAACGATGCAGCCAAGCGGACGTGGATACGACTCTTCAGTAGGAACTTTCTCACCAGACGGACGTCTTCATCAGGTTGAGTATGCTAGAGAGTCAGTAAAGAGAGGGTCTACAACAGTAGGCCTGAAATTCCGTGATGGAGTCATACTTATTGTGGCTAAGAGAATACCAAGCAGGCTAGTAATACCCGACTCCATAGAAAAGATGTATCAGATAGACGACCACATTGGAATTACCACATCTGGGCTGGTCGCGGATGCCAGGCAACTCGTTGACAGAGCCAGGGTACAGTGCCAGATCAACAGGATGACATACGGCGCGCAAATTGACGTCACATCCCTGGTGAAGAAGATGTGCGACTACAAACAGTCATTCACCCAATACGGGGGAGCTAGACCGTTCGGAACCGCCTTGCTGATAGCAGGAGTCGATTCCGACGGCTCGCATCTATTCGAAACCGACCCTTCCGGTGCGTACGGCTCATACCAGGCGGGCGCAATAGGAAGCGGACGCAGCGAAGTAATAGCGTACTTCGAGGAAAAGTGGAAGCCGGGCCTGACCTCGAATGCCGCAATAAAAATAGGCCTCGAGGCATTGTCTGATACACTCGAAGACGGGCTCACCGGTGAGTCGGTTGAGATTTGCGTGATCGACGAGAACGGTTACAACGAACTCTCCTCAGAGGATACCGAGAAGCATTTGGCCAAGTTGAAGGCCTAATAGTGGTAAGCACTATCCCCGCCCACGCACTCGCACCTACCGAGAGCTCCATGGTCAGCTTAGATGATGCAGTCATAGCACGCCTAGAAAAGGGCGGTAGCAGATATGAGATTCTAGTGGATCCCGAACTTGTTGACGAATGGAAAAATGACCCGTCATCAGTAGATATGGATGACCTTCTCGCAATAGGCGAGGTTTGGACAGACTCCAAGAACGGAGAAAGGCCGACATCGGATGCCCTGGAGAATGTTTTCGGCTCCAATGACCTCGAGCAATGTGTAATCAAGATACTCAGGGAAGGCAGCATACAACTCACTACCGCCCAAAGGAAGAAAATGGTCTCAGAGAAAAGGCTTCAGATCATAAGTGAGATAGCCAGTACTGCCACCGATCCCAAGACAAAAATGCCACATCCCAGAACTAGAATTGAAAATGCCCTGGACGAGGCAAGGTTCGCTGTTGACCCATTCAAGTCTATTGAAAGTCAGGTAAACGATGCGATAAACGTCCTGAAGCCGCTCATCCCCCTGCAATTTATCACAGTGAGACTCGCATTCAAGATTCCAGGAAGCTCGTACGGCTCAGTTAACCAGATGCTCAGAGACTCAGTAATGAGGGAAGAATGGCTCTCTGACGGCACTTGGGCCTGCGTCATCGAGGTTCCAGGTGGAATGAAAAACGAGATAATTAGCAGGGTCGCAAGTAGGGCTTCAGAGGCAGAAGTTAGAGAACTCGACTGATTATCCACCGTAGGTGGTAGCATCAACGGTTATGAAGGGCTGGCCGGTCGCGCGGCTCGATACTATGAGTAGAGAGAGCAGCGCGGACGGACCGCGAGACTCACGACGAGCCCTCGTCGTCGTGCCCGGGGAAGACCTCGGTGTATCAGAGGGGTATGAGGCGGGACACGGGGTCCTAGTGGTCGACGGCCGCCTCAAATCAACGAAACAAGGACGAATGAACACGAAGGGTAGCACTGTTTCAGTGGAACCACTTCACACAACATACATGCCTAGGCCGGGAGACCTAGTCATTGGGCACATAGAAGGCTGTACGAACAACATATGGTTCGTCGACATCGGTGCCCCTTTCAACTCCATTTTGCCCATGAGCCTAGGGCCGGCAAAGGTCGAGTTCGGAGGAACCAGAAAGATTCTGGACATCGGAGACTCAATTCTTTGCAGGGTACAAGAAGTCGAAGAGACTCACCAGAGCGTTGTCACAATGAAAGGACTGGGTCTCAGGAAGATTAAATCGGGCGCCCTAGATGACGTGGATCCGCACTTGCTGGGAAGACTAATCGGCAAGGGCGGAAACTTCCTCAGGGATCTGAAACTTGAATCAGAGTGCAGGATTGTGGTCGCCGAGAATGGGCGACTATGGATAGATGGCGACCTCGATGGAATATTCAAGGTCAGAAATTGCCTGAAGGAGATATCTCTTGAGGCAAGACAAGTTGGAGGTGTTAATTGATGGGTGGATATGGAGACGTACAGATGATTGATGAAAATGGCCTGAGAATGGATGGCCGCAAACCAGGGGACGTACGACCAATAACAATCGAAACAGGAGTTGTACCAGTAGCGGACGGCTCTTGCAGGATGACATGGGGTACCAATGAAGCAATAGTTGCTGTTTACGGCCCCATGGAGGCACACCCCAGGAAGATCCAGAGGCAGGATAGGGCTGTGTTGGATGTAACATACAACATGGCGCCCTTCTCCACTACTGACAGAATTAGGCCAGGCTTCAATCGACGCAGCAGGGAGATCAGCAAGGTCACGGCAGACGCCCTAGAGAGCGTAGTCCTGCTGGAGCTCTACCCACGTTCAAAAATTAGAATCAGCATTGAAATTACCTCAGCTGAGGCCGGCACAAGGTGCGTTGGGCTCACAGCAGCATCTGTGGCACTGGCAGATGCCGGTATCCCAATGACCGATCTTGTCGTGAGCGTCGCTAGTGGGAAAATCAACGATGTTGTTGTCTGCGACCTGAATAAAGAGGAGGACAACTACGGCGAGGCAGACCTGCCAATGGGGGTACTTCCAAACAGTGGCGAGCTAGTATTCCTACAGATGGATGGCGACCTGTCTCCTGACGAGTTCAAGCAGGCATGGGACTACAACATAGACGCTGCCATGGAGGTTCACAAATTGATGGTCGATGCACTGAAGGGAGGTGAGAACTGATGGCAGCTCCACTAGTTCCTAAGCTTCTCAGGGCACACCTCTCCGATTTAGCATCGAACGATGCAAGATTGGATGATAGAGGCCAGTGGGACGGCAGAGAGACCAAGTTAGAGATCGGCGTCCTCCCACGCGCAGAGGGCTCTGCCAGAGTCACCATGGGAAACACAATCGTTCTCGCTGGAGTCAAGTTCCAGATCATGACCCCCTACCCGGACCGCCCCAATCAGGGCGGCCTGATGTGTTCATGCGAGGTCAGGTCAATCGCCGGAAGGCATTGGGAGAATGGACCTCCAAGCCCACAATCAATCGAGCTCGGAAGAGTTGTCGACCGCGGAATCCGTGAGTCGGGATGCATAGATGTGGATGATCTATGCATCATCCCGGGCGAAAAGGCATGGCAGGTCATACTGGACTTACACGCAATATCGGATGACGGCAATCTGTTCGATGCTTTCGCATTGGCAGGGATCGCCGCTCTAAGAAACGCAACAATTCCGGCTGAGAGGTTCGAGATTGGAGAAGACACGCCCCTAAAGGTGTCCAAGACCCCAATTATGTGCTCATATCACAAGGTAGGGGGAAGGTTCGTTTACGACGCATCTTATCGCGAGGAACTAGGTGGGGACGAGAGGATCCACATCACACTGGGTGATGACGATCACGTCCACTCCCTCCAGAAGGGTCTAAAGGGAATCTTCACGGCAGATGAGTTCGCAGAGATAATGGAACACGCTAAGTCAAGGTGTTCAGAACTTCGAGACATGGTCAACGGATAGGTGGTCAATTATGGCAAAGAGAACACAAAAAACAGGACTCACCGCACGCTATGGCCCCAGATATGGTGTCAGCGTCAGGAGGAGAGCTGGTTCAGCGCTCAAGAAGAAGTCCAGGGAGTACACATGCCCGTCGTGCCAATACCCCAAGGTAAGGAGAAAGGTCGCAGGTATCTGGGAATGCAAGAAGTGCGGCCACACATTCACCGGCGGTGTTTGGGAACCATTCACCAGGGCTTCGGAAGCAAACAATAGGGTAATTCGCAGGTCAATGGAAGGGGCAACGGCCACAGACATGACTGTAATCGCTCAGCAGGCAGCTATCGATTATGAGCGCAAGATGGCGGAGGCCGAGCGTAATGACGACTCAGAGGAAGAGTAACAGAGCATCAATCCTCTTTCGTGCAACCCACCAAGACGCAGAGTCGATTTGTGCGGGCATGGTCACCGAATCAGAATTCAATTTGACCGGCAATAGGATAGAATTTTCCATATCCTCTGGAAATATCTCCGATATTCGAGCTAGATGGAATTCTCTTATGAGGGGCATTATAGCTTCAGAGCAAGCATTGAAGGCAATTAGGGACTCAAGGTGAGGATATGCAAAGTAGCCAAGACGCCGGGGAGTCACTGAAATTAGTCGCCCAAGAACTACAGGCGGTTATGTCACAGATCCAGACAGTCAACTCTCAGATTAGCGAGCTTACAATGACATTGGACGCCCTATCGACACAGGATCCCGACAAGCCAGTATACAGGGCGGTTGGAAGCCTCCTCCTAGAGGTCGCAGATAGGAATTCTCTGAATTCAGACATCGAGGCTTCGAAGAACTCATTCCAAACCCACCTTGAAAGGCTCTCTGAGAGAGAATCGGAACTTAGGGAGAGCTATGAGGAATTGGTCAAGTCATTCGAGTCGCAATGAGGTGGGAAGATTCCTTCTGAGAGTGACACCCTGAATCAGAGCCTTTCCAGGCTTCTAGAATTGATATCAGAGGGAGAAACCCTCGAAGCAATCAGTTTTTCCAATGACATACTTGATAGGTCTAGGAGCACCGAAGAGAGGGACCATCTGATTGAAGCAAGGGTGAGGATGGAGAGAGCTCTGTTGGGCGCAATAGGGGAAGACAATGTCGGCACGGAATTGAGATGGTGCGTAGACAGACTAAACGCGATATGCCCTGGCTCTCCACTACACGGTCTCGCCCTACTAAACCTAGCATTGTGGCATTCAAATAAGGGGGAATTAATGATGGCCATGGCAGTTCACTCAGACATCTCTGCGAATTCGGGACACCCTGGTGACATCAGGGCCCTTTCCAGATTAGAGGTTGCGAGGATATTGGTTGGAATGGGCGACCTTGATCCGGCCATGAGACACCTTTGGTCGGCAAGAAACGGATTCATTGATTCTGAAATGTCCACCGAGGCACTAGTCGCATCACTAGAATGGCTGGATATAGCGCTCGACGAGGTCTCTGCAAACTCCCCCACCATGGATGCGAGGATCGAAGAAGCATCTCCAAGGGAAGGGCCAGGAAATACATGGATACCCGCCAATCCAGATGACATTACAAACGTCGTCGATTACCTTCTCCCGATTCTAACTACCGATATGTCTGGGCACAGCAGGAGTGACTTAGGACTCATTATCGACGCATCAGAAATTATCGGAAGAGTTGATTGGACATCTGGGATGTCTGACAGGATTTCAGAGATTCAAGACCCGAGGGTTTCCGAGGCGCTCCAGTCGTGACTCCTGACTTTCTCAACTTCTGATGCATCCCAAGCAAGGTTCCCTGGGACTTCTATACACCACCCCACCTCGGCGATCTTGGGGTCATTGGATATCCATGGCTCAGGAACAGGCTCTTCGTCGACCTCTACCCACACTACTACGCCGCCCTCAACCAGGCACTCGTCATACGCCTTAGCAGTGCCTAGAAGGCCCGCTTCTTCGAAAAGCTCCCTGAGGGCCGTAACATCCCAGTCTTCGTCTTCTTCGGCAGAGCCGCCAGGAAACTCCCACCCCCTGTCCTCATGGAGCACCATTAACCAAGGATTGCCAATTTCGGCCCCCTTGCTAGAAGTGACCCAAGAAATCACGAATCTTTCGCTAGTCATCCATCTCCCCTCTAATTTCTTCAGTGATTTCGATAGCTCCGGGCGTCCCTTCAGCTGCCAGACGCCTCGCAACAAAGAATGCTTCTGAGAAATTTCCCGAGGACATCAAGCCCCTTACTTCTGCTAGTGGGTCCATGTCAGCATCCTCATTGGGTTTTGGAAAGTCAATCTTCTCTGCCTCGGGTGTTGCCATATCTTCCATCTTTCTGAGGAAATCAAGTCTTTCATTTACTGCCGGGACCTTCCATGGAATACCTTCACTACCATCCAAGAGCGCCTCCATCCTCATTTTGAACTGATCACGTACATCCATTCTCGGGAACTGCGACTGCGCTTGGTCGTAGCATATCCACGCATCGCTGTATTCGCCTCTCCTTTCATGCATCCTGCCTAATTCCGACCAAGCCTCGAAATTGGTCGGCCTCTGCGCGAGAATCAATCTGGCGAGTGATAAATATCCATCTTCATCACCGCTATCCCTGATTCTCTCTATTCTCCTGGAGAACAATACATTGGCACGCCTGTCCCTCAAATCCAGACCCGCTACCCTTACCATGAAGTTGGAGATATCCTCATCGGAGATCGATATGGTTTCCCACCATTCGTCTGGGTCCAAAGGATCAGCAGCAAGGGTCCCCTCCAGAATTATGCTGCCAGACTCCAGCATATTCACGTTATCTAGTTGATTTAGAAGTTCAGGGTCACGACCAAGAACGGTAAAAATATCATCAAGAACTGCTCGGATTCCATTTTCATCTCCTGAAACAATCTTCACCTCTAGCAAAACCCTCCAGTTATCGGGGTGAGTGAAATCATGAAGGACGGACTGCCTGGCATTCTGCTCTGCCCAACCAAGGTTGGTGGCATCGGAATCTGTGCCGTTTACAATTTTCAGATATTTCTTGGCTTGACTTCTATGCCTGTTGCCAAGACTCCTCCTAGGGTGCTGTAACCTGTCGTCGATAGAATCTTCTGACATTGAATACCTCACAGAACCGACTCGTAAGGACTTCTGTCCTCTCCCGGATTAAGCGTAGCATCCATTCCTATCTTACTAGTCATTCCATCTTCTGATCTGCTCGGGTCCAAGCTAGAACCCTTCTGATTCGAGAGGATAATCGTATCACTATCGGGCTGCCACCTTGTCATCAGTGCCCATTCCACCCTCATCGGGTCAGCAATGTCAATGTCTTCGTCAACAACAATCACTTGCTTCATCGAAGGATGCCCTTCGAAAGCTGCTTGAATCGCCTTTTTACCGTCATTCGCATCTTCCGGCCTTATTTGAATTACCGAGGCAAGCCAACCACAACCCCCATCCGTCATGTGCACATCAGTACAGTTAACAACTTCAGAAACAGCTGTTTTGATTGTCGGCGCCCTTGGCATCCCCATCAATGTCCTATGCTCCACTCCCGTTGGAATAATTGCATGGAATATCGGATCCTTTCTGTGATGTACAGCATCATACGCGATAACGTGCTCCTGCCTTATGTCATCAACCGTACCGGTAATGTCGACGTATGGCCCCTCATCGTCTCTCTCTGGAGTTATCCTAGCCTGCATTGCATATTCGGCGTCTGCAGGCACAATTACACCGTTTGCCAACTTAACAACTCTTAGAGGACTCCCGTGCAACTTCTCATGTAGTGCTGCTGCAACTGTCAACTCGTCCACATAATCGGTAAATGACATCGCAGCGGCCAATAGGACGGTGGGATCGGCACCATTCACTACTGCAATAGGAACATCATCACCATTCTCAGCCGCCATTGCGCTCAATGTTCTGAGATGCCTCGGAACGAGCCTGGCAACGGAATGCCCCCCGTCTCGTAGCAATTGTCTATGGTATGAGACATTCCTCACCCCGTTATACTGCGCGATTATTATGGAGGCTGATTGATACCTCCCCCCATCCTCCCTGAAGTGCCAGGGAATTGGAAGCTTCTCCAGATCCACACTTTCCTGCCCCGATTCCATAACTTCGGCCTCTGAATGATCAACGATCAGTGGCTCGGAGGGATTTTCCATCGCCCAAGCGAGGATATCTATGAGCTCACCGGGACCAACACTGAACATCTCGCATAGCCGCGAGCGTTCTAGGACATTTAGTGCGGCTCTGTGCCCCGGGGACTCAGCAATGCTGTCGAACACTAAAGGCACATTCCCCATCGAAACAGAGGAATCCAACATATCATGAATGACACTCACAGTATCGCTCACGCGATGGACACCACCGAGCATGTCGCGGAATGCCATGTAGCGGGGCGACGTCAGGTCGTGCTTCAATGTTAGTGAGACTATCTCACTCAGAGTGCCACTCACCTACGGTGACCCCGTCACGCTCTTATACCCCATGAGGGTCGGCGAGGCGTCATTCTGAGGTGTCACTTTGGGTAGAGGACTATTCTCCGGCCAGAAGATGAAGACCGATAGGAAGAGATACAGGTGGAAGGAACGCAAGTTTCGAGACCGCCAGCTGAAGCAACAGAGGGGAGGAACTCTCAAGCACGACCCCCTTCGAGGAAGCACACAGGCCAAGGGAATAGTGATAGAAAAGGTCGGTTTTGAAGCGAAACAGCCCAATTCCGGGATTAGGAAGGCCGTCAAGATAAGCCTCATAAAGACAGGAAATCAACTTACCGCTTTCGCACCAGGTGATGGTGCGATATCTTTCATCGACGAACACGATGAAGTGCTCGTAGAGGGAATCGGAGGCAGCAAGGGCCGATCATATGGTGACCTGCCCGGTGTAAGATACAAGGTCATCAAGGTCAACGGCGTTTCCTTAGACGAAATGGTAAGGGGACGCAAGGAGAAGCCGATCAGGTAGGTGAGATGATGGCAGAAAACGCAGAATCTCCAATTGCTGGAATAGGAACCATGGTTTTTGGTAAGTGGGATGCAACCGAAGTTACATGCGCAGACCCCGGACTCGCTCCATACATCAACCTGACAACCATCGGAACTCCTCACAGTGGTGGCAGACACGCTAACGCATGGTTCGGCAAGGCCAAACTATCAGTTGTTGAGAGATTCATCAACAATCTGATGAGAACCGGGAAGTTCTCGGGGAAGAAACAGCACTGTGTCAAGGCGTTCGAGGCGGCACTCGACTCGATCAGTGAGAGATCGGGGAGCAACCCTTTGCAGTCATTTATTGACGCGATAGTTGAAGCCGCTCCCTGCGAGGAGATCACCAGAATCAAATTGGGTGCAGTTAGCACACCCAAGGCAGTCGACTCTTCACCCAGCCGACGCCTCGACATCGCACTCAGGAACCTTTCAGTCGGCTGTGCGGCCGCGACTGCTGGTAGCAAGAGGACTCTCACACAGGGTATTGTGAATGAAATTACTAAAGCGGCCGAGGGGGATGTCGGAGCATTCTCCATAGGCAAGAGAGAGGAAATCGAGAGAGTCGCAGCTTCGGCTAGATGATTCCGTTAGAGCTGAAAATATGGCCACTGAGGCATATAATGTCGCCTCCGCAATCGTATTTATGAACCAAAGTCAGGTCGCCGCATCAATTGAGGAATAGAGATGGGTCGTAAGGAAGACAACATCAAGCGCGCTACAGAGATAATGCACGACCGAGAGCACATCAGAAACATCGCTATTGCTGCTCACATAGACCATGGTAAGACTACTCTTTCCGACAACCTGATTGCAGGTGCCGGAATGATGTCAGAGGATCTCGCTGGCAAGTCACGAGTTCTGGATTTCGACGAGCAGGAGAGTGCCCGTGGTATTACGATTAATGCTGCAAGCGCTTCAATGGTGCACGGTGTAGATGGTAGGGATTACCTGATCAACCTGATTGATACACCAGGACACGTCGATTTCGGCGGTGACGTTACCAGAGCCATGCGCGCGGTCGATGGTTGCATCATCCTAGCCTGTGCAGTGGAAGGGACAATGCCACAGACTGAGACAGTAGTACGCCAGGCACTCAAGGAGAAAGTCCGCCCAGTCCTGTTCATCAACAAGGTGGATCGATTGATCAATGAGCTGCAGATTGATGGTCCGGAGATGATGGCCAGATTCGAGAAAATCATCACCAAGGTCAACAAATTGATCACTACCTATGCTCCAGAGGACCTGAAGAAAGAATGGCAGGTCTCCGTTCAGAAGGGTACCGTTGCCTTCGGCTCGGCTTACTACAATTGGGGGATGTCAATCCCTTACATGCAGAAGAGCGGCCTCAATTTCACTCAGATATTCGAGTTTTGCCACAATGACAACCAAAAGGAGCTTGCTAAACTTGCACCAGTTCACACCGTCCTCCTTGACATGACTGTCGAGAAGCACCCATCACCGGTTATTGCTCAGAGGTATAGGATTCCGAATATATGGCAGGGAGATCTAGATTCAGGCGTAGGCAAGGCGATGATCGAATGTGATTCAGATGGCCCCCTCTCACTAATGATTACAAAGATATGGATGGACCCCCATGCTGGTGAAGTAGCAGTTGGCAGGGTCTATTCAGGCAGTATCAAACATGGTGAGTCCGTATGGGCCATCGGTGCTGCTAAGGCTGAAAGGGTCCAGCAAGTCGGGATGATGGTTGGCGGTGACAGGATCGCTACCTCAGAAGTAACATCAGGCAATATTGCCGCAATAACAGGTATCCGCAGTGCTGCTGCGGGTGTAACAATCGCTAGGGAGAAGGACGCGGTACCATTCGAGGCAATTAGGCATATTTCAGAGCCCGTTGTCACGGTCGCAGTTGAACCAAAATCAATGAAGGACCTGCCTAAGTTCATCGATGCCCTCAGAGGACTTGCAAAAGCCGACGCATCTTTGGAAGTCTCGACAAACCAAGAGACTGGAGAGGCTCTTCTCGCTGGGATGGGCGAACTCCATTTGGAAATTACAGTATACAGACTCGAAGAGGAACAAGGCATCAAAGTCAAGGTAAGTGAGCCGATTGTAGTATACAGGGAATCTGTACAGAGTACCAATACCGGAAGCCCGTTTGAAGGCAAGTCCCCAAATAGGCACAATCGATTCTATATTGAAATTGAGCCTCTACCAGATGTAGTCGTTGATAATCTGAGGGCCGGGGAATTCAGAGAAGGCGCAGTTAGGGCCAAGGACGCAAAGGAAATTGGAGACAAGTTCGCAGAGCTGGGAATGAATAAGGATCTGATGAGGAAGATTTACGCAATTAATGGGACCAATGTCCTAGTCAATGATACAAAGGGAATACAGAACCTCCACGAAACTAGGGAGTTGATTATTGAGGGATTCAATGATGTGTGCAAGAAGGGGCCCGTTGCCGACGAGCCTCTGATGGGAGTCATGGTCAGGCTAGTTGACGCAAAGCTCCACGAGGATGCGATCCACAGGGGTCCCGCACAGACAATTCCCGCAGTTAGGAATGCTGTGAAGGGAGCCTTCATGAGGTCAAGACCGGTGATATTTGAGCCAATCCAGAAAATTCAGATAGACTCTCCTAACGATGTAATTGGGGGGGTCACCAGGGAGGTCTCAACTAGAAGGGGAATAATTGAGGACATGCCTGTAGAGGATGGCGTGACAAAGGTGATCGGCACAATCCCCGTTGCTGAGACATTCGGTTTCTCAAATGATATTCGTGCAGCAAGTCAAGGAAGGGCGATTTGGAATACGGAGAACGCGGGCTTCGTGCACCTACCTCCAAACCTATTCGAGAAGGTCACAGGTGAGATTAGGGAGAGGAAGGGACTCAACCCAGATATTCCCGGCGAAGCCCACTACCAAGACTGATCAGTTGATCCTAATCAGCTGGAAATCAGTTAATTCCCTTAGGATGTCCAATGCAGGTCCATCCTCAATATTGTCAAGGCACTGGTGGGCTAAAGAGTGGTGATGCATCGCCCTTTCCTTTGCATAACCAATCGATCCACTGTCATGCAATTCCTTTACGGCATTCGAAAGAGTGTCTTCCGAACACTCCCCAGACCCATATGCTTCAGTGAATGCAGGCATGTCATCATCACAATTCAATGCGTGAATCGCTATGAGCGTCTTCTTTCCCTGAACAATGTCCGAACCCGCCGGTTTCCCAAGTGTTTCGGTGTCTCCAGTGATATCGATTAAATCGTCCATCAACTGGAAGCATAGGCCGAGATTTAGCCCCCAATTTTTCATATTGTCAACAACACCGTCAGAAGCACCCGCTAAAATCGCTCCAGTTCCAGCACAGGTTTCGAACATTACACTAGTCTTACCTTTTATCATCTCAATGTATTCATCCTCGGATACAGATTCCCTGGTCTCGAATGAGATGTCTTCCTGCTGGCCACTAGCAACATTCCTTACCATTTCTCCAATTGATCTGACTAGGAATGCAAGCTTATCTTGTTCAATATGTGGAGATTCAGCCAATATCTCAAATGCAACAGCAAGCATCGCATCTCCAGCGTTAATCGCAGTAGAATCATCATAAGCGACATGAACTGCGTCCAATCCCCTTCTAATGGGATCTTGATCCATTAAATCGTCATGTACTAGGGTGAAATTGTGGATAATTTCGATAGAGGCACCGAGTGTATAATGACCCTCATGAGCCGTTCCTACAGCCTCTCCAACTAACCTAGGCAGGGTCGCCCTGAGCCTTTTCCCACCTCCTGTGAAAAGGTGTTTCATCGCCCCATGAAGCCTTTCTTGCTTCATCTTACTGAGACTTCCCATAATGACACTCTCGACATACTCTCTGTGAGTGCCAATAGCCGTCATCAGTTTCTCCCCAGGAATAACCGCCTGACCACCCATGCTAACTTCCCCGAAATTCACGACGCCTTCCACTATGGGGGCCTTGTCGACATTAGGATAATGATCGGCAATGAACTCGCCCCACAATAGGCGGAACCATGGTGCGATAACCTCACCTTCCCAAATCCCAGAACCAGAAAACATCTCATCTATCTCATGCCCGGCGATCCACCTTACATCAGAAATCTCGTTTGGGTTCGGATTCACATCAATAGAATCTGTGATGCCCACAATTACATGATCAACTTCTCTTTCGACCCAATCCTCATCCCACCTACATTCATACAGAAATGATCCTAGGTGCCTGAATTCTATGTTTGAAATATCAATATCAGAAACTCCCAATTCTTGTGATAGCTTCCTTTTCGCGGCATTAATGGCGCCCTTCGAGGGATGCTCATTCTCACTGGGAATGTCCAGTGGGTGGCTGCAACAGGAATTAGCCCAAATCGAGGGGAAAGTAATCTTGTCATGGGACCTCTGCTGGACTAGCATTTTTCCATCGCCATCGAACAGAAGTACGCTGAACGCACGATGCAACTTTCCTTCTGCATAATGACAGTTCAACTTAGAATCCGAGCCAATCCTTGAATCAGAGCTATCCACTAGAATGCACATTTCAGACATCATTTCGGCCTGTGAACTGTCTTGCCCACTTAGAGCCCCATCTTGACCCGTCATCATTACTCCGAGGAATCGGCACCATATAATCGAAATCCAGTATTATGGCAATATCCTCGTACCTACGGGCAATACATCGTCAACTACCAGCTCAATCACCCTGCTCGGCTCCCTGCCATCGATGAACCATACATTTGGCACGTGTACGGCAATTTGAGCTGCCCTCACCGATTTCAGCTCAATTCCCCCTGTGACATCCTCAATTGTATTGTGGGATGTTTCAGTTGCTACTCCAGGCGACCAAACTTCTAGTAAATTGGCCCCCTCTTTACTCGGGGGCCTATCTAGCATCCCCGGTGAATCTCCTAGGAGGAAAATTGAATGTGTTACATTTGGAATCTCGATCGAGAGCCTGGCCATCAAATCATCACCTGAGAGTATGCCAAACTCCGATGAGTCTCCAGTATTGACTACATCACCGAATGTCACCATCACAACCTCCTGGGGCGAGTTGCTGAATGGTTCTAAATCGCCCTTGAATCCAGAGCCGGTACCAATAGCCCATTTAGATGGGGCCAGTGAGGCACACTCAACGCCAATGCCATTCAGGCTATTTGTAACGTGGCTGTTCAATTCAGCCATGTCTTCACGTACCTGCTCCACAGCTTCCCTTTGCCCCTCTGCAATATCGGAATCTAGACCTCCAGAAAGATCCCATTTCTTAGCAGTCAGATGTCCGAATGAACCAGCCCCATGAACTAGGACTACTCTATGCCCATGACCGACTAATTCTGAGGCCATTGCAGCCAATGAATCAATCACGTCAAGCTTAACGGATTTATGACTGGATTTGTCTGTGATAAGTCCCCCGCCCATTTTGATTACTACGGTACTGAGCATAATATCCAGTGCTCCGAAGCGGACTAGTGATTTGGGTTCTCCTACTGACTCATTGCACATAGGGTTCATTTCATGGGGTCATTTCGGACGTTCATGTCCGACACTGGCGAAATGGAGAATTTTCAAAGATGGCTCCAGACTCAACTGTCTCTGACCACTTCCATTGATGACCCAAGTGAGAGGGAACGTAGAAGATTGCAGATTGAATCTGCTATACGTGAGGCTATCTCCTTTAGGGAATCTCTGGAATTGTTGGCAGATTTACAAGTATCGCCCCCGTTTGTCAATGCGGAATCATCGGTAAGAAAAATTTCAGAGCCCATTATATCTGATACAGAGAACAATAGCTCAAGATGCCCTAAGTGCGACTCTGAAGTAGAGCATGAGCTAGGTTTCTGCACCATGTGCGGGGAGAAGAGTTAGCTACTCTTCTTCCCACCTAGCTCTTGCCGCCTCAAACTCAGGGTCATCATCCGGAAGGATACTCAGGAAGCCCCCCGAAACTGCATCGGTTAGGTATACTGTAACCCCTGCGTGCCAGATAGTATCTCCGGAGGCCACCATCCTAGCTGTATCGACTTCCAGAAGTGTCGGCCTCGCATGATGGACATGACCTGCCTCCGCCGCTGCTCTGATTGTAGCTGAAAGATGAACATGCGATCTCCCGCTCGGTGATATTCCTACTTCGATCAGGTTTTCTGCTTCATCAGGTGAGCATGGGAAGTACAGAAGGGGAGGGATGTTTTCAGTCGGTAGGTCCAACTCAATTTCGAGGCTATGTCCATATGTCGCCCTCATCATGTTCCCCCTAACTTCGTATCTGCCCTTAGGATCAGTCTCAGAAATGGCTCTGAAATGATGGGGTCTCAGCCAGTGAAACCTCCTCTCGTTCGACTTCTTAAATTGGAAAACTATGTCCTTAACATCAATCCAACCATTGATGTCCATCTCTAGATCGAACTTCTCTGGTGCGTGTCTAAGGACTAATGCCAGCCTTCTTGCTATCGTATCTCTTTCATTCCCCCTCATAATGAACTTGCCCTCTGAATTGCATGCAGGACATAGGTCGTCATCAGAGAAATATCCGTGTGTGTTGCACTCTCTAATCATTGTATCAGTCTATCGAGAAGCAGTTATTTCATGAACCCCTCGGTCGATATTGGATTATTCGACCTACTCAACGGTTATGTCCCACCAACTGTTCGCAATATTGTGAAGGCAGTTATTGTTGACTGGGTCAGGAGCCCGTTTCATCGTGCCCACAAAGGGGCGATGTCAACATTTAGGCCCGATGAGATACTCGGCCAGGTTACGAAATCACTCCTATCTAGAAACTCAATCCCTCTCGATTCGGTAGACGATATTCTTGTTGGATGTGCATATCCCGAGGGCGAACAGGGCTACAATATTGGAAGACTATCTGTTTTCCTAGGTGGACTTCCAAACAGTGTTCCCGGTGCGACATTTAACAGACTATGCGGATCATCCATGCAGGCAATTCTTACTGCCGCGGCCCACATAGAGGTCGGATGGGGAGCATGCTTCATTTGCTCTGGCGTGGAGTCTATGAGTAGGGTCCAGAGGAGGGGCTTCAACTGGAGCCCGCATCCTGAATTAGAGCAGAACTATCCCGATGCATATGTCAATATGGGAATCACCGCAGAAAACGTCGCCGAGAAATGGGCCATTTCAAGAGAGGAGCAGGAGCAGTTCGCTTTGGAGTCCCATCACAAAGCGAGCACCGCCTCCAAGTCCGGCTTCTTTAATGACGAGTTATGTGCCATTGTTGGGGCGGACTCAGTGGTCGACTCCGATGGCTGCGTTCGTCCGGAAACAAATATTGAGTCAATGTCCAAACTCAAACCAGCATTTATCGAGGAGGGCAGTGTAACGGCAGCAACATCATCCCCACTTACGGACGGAGCCGTGTCCATGCTGGTGTGTAGTGAGGAATTTGCAAAGTCACACGGACTCGAACCGATCGCCAGAATAGTTTCTGGAGCCGTTGTTGGGTGCCCTCCCGAGTTAATGGGAATAGGGCCGATAGAAGCGTCAAATATGGCTATATCGAGGGCTAATTGGGAAATCGACTCTATTGACATCTTTGAGATTAATGAGGCATTCTCTTCACAGAGCTTAGCTGTGATAAGGGAATTGAAGATAGACCCCAACAAGGTCAATATCGATGGCGGTGCTTTGGCATTGGGTCACCCTCTAGGTGCCTCTGGAGCAAGGATTACTGGAAAGGCCGCCTCACTCATCAGAAGAACTGGTTCTCAGCGTGCCCTGGCAACGATGTGCATCGGTGGAGGGATGGGGATCGCTATTGCCCTGGAGAGTCCCTAATTAGGCTTCCAGAACAGCTCGGGCACTTGTCTTGAATGCCGAGCTTAGAAGGAATGACTGCAAGAATACTGTGGCAACTGGGGCACGTTGCAAGCACCTCATCTTGACTCAGGACAATTCCGCTATCAGATCCGGAACTACCTGAATACCATTGAGTAAACGCCCTGCTCCTTAGCACCCTGACCCTCCGGATCGAGCTGATTCCGAGAATAGCGTATAGAGCACCCTGAAAACCATGCCCCATCGAAAAAATTGTTATTCCGGAGATAAGCAATGAGAAACTACTGATGGAGAGGAATGAAACTCCGAACCAGGGTCCGGAAGTACTCCTTGATCTAAGGGTGAATATCGCTGCAATTCCCATTGGTACTGATAGTAATGAAGCTAGTATGGAAGCAGAAACGGATATGGAAACACGATACTGGAGAAGTGATATTGAAAGGAGAAGTATCAGTACAGTCATCACTGAGATGAATACAATAAGGTGTCTGAGGAGCCTGTCCATGCCTCTTGAATCGGATAGGCCCATGGGTCTGCACGCAGGCGACGCACTCATGAATCACTCGGCACTCCGCAGTACGTGAGCAGAGACACGGGCGTAACTATCGCGAGCCGTTCCCTCCGGGGTCGCCGCATACTCCTGGCAGTCACAGGGGGCATCGCTGCAGTTGAATCAGTCAAACTCTCCAGGGAGCTACGAAGGCACGGCGCCGAAATCACCCCCTTGATGTCCTCAGATGCAACCAGGGTAATTTCACCACTGGCACTGTCATGGGGCTCTGGTGCCGAAGTAATCACGTCTTGGGAACCATCTATGGCCCAACTTAGTGACTTTGACGCTGTACTCGTTGCTCCTGCAACCAGAAACACCATCGCAAAGCACCTCCATGGAATAATGGACTCTCCAATTCTAATGGCACTATCTGCATCACGTGGAAATGGCACCCCTATTCTCTTCGTGCCATCGATGCACAAGGACCTCTTCGACGATCCTGTAACCGAGGAATTACTATCATCAATAATTGAATCAGGAGGATTGGTATTGCACGACTCAGAGAGCGAGGGGAAGAGGAAGCAGCCAGACCCCGTATCAATTGTGGCGGAATTATGCCATATTTGCAACTCGACTCTTCCAAATAGGAGAAGGGTGGCAATCACCCTAGGTGCAAATAGGGCACCCATCGACTCTGTCAGAGCTATCCAGAACGCATCATCGGGAAGAACCGGTTGGGCCATTGCTGAGCACCTGCATAGAATGGGCCACGAAGTCACTTGTATTGCTGGAAAGACATCTGTACGTTCTACGTTCACCATGCCCGATGTCAGGGTGGATGGATCACCTGGTGGAATGCTCACATTGGCCAAAGAATTAGCGTCATCGAGTCCCGAACCCGAGGTATGGATACATGCAGCCGCAGTTCTAGACTATTTTCAAGACCCTATCGATGGAAAGAAACCCAGTGGAGAAGGGGACTGGAAGCTAACCCTCAGTCAGGGGCCGAAGCACATTTCTGAATTATCCGAGTTCACAGAGGGGGCGTATCGCATAGGGTTCAAACTAGAAGTCGACTCATCTGAGGACGATCTGATCAAGCGCTCACTGGAACAGATTTCTAGATATGGCGTAGATGCTGTTATTGCCAATAATCTCAACGACCTAAAAGATAGAAACTCACCTAGATGCAGAATTGTCATGCCTGATGGTAATTTCTCAGTAATTCGAGACCAGATATCAATGTGCGAGGCCATCGAGTCGCTAGTTTCGCTTCATGGACCCAAATAGATGCGAATAATTCAAGCCACGGTTATTCCGGGTTAACATCATGACAGGTCATGGCAAGGCCAAGAGGGGGATACCTCCGAAGTCCGACTTCAATTCTTGGTATCCATCTATTGTTGAGATTGCTGACTTGGTTGACAAGAGGTACCCAATCAAGGGAATGGACGTTTGGAAGCCTTATGGATTGACTGCAATGTCCTTGATTGATGGCTTAGCCCGTAAACAGATGTCTAGGACTGGACACTCTGAATACAGGTTCCCTTTATTGGTCCCGGAGGATCTTCTGGAGAAGGAGAATAAACTCGTCTCTCGTCTAAAAGCGGCTAGAGACGCAGGCGTAGACCCATCAGAATTGAGGATGGACGAGGAGGACTCCGGATTCAAGAAGGAGGTATATTGGGTAACTCATGGGGGAGAGAATGAGCTAGACATACCCATGTTTCTCAGACCTACCTCAGAGACGCCCATGTACTCCATGTTTTCATTATGGGTGAGGAGCCATGCGGACCTGCCTCTGAAGACCTTCCAGATTGTCAATACGTTCAGGTACGAGACCAAGCAAACTAGGTCCTTCATTAGAGTCAGAGAGATACACTTCTTCGAGGCTCACACGGTTCACGCAACAGAGGAGGATGCAACCGAGCAGATACATGAGGATGCTGAGATGGTTCAGAATATCCTACATGATCTGTGCTTGCCCAGCATAGTTTCGAAGAGGCCTGTTTGGGACACATTCCCCGGTGCCTGGTATACCGTGGCTGCAGACGTTGTAATGCCAAACGGTAGGTCACTACAAGTTGCAACATACCATCACTACAGGGATCAATGGGCAGGAGCATTCGACCTCTCATACGAGGATTCCGAGGGTAAGTCAAGACTATGCCATCAGACCACATTTGGCATGTCCGAGAGGCTTCTAGGTGCAGTTGTAGGTATGCATGGGGACGATCAGGGGTTGATTATGCCGCCTGCAATCGCACCCTACCAAGTAGTCCTGTTTCCCGTTGCAGCCCATGCAAATGAAGACGTCCTGCCCGCCATTGAGGGGCTAGCATCCTCGTTGAGCGATTGCGGCTTCAGAGTAAAATTAGACCTTCGCGATGTCAGACCTGGCGTCAAGCACTACGACTGGGAGATCAAGGGGGCCCCCATAAGGCTGGAGCTAGGGCCTCGTGACCTCGCGTCCGGAAACTGTATCTTGTCTCTAAGGACTGGCGGAAAGAATGAGGTATCTCTCGATGGAATCGCTGAAACAATTTCGGAGGCACTGGATTCCATATCCGACGAATTACGTTCTAGATCTTCGGTGCACATCGAGTCTCTAATCAGGCCGTTTCCAGGCATAGTCATGCAGGGTGGCAAATGGGAACTCGCTGGAGAAATTGAAGATGGAATAATCTACGAGATCGCATTCGATGGAAACGACTCAGATGCCGAGGTTCTTGAGAAGTTAACCGGACTCGCAATACTCGGTGACTGTGATAGTCAGTTCTCCGAGCCAAGACCCTGCGTGGTAACAGGGAGAATGACATCAAGAAGGCAGTACCTAGCTAGGATGTATTGATCATCTCTTTCTCAAAAATAGAAGTATTGTTGTCAGGCCAAAGAGCATCATTAGTGCTCCATCGATGATCCCACCAGTACCGGCTGATTCCCACGAGCCAATGTCGTTATATTCGGGCAGTTCGGTCCACAGAAGCCTCGTGTTATCCTCACATTTAGGTGTCAGCTGCTGGATATTCGCCAATGCTTGAACCGAGTCCCCGACAGTGCCATTGCTGTATGCCACTGCAACTCCTTCAAGATGCAGTACCGAGAGATAGGTATAGGGTGGCTTTGTGACCATCCAGTTCTCCGTCTGAATCCTCACGGTCTCTCCAGCCGTCCAACTAGAACCTCCTTCATCGACGACCTCATTCGATCCATCCTCAGAAATGACCCATGTAATGCTGTAGTTTGATGAGATATTCATACCTGTCACCGTCCATGAAATTAGGAGGCTCCCATCAATCTCAGTAGCCGAAGAAGTGTACGTCAGAACTTTCGGTCCTACCTCATCTTCGCATAGTGGGACGTAAGCGCCAATTCCTACTGCAACGTTCGATGCAACAATGCACAGACAGATTACGCTTGCAGTAATCAGTATCTTCGACCTCCTGGGCTTCCTTGCCTCATCCATTCCCTCTTCAGGATCTATATCTGCCTCAGGTAACTCTACACCACCATTGCCATTCGATGCCGCTATTCCATGGGCCTTCGGCTTAACAGGGGGACTTACTCCCATCTCCTCCAGTGCATCTCTGCCGTATATTCTCTCAGCCATCGAATAAAGCTCCGGATCATCCTCGATTACCGAGGGATCTATGGAACCATCAAGCAGTCCCTTCAGCCTCTCCGAGTCACCCATATTGCTATCTCGTCAATGCATACTTCATCAATCAAACGCAAGCATGAACAGAATTGAGTCATTTCATCGACTGTTGAGCAATTCTCGGGCCCTTTTCACGATTTCATCTCTGGTTAGTCCAAGAGACTCCATGAGATCAGAGGACGAGCCACTTTCACCGAACCTGTCGTCAACACCCACCATCTGAACGGGAAATCCCCCCGCAGACGACATATACTCTGCTACAGCACTGCCTAGTCCGCCTATTACAGAATGGTCTTCAGCCGTTACTATTCCCTCACACTTCATCCTAATTTCATCTAATAGTTCGGTATCAAGAGGTTTTATCGTATGCATGTCAATAACGCATGCATCAACGCCTGAATCAGCTAATGTTGAAGCTGCCTCCATTGCCTCAGATACCATGACCCCACAAGCGATAATTGCCACATCATCACCCTCCTTGAGTATCGATCCCTTTCCAATTTTCAGTTCTTTAACGGATTCCGTGTCGTACATTCTAGGCGTTTTGTTCCTAGCAGTTCTGGTGTATGACGCATTGCCGTGATCCAGGAGTTGGATAGTCAACTCTTCTGCGGATATATCATCCGATGGCGTAATGACGGTTAGTCCGGGGATTGTCCTGTAGATTGCTAGATCCTCGATTGACTGTGCGCTGCTTCCATCGGTTCCAGTGTGTATGCCCCCATGACTGCCACATATATGCACAGGTAGACCTGGCCGAGCGATACCGTTCCTCACTTGTTCGAATGCACGTTCGGTAAAGATCGCAAAGGTGCTAGCAAAGGGAATTTTACCAGATGATGCCATGCCCGCAG
The DNA here is from genome assembly GCA_002497985.1 of Euryarchaeota archaeon UBA4. Lineage (GTDB taxonomy): Archaea > Thermoplasmatota > Poseidoniia > Poseidoniales > Thalassarchaeaceae > MGIIb-O5. Next base: position 49,583 of record DAFQ01000001.1, read on the forward strand.
CTACTAGCATCATATTCTGCTCAGCTATGCCTAGTGACACTGTCCTTTCGGGAAACTCAGCTCTGAAAAGACATGACTTGGTAGACTTCCCCAGATCTGCCTCTAGGACAACAACTCGGTGGTCCGATGATAGCTTCAGCAGTGCTGAACCATATCCATCTCTGGATGCACCACCAGCAGAGGGGGCACTCATGATAACTCCTCCAATGCTAGAGACAATTCCTCATCACTAGGTGCCTTTCCATGGAATGATGGGTTATCTTCCATGAATGATATTCCTTTTCCTTTAGTGGTATGTGCAACGATTGCCGAGGGGGCACTGTCCTGCTCAGATGCCCATTTCAGAGCACCAACAATTTCGCTCATGTCATGTCCATCGATTTCCTTAACGTTCCAACCAAAGGAGGAGATTTTTGATGCAACATCGCCGACCTCCATCTGAACGTTTACGAAGTCATCGTTCTGAATTCTATTCCTATCTACAATCATCTTCAGTCCACTGACCTCGTGAAAGTTAGCAGCCATCATGGCTTCCCACACCTGTCCCTCTTGGAGCTCCCCATCTCCCACCATAACCCATGTCTCTCTTGAACTAGAGTCCATCCTTGCTGCTATGGCGCATCCGAGCCCGAACGAGAGACCCATGCCCAGACTCCCAGCAGAGAAGTCCACGCCATCAGTCCACTTCATGTCGACGTGCCCCTGGCATACTGATCCAAGTGTGCGGAATGTGGACAAATCAGACTCGCTAAGGAAACCCATTTCATGAAGAATTGAATATACTGCTGGACTGGCGTGACCCTTGCTCATAACGAACCGGTCCCGATCGGACCAATCTGGATTGTTTCTATCGAACCTAAGCCTAGTCCCATAGAGTGCTACAATAATATCGATAGCAGAAAGAGAACCTCCCGGGTGGCCAGCTCCTGCCTTGTGGATCATTCTTACTATATGCTTCCTGCAATCATTCGACAGATTCTCAAGCTCAGAGATAGACAGGTTCTGATGTCCGACATCCCCATCCATGACACTCCTACAGAATCTAACTAATGATGATTTCCGGGCACCGTATATATTCATCAGACGAATTCTTATCACATACTGCGGGGGGCCGAATATCATGGCGTTAGTGGATGCCCCGTTGTCAGGCAACGACAATTGGCGTGAGACCCTCTCATCGATGCCTGTGCCCCTGTCAGTATCCTCGGATCCAATTTCCAATTCATGCCTCGAATCATTGATTCGGGATGGCAGAATTTCTGAGGAGCAGGGGATGTCATTGTTTGAAAATCCATCACTATTATCTGTCACATCTCTAGCTGACATGGTGAAGCGATCACGATACTCAAATAACGTATTCTTCAATGAGAATCTCCATGTAAATACAACAAATATTTGCGTACTCGCATGCCGCTTCTGCGCATTCAGAAAGGGCCCTAGACACCCCGACGCCTATGCCCTTGATGTTGACGAATACATCAGCAGAATACGCCCCATGTCGACAAGCATAGATGAGGTCCACACTGTTGGAGGGCTTCATCCAACATGGGACGTTGATGACTATTGCAAATTATTTACAGCATGTAAATCGGAATTCCCAGATATACACATCAAAGCACTTACTGCTGTAGAGATCAAACATCTCTCCAAGAGATCATCCATAACTGTAGAGGCCACACTCTCGAGACTATTGGATGCTGGACTCGACTCACTGCCCGGAGGCGGCGCCGAAATCCTCGTCGACAACATCAGGGACAGGATATGCATGGGCAAGGAGTCATCCGATGAATATCTGGAAATCCACTCCATAGCCCACTCTCTGGGAATGCCAACAAATTGTACAATGCTATTCGGGACCATTGAGTCAATTCAAGACAGGGTGACTCACCTTTCGAGAATCAGAAACCAGCAGGACATTAGTGGGGGATTCCAGTGCTTCGTACCATACCCATTCCTTCCTGATAAATCTAGGTTACCAGAGGCGCAACTAGCTACTGGAAGCGAGATAATTAGAGTCATTTCTGTTTCTCGATTAATGCTTGATAATGTCCCCCACATCAAGGCATATAGGATGAATATAGGGGACAAACTTGCCTCATTAGCTCTAACATGCGGGGCTGATGATATCGATGGGACCGTTGGTCATGAGGAGATAATGCATGTGGCCGGAAGCTCCACTAGTTTGGACACAAGTTCGAACCAATTAGCAATTCTGGTAGAGTCAACAGGCTCCTTACCAATTAAGAGGGACTCGAAGTACTCAGTATTCTCCCCCTACGAAACAAATTCTATCACCCATTCAATTCCATTACCGCAGATTAGTACAGAATTGGTGTAGAGATGAGTTGGAACGGGGTAATTGGCAGGGTTTCATTCTCAAATTGCGATCCAATTTTTGATGGCATCGATGAAAACTGGTCGATCCTGCCTGCACCCCCAGCTTGGCTAACTGGCCATGTCATGAGGAGGGATTGCCTAACTGCCCCAATTCCTGCAGCCGACTATGCACTCAATCACGAGGAGCTTTTCCTCTTGCCCGATTTGGGAATAGTAAGCAGTGGCGATGTCGGATCAGTTCTACTATTCGGCTCCCGGCCACTAGAGAATATGAGGGATATCGCACTCCCCTCTGACTCCTCCACATCAAAGGTCCTGCTGAGGTGGGCACTAAAGAATCGTGGTTTGGATCCTAAATTTATTGAGTCCGGGCCAGATATTGATACTATGCTGTCCAAGTGCGATGGGGCATTGCTTATCGGCGACAGGTCATTGATGGCTTCTATGGAGCGCCCTGACCTTGTAAGATTGGATCTAGGCAGTGAATGGAGTAATGCTACAGGTCTGCCAATGGTTTTCGGTGTGTTCGCAGCTAGGAGGGACTCGCCCCTGGAGGATCTAAGAGCGGCATATTCCGATATGATGTCCCAATTGCATAAATTCGAGTTCGATGAGGAATGGCGGTCCCAAGTAATCACAAGGTCTTCGCACAAACTGGGATTCCCATATGAAAGGATGGATGACTATTTCAGAAGAGAGGTCAGAAACAGGATGACGGATATTGATGTCAACGGACTTACAACTTTCCTAAGAGTCGCATGTGGGATGGAAGAAGATCCGACATGGGCATTTCATTCGGAGTAATTGAGTTTCTTGCTCGAAACCCACTCAAGTAGGTCCAACGCCACCTCACATGACTCGGCGACGACTACATCCCTGTCGTTCTTGAATTCCTCGAGGACGCCAAGAGCGGTTCTGTCACCTATTGCACCTAGGGCCTCAGCAGCCTCATGCCTAACCATGACATCCTCGTCCATATCCCTCAACCTGTCGATTAAGTGAGGGACGGCACTAGGGTCTTGCATCTGACCCATTACATACGCGATCTCATGTTTGAGCAGAGCTGATTCCGAAGAGAATGCAGCAGCCAGGGCCTCTACGGAGTCTCTCCCTCCAATATTCCTCAAAGCAAAAAGTGCCCTCATTCTTTGGAACATCCGCTCATCCTCATCACAGATGCTGGCCCTCAATCTGGGAACATCCGAATCTTGGCTTGGGGGGGCTGGATCAACAGATTCAAACTCGCTAACTTCGGGTTTATCATCAGTCATCTATTCACCCGAACCTATGAAATTAATCGAATCGACATCCAGTGTTTCCCTCACCATTCCAATTCTTTGCCCCTCCTTGAGGAATAGGCGTATCGCATCCCTGCCGTCGTCCCCGTAGTCTAGAGTTCTTTCGTTTACGTACATTCCAACGAACTCCTCATTAGTTTCGTCATCAATGCCCCTTCCCCACTTCTTGGCAAACTCTAGTGCCGCCCCTGGGTCTGAGAGGGAGTGTTCGATGCTGTTCTTTACATCGTTCGTAAGCATCTCACAAAGGTCCATCCCCAGATCCTTTCTGACTACATTACCACCAAGTGGTAGGGGTAATCCTGTTTTATCATTCCACCAAATTCCGAGGTCAAGTACCAAGTAAACCCCCTCTGATTCCCATGTCAATTGACCCTCGTGAATTATCAAACCAACATCGTACTCCCCCCTCAATACGGCAGGCAGGATATCATCGAATGGAACGACCTCGACCTCGACCTCGCCCCATGCCAGCCTTAGAGCCAGATAGGCACTAGTACCTAGTCCCGGAATTGCAATTTTGCTGTTCATCGCCTCTTCTTCTGTCATCACTCTGTTCGTGATTAACATGGGGCCATAGCCCTCGCCCATTGATGCTCCACAATTCATCAAGTGATACCTGTCAGAGATTTCTGGGAATGAGTGTATACTTACGGCAGAAACTTCGTATTCACCATTCATGGCGTGCTTGTTCAAAGTCTCAATATCTAACAGGACGTGTTCGTATCTCCTTTCTCCCGTGTCAATTGCCCCTGTAGTCATAGCATGGAACATAAACGCGTCATCTGGGTCCGGAGAATGGCCTACTCTGAATGCTCCCATCATGTCACCTATGTTCCCTCGGTAGAGGACGCATAGAAAATTCCTTGTATGCACAATTATCGATGGTAACAGTGAATAGCCAACGCTAGGTCCACGGTTTGTGCCTGACCCATCCAAACTGTCCACGGCAACGGGACAGCTAGGTCCAATATGCGCAGTGACTGGCAAGGCACTAACATTCTCAGAGGCTATTGTAGTCGATGATCGCTTTGTTTGCTATGAGGCCTACCTGGAGATGACTGGCACTGAATCAGCAACCGACTCAAGAGAAGTCCCTACCAGCCTAGTTCTGGAATAGTATGCGCATGTTCATGTGCCGAACTCCCTCCAATGGCTCATGGCATCCGGATGGAGTAGGTTCGCTCTGAGATTCAGCGAATACTACCAATCTCTCGATGTTTCAGATTTATGGGCTCCACCAAGACTCAGATCAAGGGAATGGATGTTTATTCCCTGGGGCAGCAAACCCCCCGACAGGCACAGGGCACTTCCCACTAAGCGAATATTGCTAGACTATCTTCAACAGAGGGGGCCACACTCTTGTTTCCATAGTACTGCTTACTATCAGGATCCCAGCCAGAGAAAGATGTCCGATAAAGGGTGGCTTGGTGCGGACCTCATCTTCGATCTTGATGGCGATCATTTGCCCGGGGTATCGGATAATGACTTCCCAGGAATGATGGAGAAAATACAGGAGCAGGCATGGAGCCTCTGGGACGACTTCCTTCAACCCGAATTCGGATTCAAAGAAGAGTACGTGCAGACTTCATTCTCGGGTCACAGGGGATTTCACATACACGTCCGTGATCCCGCATACTTACACTTGGACTCAAATGCGAGAAGAGAATTGGTCAACTACATCACTGGCGTGGGAATTGATGTAAAATCAATCATGTCCGGCCCAGATATTGGCTGGTCGGAAAGAATTGACATCGGATTCGAGAAAGTCGTTTCAGATTTGTTCACGATTTCATCCAACGATGCCGACTCCAATGAGTTGGCTAGAGGGATGGATAGTACCCTGAAATCCAAAGGCATCCCCTCTTCAACAGCTTCCATTAAGAAATTGGCTACTGAGGCATCGGCTGGAAATAGAATTGAAAGACTAAGGGAGGACAACAGTAGATCAGTTTTCACTAGCAAGAAACTCAACGAGGCGTTCTGGGAGCTTGTCAAGGGTGCACCCTTAGCAGTGGGAGAAACGGATGAGAATGTCACTGTAGATGTGAAGAGGGTGATTAGATGGATTGGAAGCCTGCATGGCAAATCAGGCCTCAGAGTGACCGAGTTCCCTCTTGAACAGCTTCAACCGGGCACATCAAAGACCTTTGACGCATTATCATGTACCCATGTTTTCAATACACACACTTCGAGTAAGGTGGAGCTCACTACAGATGATGTGACAGCGAGAATCGCCGGCCAGGACGTCTCAGGATCTATGGGGGACGTTTTCGATGTTCACGAGGCAATGTACACATTTTTGTCACTCAAGGGATGGGCTAGGAGCGTGGAATGACCGTTACACGCTAACCTATCCACAGAATATTGAATAGTGTAGAGTTCCGGATTCGGTACGGTGGGGCATATGCCAGACGATGAAGAATCCGAGGAACAAGCATTCGGTATGCCCCTGCCACCACTTCCACCAGGCATTTCCATGCCCCCTCCACCGCCACCACCACCACTCCCCGATGATGTGATTGAGTCGGCTATGGGAGAGGGTCCACCCATCCCTTCTCCCCCGGTTGAACCAGAATCATCAGAACCTAACGATTTCCAAGCCCACTGGGAGAAAAGGAAGCACGATGATCCAGAACACCAATCAGGAAACAGAGATAGCATGTATGGCCACATTGACAGGATATCATCTGGCCAGGTTGGGACACTAATAGACCGGTTTTCTGATAGGTTCGGCTCTGAATTAGATAGGGAGATAATTGTTCTAAGGAAGAAGCAGCAACAAGAAATGCTGGCGATCAAGCCCATAGTTGAGTTGATTTCCGCCCCTGATTCCGATGACGATGATTTTGAAGAAGATTCAGCTGACGAATTCCCCGAGTTCTTCTCCATCGTCAACGAGTTACTAGGTAATATGCCAGAGGATTTCGTGCAGAGTTTCATCGAATCCGACTCATTTGAGCTATTCCAGACAGTGGGCGAGGATCCAGCTAGCTGTGACTCCGAGACAAGGAGCGACTTTTTCGTGATGATAAATTCAGTGCTAGGGGATCTCCCGGAAGAGGAAATCAATGATTTTGTTGAATCCAGCGGATTCCAGGTGTTTCAAAGAATGAGCGAGCTATACGGAGAGTGAATATATGGGTCTATTGGAGAAGGCAGGAAAGATTGCAGATGATGAAAAGGAAGAGAAGAAGGCTCCGGCAGCCGTACCTGCAGCTGTAGTTCTTGATACTCCTGAGCCTGTGGCTGCTAAACCCAAAAAGAAGGAGAAGAAGCGCCGTGCGAAGAAGGAGAAGAAGCCACGCGTAAAGAAGGAGAAGAAGCCAAGATCATCCGTCAAGGAGCTTCCTGATGGTTTTGAACTGGCAGGTCGTGGTAGAAGTTCTCTCAGGTTCATAGTTGACTTCACTGTAAACTTCGGCCTAATTATTGGGCTGGTAATTTTTGGATTAGTGCTAACATACACAGACATTACGTGGCCACTAGTCTTGGTCCTAATCCTATCCGTTTTCAATATGGCCGTTATGCCAATCCAGTACAAGAGCTCAATGGGTAATGTAATCTCACGAACCAAGTTCATCAACTCTAGGGGAGACTCAGCGATTTTCCTTTATCATATGTTGAAGAATATCAATATCCCTGCTTACCTCATCTTCTTCGGTGGACTGCTGATTGCAATTTCCGCTGGTACTGTATGGACTACAGCGACTAAAGTTACTGTGGGATTATCGATTGCCATAATCATAATTCCATTCCTGGATTGGGTGTTTCGCAGAACGAGGAAGGACAACCTCGGCCTGTGGGAGGTTGCATTCGGCGGTGTTTGGCTTGTCAGATCAACAGAATCATCCAGTGACGGCTCGAAGTTCATGAAGAGACTAGAGTCAATGGCCCAGTATGCAGAGACAAAGGGATTCGTTGATGACGAAGACGAGGGATGATCACTCACTCTCTTCGATTCTCTGCTTGGCCAGCTCTCTCATATCCTCGTGATGGACTCCGTCATCAATGCCTTCTTGGTCCGACTCGTCAACGATTTCAACACCCAATAGCGTCTCGATGACATCCTCCATTGTAACCAGTCCCTCCATTCCCCCAAACTCGTCCTTCACAATTAGAATCTGGGTTTTGTTTTCCAGTAGCATATCTAGGGCGTGATCTACGGAATCGCCATCATTACATGCGATTACATCCCTGGATATTTCAGACATTTTCTTGTCGTACTCATCGACAGCAGCCCTCTTGAGAATCTCACTCCTTAGGACAACGCCCTTGACGTCATCCATAGTTTCACCAGTTACTGGCATCCTGCCGTGAATCATTATTGGAATATTCTCCAGAACATCGGAAACAGTGTCGTTGACATTAACTGATGTGACAACAACTCGTGGGGTCATGATGTCACTGACAAGAATCTCCCGTAGCCTGAGTAGGTTGTGAATCACTGTCTCTTCGTCTTCCTCGATTACGTCAGTCTCCTCAGCTATGTCAGCAAGAACTGACAACTCGTTTCTTGTCACAGTCTCAGTTTCGACATCTGGGAGGAGCGATCTGGTGATCTGGATGGGTTTTACAATAATCCACAAAAGGAACATCATCGAACTCATCGCTCTAGCTGAGGGTACAGTCAGCTTTCTCCAGTAAAGAGCGCCGATTGTCTTAGGCAGGATCTCACTCAGTAGTAGAATCGCCAGAGTCAGGACTGCTGCCGCGATATGCACGATTGTGCCACCGCCAAATTGAGTCTGAACTTCGGCCCCAACACCGAGTGCACCTACAGTGTGTGCAATGGTATTGAGAGTTAGAATAGCTGTAAGTGGTCTTTCTGGGTCTTCCTTCCATTCACTCCACTTTTCACTTATCGCGGGATGCGTGTCCTTTAGTGCAGCAATATGGCCATGCGTGGTAGACAAAAGAACCGCCTCAAGAATACTGCATAAGAAGGAGGCCCCTAGTGCCAATGAGGCATAGGCTATGATCAATGTATAGTCTACTACCAACTAGTTTGCCTCACAGTATTTTGGGCGCGAATAGAACGTCACTGTGCGTCACGAATGGCTGCTCCCGGAGTACTTACGACCGATTGCGACATAAATAGGTGTCTGACCGCTAGAGTCGTGCCCGAGCCTAGTTATGTCACTATTTTCATGGCTTGGCCGTACGTCAATGCCCCATTACACCTAGGCCACGTTGCAGGTAACTGCTTGCCAGCAGACATTCAATACAGGTATGAGAGGGCCAGGGGCAGGAAGGTTCTGATGTGCAGTGGCTCGGATGAGCATGGTACACCAATTACCCTAACTGCAGAACAGCTTGGAGTCACGCCACAGGAGGTTGTTGACGAATATCATGAGATGGCTCTGAAGTCTCTAACTGATCTTGGCTGCTCTTGGCATATTAACGTAGATTCCAGAGGGGTTGAATATGGTGGAGCCCTATACAACAGAACCTCTGACCATAGGCACAAGGAACTTGTCAGGGAGGTGTTCTCAAACCTGCTCGCAAGCAACATGCTTACCAAGCAGACAATGGAGCAATACTGCTCCATATCTGGGGATTCGGTCAGATTCCTTCCTGATCGGTACGTCGAAGGAACATGCCCCGTTTGTGGCGCTGCAGAGGCAAGGGGGGACCAGTGCGATGAGTGTGGCTCAACATATGAGGCACACGAGCTCCTAAATCCCGTATCAAAACTCAATCCGGATGCAGAAATTGAGGTTAGGGAAACCGACCATCTATTCTACAGGCTAGATCTATTCCAGGAAAGCCTCGAAGAACACGCTGCAACGAGGAATGTTGTATGGAAGCCAAATGTACGCTCTATGACGAAGAATTGGCTTGATATGGGCCTGCGTCCAAGAGCTGTGACAAGGGATATTGATTGGGGAATAGAGCTACCTCTCGATGGCGATGAGTGGTCATCAAAGAGGGTTTATGTGTGGTTCGAAGCTGTTCAAGGCTACTATACATGCGCAAGAATATGGTCTGAACGCTTCGCCAATTCGAACGGCCACCCAGACGGAGACTCCGCATGGGAAAACTGGTGGAAGGTATCCGATGACGGAACGATCCCCAAGCACATCTACTTCATGGGCAAGGACAACATCCCATTCCATACGGTAATTTGGCCTGCGATTATTATGGGGATGAACTCAACAGCATCAGGGAATCCAGTCTCATCTATCCCAGCACCCGGCGATCTAGCACTGGAGTATAATGTATCATCGAATGAATATTTGATGCTCCAAGGGGGTCAATTTAGCAAGAGTCGTAAACATGCCGTCTGGCTGCCATCCTTCCTCGAGAAATATGATGCAGACTCATTGAGATACTATCTCTCGATAAACATGCCAGAGACACATGACACCGATTTCAGGTGGAATGAATTCGTTGACCGTGTTAACAACGAATTGATTGGCACCTATGGAAACTTCGTTCACAGGGTGATGACCCTCACCCATAGATTGCCCGAATCAGGATCCAATCCCCTGGTGGATTATGATGATCCTGAATTCCACGCAGATATTATTGACGAGTCGATGAAGATTCTTGAGTCCGCAATTTCGTCAATGGAGAGGCAGAGGTTCAAGGAGGCCCTGAGATCAATTATGGGCATTGCACAAATAGGTAATGTGCTGCTTCAAAATGCAGCACCGTGGAAGTACATCAACTCTGATGATTCTGAAGAACGACGCGAGTCATTATCTTCCTTAGCTATGGCATGGAGGTTATGCAGGACTCTTTCAGTTCTCACAAGGCCATTCATGCCATTCCAGTCCGATAGGCTATGGGGGATGTTGGGGGAGGACTCGGACATCGACTCCGTACTATGGGACGAGTCGTTAGCTACCGATAATGCCCTAAATTGGTGCCCCGACTCGCCACAACCGCTGTTTTCAAGGCTTGATTTGGATGAAATTATTGCCGATGAGATGTCCCTTGTTGAAGACGGTAATATCAATGACCCCGACCACTCCCCGGGAGATGGAGCTGATTACATAGAGTTCGAAGATTTTCTCAAGGTCCAGATGAAGACAGGCAAGATTACTTCCGTAGATGATCATCCCAATGCAGACAAACTACTGGTGATCAAGATTGAGGATGGCCCAGGAACAACACGTACGGTATGTGCTGGCCTAAAGGGAATTTATGATGAGTCGGACTTGCTTGGGTTAAACGTTGTCTATGTCGCAAACCTAGAGCCCAGAAAGCTCAGAGGAGTCCTCTCTGAAGGTATGATACTAGCCGCAGATGACGGTGATGGTATCGTCAGGCTCCTCACACCCGATGGCGAAATCACTCCAGGCTCTACGGTTCGCTGATTGGCCTGTCGAAAAACTCCCACTGTATCTCCGACAGCTCAACATTTGTTTTCGCATCGTGGTATGCCTCCAGAGGCTCCATATTCAATTTGAAGAATTGGTCGGAGTATGGGAACGAAGAAAGTACGGTTCTCGCCTGCTCCTTCCTACCAAGAATGTATAGTGAAGCGGCAAACGCCTCGGATGTCGACAACCTGCCTGGCTTCCCCCAGGATATCGGATTAGCGGCAAGTAATACAGGAAGGGTCCTCCCCTCTAGCCTTGTGTGTCTGCTAATGGCGTCCAATGACTCTTCGACTCTTTTCCATGAGCAATCCAATGCTACTATCGAGCCTCCCCTGTCAATGGTAATCTTGTCATCTGGACCCATTAATACGCCACTACTAGGATCTAGCAGGAAACCCCTCTTTGGGGCTCTCCGTGCATCGAAGTGAAGTATCGCATTTCCGGCCTTGGCCATTCTTCGTGCGCTGCATTTTCTCGGATCGTCCTGATCAAGATGGACTACATGTAGAGGTACGTGGTAGTCATTCTCCCTTACTGAGGAACTCATCCAATGCATCTCCTATGGTCAGACCACGACCACTCGGCACATTAACGGAACGCTCGTGATCTTCCTCTGGCTCAACTAGGAGGATGATGCCAAGGGCTTTCTCAATCTTTAGTGCAAGTGAATCGGATGGAACAATTCCGCCCTCTATCTTCTGAATGTCGTTCAGCCTCACATTGATTCTCTTGGCCAGTTCTCTTTGTTCCCATCCTCTCGACTCTCTGGATTTCCTTACTCTGAGATGAAAGTCAGGAGCAATCTCCTTTTCTGGCTTTGGAGATTTGGTACTCATTCTAGACCTCGGTTCTTGTGGGGATATACTTGTTGGGGTCTGCTTTGGCATGTATCTTTCAATTACGAGTAAATTATTGGACTCTATACACCTAGAACAGCACCTCAATTTAGCCCCTGAGATCTCTGAAAGTAGGGTGGAGACACGCTCTGTCCCGCACATCTCACATGTTCCCATGGCACAGACTGGGGCACATACCACATATGGATTGGGGTGACAAGTTGAAATCTACGTGCCCTTCCACATGTACATGGCTTCTGAGTCGGACTCCCACTCAAATGATACACAAGAGTCACTCAAGTCATCAGTCAGAAGGCTTCAATCAGAAATGAGGGAT
>DAFQ01000001.1:62109-72869 GCA_002497985.1 Euryarchaeota archaeon UBA4
CAAGTAAAGAAGAGGGCTAGCAGGCTTGAGGAGGAAATCAGGAACTTGAGATCTCCTCCAATGATTGTTGGCTACATTCAGGATATTACCGATGAAGGTGCAATTGTTAGAAGCTCAAATGGCACCGTATTCCTAGTATCCGTCAATAATAGGATTGATGACTCAAGACTAGTATCTGGAGCAAGGGTCGCATTAAACCAAGATACACTATCAGTAATTGAAATTCTTGATGACTCGTGGGATCCCTTGGTTGTAACTGCTGAAATTATTGAAAAACCCGATGTTTCATTCGAAGACATAGGTGGGCTTGACGACCAAATTTCCAAACTAAAGGAAACAGTCGAACTATCATTCAAGAGTCCCGAGGCATTCAGGAATTTCGGTATTGACCCACCTAAGGGAATACTTCTGACAGGTAGCCCCGGGACCGGAAAAACATTGCTTGCCAAGGCCGTGGCAAATTCTACAGATGCTGTATTCCTAGGGATAGTTGCATCTGAATTAGCACAGAAATATATCGGCGAAGGAGGTAGACTGGTCAGGGAATTGTTCGACCTAGCCAGAAACAAGGCTCCAGCCATAGTTTTCATCGATGAACTCGATGCAATTGGATCAAAGAGATTGGACACCGCCACATCGGGCGACAGAGAGGTTCAGAGGACTCTTATGCAACTACTCGCTGAAATGGATGGCTTCGAATCACTTGAAAATGTCAAAATTATCGCTGCAACGAATAGACCCGAGCTGCTTGACGAAGCCCTGCTAAGACCTGGTAGATTCGATAGAGTGGTTGAAGTCCCAATGCCCGATGAGGAAGCACGCATGGCGATCCTCAATGTTCACACAGCCAAGATGCCTCTAACTAAGGGGGTTTCACTACAGAATCTAGCGATCAAGACCGAGGGTTTCAGTGGGGCCGAGATTATGTCACTTGTCACCGAAGCTGGCGTCTGTGCTATCGCAGAAGGGAGGAAAAAGGTATCCAAGTCGGATTTTTCGAAGGCACTAAGAGTAGTCGAGAGGAATGTCAACGACTCGTCAATTACCTCGAATGACAGGCTATATGACTAATCAGTAAGCCTATTTCCCACCCCCCTATCGCGAGTCGTGAATCGAGCACTTATCGAGTGTGTACCAAATTTCAGTGAGGGCAGGGATCCCTCCATTATTGAAATGATAACAAAACCGATATTGGATACCGAAGGAGTGGAGCTATTGGACATAGATATGGGCTATGATTTCAATCGAACCGTTGTTACGATGGTCGGCCAACCTGAATCCGTGCTCAGTGCTGTGATTGAGTGCACTATTGTCGCAACCGAACTAATTGACATGAGTCAGCACTCAGGGGAGCATGCACGAATGGGGGCAGTAGACGTAGTTCCATTCATTCCCTTGAGAGGTGCTTCAATGCCCGATTGCATTTCCCTATCTGAGAGATACGCAGAAGCAGTATCTACTATACTCAATCTGCCGGTATACCTCTATGCAGAATCATCCAGGAGTGACCAGAGAGTTAGGCTACCTGATATCCGTAAAGGCGAGTATGAGGGATTCCAGAGCAAATTAGAATCTGGGGACTGGGAACCAGATTATGGGCCTGCGACATTCTCTCCGAAAATGGGCGTCACTGCCACCGGAGCAAGGCAGATACTAATCGCTTACAACGTAAATCTGGATACGGATGATAAGTCAATAGCTAACACCATAGCTTCTGCCATTAGGACTAGTGGATCATTGATCAGAGACGACTCCGGGGCCAAGATTATCGGGGATAATGGAAAGCCGCTACGTAAACCAGGCGTATTCAAATCCCTACAGGCGGCAGGTTGGATGTATGATGAAAATACTGCGCAAGTCTCAATGAACCTACTCAATCACAATGTGACGGGGCTCTATGATGTTACTGAGAAGATTCGTGACGAGGCCAAAAAAATTGGTCGTAATGTTACTGCATCGGAATTAGTGGGTTTAGTGCCACTGGAAGCCATGTTGTCCGCTGGTCTGAAGTATCACAACAATCCCGACGATGCTGATGATATCGATTTGGTCAATGCCGCGGTTTCTGGTTTGATGCTTGACAAATTCGGTGCATTTGACTCACGTTCGAATATCATTGAGTGGGCAATCAAGGGGGCGCACGAATGAATGATGGATATTCCGAAGTCCTCGATAATATTGCTTCATCTGAGCCGACGCCAGGGGGCGGCTCCGTAGCAGCATTGGCCCTAGCTCATGCACATGCATTGGCATTGATGGTGTCCAGACTAACTTCTGGAAGAGAGAGGTGGAAGGAGGGTCATAATGCTGCTGAGTATGTAATTTCCAGCTCTGAGGGGGGAATGAAATTAGCCCAGCAACTAGCTTGGGAGGATGCTGCTGCGTTCAATCGCGTAATGGATGCTTATCGGATGCCAAAGGATAGCGACACAGAAAAAGAAGCTAGGATGGAGTCCATAAAAACCGCCACTATCGGCGCTGCATTATCGCCTATGGCAATAGTCGAGGAGTCCCTGGGTCTTATACGATCTATCGCCGAACTTGCTAAATTTGGGAACTCCAATGCATTAACTGATCTATATTCGTCCGCTGAAATGGCTAGAACTGCCGCTGTAATAGCCTCATTAAATGTCAGAATTAACTTGGACTCAGTTAGCGAGGAAGAGTCGAGTGAATTATCCTCTAGATTATCAATATTAATCGACGAGTTAAATTCGGAATATATTTCGATTCTCGATGTTATCAATAAGAGGCTTGGTTGGTAATGTCCGACGGTGAACCAATTTGTTTTGGCATACCAAATGCATTGCCGGAAAACAGGCCAATAGATTCCTCAGTGCCACATGCACCCCCGAGGCCACAAGTACTCACTGATGATGAAAAGAAGCTAGCTGTTCGAAACGCATTGAGGTATTTTCCCAGTGAATGGCACGCAGAGCTTGGGGAGGAGTTCCTGGAGGAGTTGGACAGTCTTGGCCATATTTACATGCACAGATTCAGACCTAGCTACTCTATGTTCGGAAGGCCAATACACGAATACAACGCCAAATCTAGGAGTGCTGCTTCAATAATGATGATGATCCAGAATAACCTAGATCCTGATGTTGCTCAATTTCCCCACGAGCTAGTTACTTACGGCGGCAATGGGACGGTATTCCAGAATTGGGGACAGTATCAGATTACTATGAGGTACCTATCAGAAATGAATGACGAGCAGACCCTAGTGATGAATTCCGGGCACCCTCTAGGACTGTTCCCCTCATCTCCTGCAGCTCCAAGAGTTGTCATTTCGAATGGAATGGTAATACCAAATTACTCCTCACAGGACGATTACGAAAGAATGAGTGCACTTGGGGTTACCCAATACGGCCAAATGACCGCTGGCTCGTACATGTACATAGGACCCCAGGGAATAGTACATGGAACCACAATAACGATACTGAATGCCGCGAGAAAGTACCTTGGAATCACTCCCTCTGAGGGACTTGGAGGAGTACTGTATGTAACATCCGGTCTTGGAGGGATGTCCGGAGCACAGGCAAAGGCCACAGTAATTGCAGGTGCTGTTTGTATAATCGCCGAAGTAGACTCTTATGCAGCAAATAAGAGGTATGAGCAGGGCTGGCTATCTGAGTTACATTCTGATATTGATGCTGTAATTTCGAGAGCCAGTGAAGCAGTCAGGGAAAAGGAAGCAGTGTCAATCGGTTACAACGGAAATATTGTTGATTTGCTAGAGGCGTTAGTAGAATACGAAATCACTCCTGATATCGGCAGTGATCAGACAAGCTTACACAACCCCTGGCTCGGTGGATACACACCCGTCGGGATTTCTTATGAGGAAGCCAAGGTGGTGCTAAAGGAAGATCCAGAGAAATTCAAGGAGTTAGTCCGCTCAACACTCAGAAGGCATGCCGATGCAATTAATCAGTTATGTGCAAAGGGTATGAAATTCTGGGACTATGGCAATGCATTCCTGCTCGAGGCAGGAAGGTCCGGAGCTAATGTATACCGTGAGGATGGCTCATTTTCATACCCCTCATATGTTGAGGACATAATGGGCCCCATGTGTTTCGATTATGGATTTGGACCATTCAGATGGGTATGCACATCAGGGGAAGATTCCGACTTGGAAAGGACTGATGAGATAGCAATTAGAGTACTGGACGAACTGGTGAAAAACTCCCCCGATGAGATAAAACAGCAGTATCAGGACAATTTGAAGTGGATCCGTGAGGCAGGTAGTCACAATCTAGTTGTGGGCACCAAGTCGAGAATTCTATATTCCGACGAAGTTGGGAGAATATCCATCGCCAGAGCATTCAATCAGGCTGTATCTGACGGGGATATATCTGCTCCAGTAGTAATTGGAAGGGATCATCATGATGTAAGCGGCACAGATAGTCCCTATAGGGAAACATCCGATATTTATGACGGTTCCATGTTCACAGCTGATATGGCAATACAGAATTTTGTCGGGGACTCGTTTAGAGGCGCTACATGGGTAAGCATACACAACGGTGGAGGAGTTGGTTGGGGAGAGGTTACAAACGGCGGATTTGGCATGTTAATCGACGGCTCCGAGGACTGCAAAGCAAAAATCGAATCGATGATTTCATGGGATGTCAATAACGGTATTTCTCGAAGGTCATGGGCAAGGAATAAGGCCGCCAATTGGGCAATAACAAGGGCTATGCGAAACGACACAAATCTGGATGTTACTATGCCTAATGAGGTAGATGACTCACTAATCAACGATATATTCGATTCTCGATGAGTCTATTTGCAACAGCCCCCAGCGAGGGGCATGCGTGAGTTGTCTATTGACGGGTTCAGTCTAACGATAGAGGATGTTGTAGACACTGGAAGAAACCTCACCACGGTCTCATTATCCCCTAATGCAAGAACCAGGATGGGAGAATCCAGGTCAATAGTGGAAGGCATTATCGAAAGCGATGAGGTTGTTTATGGAATAAACACCGGGTTCGGCGCCCTTTCCTCAGTCACCATAGATTCCAGTGAACTAAGCAGATTGCAGACCAATCTAATCAGAAGTCATGCTTGTGGAGTGGGTGAACCAATGGAATATGCACATGTTAAGATGATGATGTTGATCAGGGCGAATACCCTATGTCGTGGTCAATCTGGTGCTAGGACATTAGTGGTGGAAACCTTGATTCAAATGATTAACAATGGAATTTGTCCGCTAATCCCTAGGATTGGGTCATTGGGGGCATCTGGTGATTTAGCTCCACTATCACATCTTGCCATGGGCCTCATAGGAGAAGGCGAATGCGAGATTATTGATGGGGGGGAGATAGCCATCATGAGCACATCTGAGGCCTTTGAAAAATCGGGCATTAGTCCCTTAGTACTCGAGGCTAAGGAGGGGCTATCACTAATCAATGGGACAAGTCAGATGTGCGCATTTATGTGTGAATGCATCAGCAATTTGGACATGTTAATGTTCGCATCGGACCTCTCTGCTGCATGTTCCGTTGAGGGCATAATGGGGTCGCATGCCCCCTTCGATAGCAGGATTCACGACTCTAGGCCCCATTGGGGTCAAAGCATCTCCGCTGCTAGAATCAGGGAGATGCTGAACAACTCCCAGATCAAATTGTCCCATGCTGATTGTGATAGGGTTCAGGATTCCTATTCCATGAGATGCGTTCCCCAGGTCCACGGCCCGGTTATTGACATGCTTCGTGAGTCGAGGAGGATACTGACCATAGAAATCAATAGTGCAACAGACAACCCCCTTGTATTTGCTGATGGCGGCGGGGAAATCATTTCTGGCGGGAATTTCCATGGTCAGTACATCGCACTTACAAGTGACGGGCTTGCTGTAGCTTGTCATGAGGTTGCAAGTATATCCGAAAGAAGAACGAATCAACTACTCGACCCAAAATGGAGTAATCAGAAGGCATTTCTGGCCAATGATGAGGGGCTTGAAAGCGGCCTCATGATCGTTCAATACACTTCAGCAGCCGTCCTATCGGAATTGCATCTGTTGGCCTCACCGGCGACTATCAGCAACGTGCCAGTTAGCATGGGCAAAGAGGACCATGTTTCAATGGGAGCTACTGGTGCGTTCAGGTCCCTAAAGAGCTCGAGGTACCTATCCCAGGTAATAGCAAATGAGTTGATTTGCGCTGCTGAGGCACTAGATAGGATAGATGAAGAAGCAGGAGATGGAGTAACGAAGGTTCACTCTTGGGTCAGGGAAATTGTATCCCCATTGACTGCCGACAGGTCGATGTCCAATGATAGCATTTCACTATCCGAAGCACTACTATCTGGCCGGATCGTTGAGATTCTCGGTGATTAGATGCAGGAAAAGCTGCATATGAACCAACACCCCGGAATAGACCCCCCTCCATTCCACACTATCGTCAAAGAAATCTGCGACGAAGGCATCCACCTAGAACAGACGTACTGCTACCCGCGTGGAGGCGGGCAACCCGGAGATACAGGTACAATATTCTCTACTGATCATTCAAGTGAATTCGGTGAAGCGACCTCTGGCGAATACATTCTACATCCCATGGAAGAACCATCGGTATTTTCCATTGGAGATGAGGTGACATGCAATATCGATTCGGATAGAAGGAATAGGAATACCAGAATGCACACAGCGCAGCACATATTTTCCGCTCTTGCAAATGAGATATACGGTGCTGAGACAGTTGGCAACCAGATCAGCGATGGATATACCAGGATTGACCTATGGTTCCCTGATAGGGATCAATTTGACGTGGAGGAAATTTCTGAAGCCGTAAACTCGGCCATTAGATCTAATGCCGAGGTGAGCATCCATGAATGGGACCGGCAAACAATACTATCCCATGAGAAAATGCGACATACAAAATTCATGGATAGGATACCTAGCTCCATTGAGTACCTCAGGGTGGTAGAGATTGAAGATATCGACCTATGTCCATGCGGCGGGACACATGTTTCGAATACATCTGACATAAGCGACATCACGATTACCAATTCGAGATCCAAGGGTGCTGGTAAGCTTAGGATAACCTATGAATGAAAAACATCTGTAGTAGTTTCTAAGTTACTGGTGGGCTCGGCAGGAATTGAACCTGCGATCTTCGCCATGTCAAGGCGACGTCATAACCCCTAGACCACGAGCCCAGTAATGCGCCGAAATGCTCCATACAAATGAATCATTCTCCCTGTGCAAAACGTCTATGACACAATTTTTGAAATCTTGCCATCGCAACCTGGACTCGAACAGAATCCCTTTGCCCTGGTTCTGCCATTTGCCATCTTTACTAGCTGGTGATCTGTGATTTCACCATATGTCTTGCACTTCAGACAGAACCCGTTGACGCTCGACATGGTTCTATCAAGCCATACAGACATTTCAATACTCATATCACAGGTAAATTATGAAAACTTAGACATATTTGAAAAAACGCTAGACTGAATCGCTGTATGAGCATATATTGTAAATTCAAGTTCTGATAACTACTGTTATCGGTCTACCGCGCTTTGCAAATATCGGTAATTTCCGAGGGTGATCAGAAAATAAATATGCGAATATGTGAATTATCATAAATATAGATGTTGTATAATGAATAAATATTGATTATTTACAAACTATCTATATAATATTACAATACACCCTTGATGATGGTTGTAGATATGGGATTCATCCCTGGCGTCTGACACCACATCTCCACTTCAGAACCCTTGAGGATGTTCATATCAGCATCCATGCCCACGGAAATGGAGCCAACTGATACCTCATCCCCATAGCCAAGTGTTGTTGATGGGTTTCTAGTTACAGCAGCTAATGCGCTGATTGGATCAATACCACACCTATGACTCGCTAGTGAACCAGTAAACGGGATAGAAAGTGAGTTGCAATTAGGATTGAAGTCCGTAGCCAGTGAAAACGCCCACTCATTCTCTAGGCATTTGTCGATGGGGGGATAATCATTCGAACCCAGGACATATGGAGTTCCAGGCAGAAATGTCTGCATCGTGCCAGCTTTACTGGCTCTTTCCCTGGATTCATCATTGGAGTGGGCGACATGATCAGCACTTACTGAGCCTAGCTCGGATGCAAGGGTGAGACCGCCAGAGTCAACAAACTCGTCTACATGGAGTCTTGGAGTCAGTCCCAACCCCTTTGCAGCAACTACAATACGTTCTGTTTGTTCTATGTCGAACCAACCGGGCTCGCAAAAAACGTCCACCCACCTAGATAATCCCTGTTCAGCTACCCGGGGTAATTGATCGGAAATCAACTCATCCATGTATTCGGATCGCTTCTTGTCTTTCGGGAAATCATGTGCCCCTAGCCATGTTGTATGGATATCCATGCGTGATTGTTCGGAAATATGGCCATAAGCTTCCAAAAGCCTCAACTCCGAGTCGATGCTCAAGCCATATCCACTCTTCACCTCGATTGTGGTGGTGCCGAGGGCCTGTGCCTCAGACAGTCTATGTTTTCCCATTGAGACCAGCTCCTCCACAGTACACTTCCTAGTTTCCGAGACCGTTTTGTTGATTCCACCTCCAGCTTCGGATATCTGGGCATAAGTCATTCCTCTTTGCCTAAGGGCAATCTCGTTACTCCTATCGCCAGCCCATAATAGGTGTGTATGAGAATCAACAAATCCAGGAATAATCGCTCTATCCCTGGCATCTATGACATTACTGCCGTCAAAGGACCCATTTCCTGATACCCATGAAGGAACAAATTCTGTTTCAAGCTCGTCAGATTCTGCAATTCCAGTAATGACTCCGGATTCGATCACTATACCCTTCCCAGATGAGTGGACATTGAGATCCTTATCGCTCATTTCTGACCCTAAAAGTGGCATATTTGCGTCGCCAGAGGACATATGAGCAATCTCACCAGCATTGAGTATTAGGGTGCGCACGTGCTCCGATAGTCACGACACTTGAAAGGCCTCCCTCCATCGAGTGTCATGGCAGGCATCATTCTGGGCGTCGAGAGTACAGCTCACACCCTGTCTATTGGGATGGTCAGAGATAATGGTGAATTACTGCCATCAGAGTCCTCTATATTTACTCCTGAACAGGGAGGTATACACCCGCGTGAGGCCGCGGATCACCATTCATTAATGGCCCCGGAGCTTATTTCTAGAGTTCTTTCGAGAAATGATTTCTCAGTTTCCGATATTAAAGCGGTCTCATTTAGCCAGGGACCAGGATTGGGCCCCTGTCTAAGGGTCGGGGCATCATTAGCTAGAACACTCTCCAAATCATGGAGGGTCCCACTTGTAGGTGTGAACCATTGCGTTGCCCACATAGAGGTAGGGAGGAACCAAACCGGATGTGATGATCCTGTTCTTCTTTATGCAAGCGGTGGCAACACCCAGGTAATTGCAAGAGCGGGGTCACGCTACAGGGTTCTGGGTGAAACATTGGACATAGGAATAGGTAACATGCTTGACAAATTCGCAAGATCACACGACTTGCCCTTTCCCGGTGGGCCCAAGATTGAGAATCTAGCTAGTCAGTGGGAAACCGATGAAGGCGGAGATCCCCAAAACCTGGAGTTACCATATGCTGTACATGGGATGGATTTAGCGTTCTCTGGAATACTAACCGCTGCAATATCATTATCAGAAAGAGAGGGCATAAATGCCGCCTCATGGAGTCTTCAGGAGCACTCCTTTGCTAGCTGTATCGAAGTTGCTGAGAGGGCACTAGCGCATACAGGAAAGAGTGAGTTGCTGCTTGGCGGGGGCGTTGCATGTAATAGCAGGCTTCGTGAGATGGCAGAGATCATGTGCTCCGAAAGGGGTGCCTCGGCGCATTGGCCGGATAAGCAATATTGTGTCGATAATGGAACTATGATTGCAGAATTGGGTAGGCGCGAGATTGAGATGGGGAGGGAAACCAAACTTGAGGATAGCGCCATTAATCCGATTCTCAGAACCGACTCCACGCCAATCACATGGAGTTGATTTCACGAAGTCTTATGAGAGACCCCACGGGCCACGTAACAGGAGATATTGTAGTGCAGAGACGTAGGAAGCCGCGAAGCAAACCCCGTGACGTCTTCAGTAAGTCTGGATCACCGCAGAAGAGACCGGCATCGGAGGTACCGAAGGCCGAGCCAAGAAAGGTAATTTCAAAACCCCCCGTAGTTCCAAAGCCCATTGAGAAGGCAAAACCCCCATCAGAAGGCAAAGGGGAAGTGCACCCCGAAGATACGGGCAAAGTGGAAGAGGTCGTTCAGGACACTCAGAATGATGGGATAGTGGGCGAGCAACTCATCAGAGAGCCCAGGAAGGGCATAGGACTGAAGTCATCAGGAGTTGCGGAAGTATCAGTAGATGAATCGGACTTACAAACAAGCAAAAGGGCTCAGGACATTATCGACAAGAGTAAGGCTAGGGCATCAGAACATCAGCGTAAGGTCGTGTCGCCTAAGAAAGAAGAAAAACCAGTTAAGGCCCCAGTAAGGAGGCGGCGCAGGGTCAAACCGTCATTCCAGCCTGCTGAGAGGAAAAAGCGGCTTGACCGGAGTAGGCACATGGAGTACAAGTACGAAGTCAGGCGCCTTCTAATTGACATCAATGTCGCTGAGGAGCACAGATCTAGCATTCTTGGTTCCGTATGGGCAAAGGGGGAGAGGCAAACTGTTGGAGATGCCAAGGAGTTTCTATCAGAGAAACACAGTGAAGGCATACTAGACGAGGAGCAGCTCGATGCTATGAGAAAGGTAGTGGACAACTATACTGTGAGAAGGTAGGCAAAAC
>DAFQ01000041.1:0-753 GCA_002497985.1 Euryarchaeota archaeon UBA4
GTGACGTTCACTCTGGACTCATCAGCCAACGGATTCGACGCTCCCCCTCTGGAAGGAGCGGTCAAAGAAGCCATTCACGATGCCTCTATGCACCTCTCAGGACTACCTCCTCTGGCGACATGGATAGGCGGGACGATCCCATTCATGGCAATGATGCAGGGAAGGTACCCAGAGGCAAAGTTCCTCTGCACTGGTCCATCCGGTCCCGGCAATAACGCCCATGGCCCCGATGAGAAGCTGCACATACCTTCAGCGAAGAGACTCACTGCGGTTCTGTCATCCACCATAGCCGCAATATCTTCGTGAATGGCTATAATGCGATATTTTCGCCTCACGTTTTCCGCCGGGGTTAAAGGGGAAGCGTGGCCCGAGTTGTTTGAGGGGCACCATGAGCGAGGAAGAGCAAGTTCCGGCCGCGGAAGACAACGTCGATGAGCAACTGGCGATGGAAAAGGAGCGTCTGGACAAGTTGTACGTCGCCTATCAGGCACTGGAAACCGACTTCTCAGACGCCAAGGCGCACATCGAGGTACTCGAGAAGGACGCCATAGACAAGGAGATCGAGAAGGAGGGCCTAGAGGCGCTACTGAACGAGAAGGACAATCGAATAAGAGAACTCGAGATAGATGGCGCCAAGGCCGGAACCAGGGTCAAGCACCTTGAGCCCGAGCTGGAGAAGACCCAGGAGATGTACACTCGCGAGCAGGCGAGGCTCGGCAGGGTGTTCGAGGTCGCAGAGGAACTCGACACAGC
>DAFQ01000041.1:1074-4864 GCA_002497985.1 Euryarchaeota archaeon UBA4
CTTCAGACCTCGATGGTCGAGATGAAGGCTAGGGACGACTGGTACGCCCAGCACATGAAGCTCTTCGAGGACCTCAGCGAGGCAATCCAGACCAGGTACGCCATGATCGACAGCGCCGTGGAGGCCTACAAGGAGTTCGAGGAGAAGAAGGACCTGTTCAAGGAGAGGATGGAGGAGACCCTGGAGGCAGCAAAGGAGGCCGCTTCCGAGATGCCCACCGAGGAAGAGGGAGACTCCGAGGAAGAGCCCGAGGAAGACGACCACTGATCACTTCGGACGCTTGTGCTTCCAGCAGTATTCATCACTGGGTCTTCTTTGCGTGAGGCAGTGGATCCCGTCTTCTCCTACGTGACTGCATACATTGCCTCCCGTCTCCGACTTCCTTCTTTCTAATTTCTCCTTATTCCTCCACTTCAGCGTCTCCTCGACTGCTGCCACTGCTTCCGTCGTGGTGCCTCTCAAGTCAATGCTATTTTGGATATTCTGCATCTCTCCCCCATCGAACCAGAATGAGCCGCAATCCCGGCACCCATCCACGCTCATGTATGTGAACTCACCATCAAAAACAACTCCCGAAGCCATGCGTTTATTTTCCCTGTTGTTTTGCTTTGCAGACTCAACCAACCCCGCTATCGCTATTCCGAGAACCAATCCGCCAATACCGCCGCCGCCTCCGATATGAGCCCCCCCTCCTCGGTTATCGGGTACGTTGCATTTGACTCTGACATCGACCATTCCCGAATCGCAGGTTGGGCACCTAAGGTCACACTCCTCTCCACTTTCGAGGAACCGACTCAGGTCATCTGAGTACTTCATGATCCTATCCATGCGCTTGGCATCCAGCAACCGACCCTCGCATTCCCTGCATCTGTAGAAGCCGTCCAGTCTTCCCCTGATGTGTACTGACTTGAATTCCATCTTCCCGCAGCCTCTGGGGCAATCTAAATTCTCCAATTCTGCTATCTGGTCCAGATGCATCTTGCAGAACAACATACCCTCCATTGCGCGACTCGAGCAGCGCTTTCCCCTCTTATCCTCGCTCAAGCATATTATTTTCGAGGGGTCCTGGTGCTGGTGTTCCTTGCAGTAATCGGAATTGTACATGATGTGCTTCGAACAGGCGGTACCATCGTCCTTGAGCCCCTTGCACTTGGTCATTCATCCACCCGGTTTGGTCCCGTCAGCTAGCCTGATGCATTTAGCCGGTACCCCGCCCCAGACCTCTCCAGGGGGTATTTCCGTCCACTTCGGCACGACAGCCCTTGAGGCCACGACAGCCCCCTCGCCAATCGTGCAACCCGGTTGGACTATGGATCCGGTCCCGATCAGTGCGCCATCGCCAATCACAACGGGGGCCATCACCAACTCCCCCTTCTCCGTGAGATGTGCATTGATTGTCGCGTGTCCGCCAATCACCACCCTGTCCCCTATTGTGACTGAGCCAGCGTCGTTGACGTTTGGGGAGTTTATCTGGGAACCCTTCCCTATCTTGGCCCCGGATAGCCTGTAGTACAGGTTGCCGATGAACGACGGGACCAGGTGGGGCAGGAAGAACAGGGCTATCTTGTGGAACACCATCGACCATGCCCACTGGATAGTGAGGAACGACTCCAGGGGGTACCTCCCGGGAGCCAATCTCGGCCTCAGCAGGCCACCCAGAATCCCACACATGACAACCAGTGTGATCCCCCAAAACATGATCGACATGCCCAGTGATATTGCTGTGGCCGTGGTATCCACCCAGTACTCCCCGTTCGACAGTGCCCCGCGCAACTCTCCGAATAGGGCGACAGCTGGAATTGCAGCGATCCCCACTATTCCTGCGAGGAACGGTATGATTAGCAGAGTCAGGAAGTTCTGAACCAAAGTGAAGGACAGCTTCATCACTCCGCCCCCCCTATCTTGCCGATCCCCGCTTCTGCATCCACTTGGTCGGCGACCCTGATTCCCTCTTCGACATCGACGACGAAGAAGAAGCACATCCCCACGAGTATCGGGACGACTACGCTGAGAAGCCCCATCCTGCTGTCCATCGAAGCAGCGACAATAGCGTAGATGATTGGCCCCAGTACGGACACCGCCTTTCCGATGAAGGCGAAGAAGCCGAAGAACTCAGTTGTCTTGGATGCGGGGATGAGCATACTGAAGAGGCTCCTGGAGAGGGCGCCAGCGAC
Source organism: Euryarchaeota archaeon UBA4 (assembly GCA_002497985.1). Taxonomy (GTDB): domain Archaea; phylum Thermoplasmatota; class Poseidoniia; order Poseidoniales; family Thalassarchaeaceae; genus MGIIb-O5. The sequence continues at coordinate 3,249 of DAFQ01000041.1, forward strand.
ACCCATGACCATTCCAAATGACATCCCCAGAATTATCCATTGCATGTTGATTCCAAGGCCTGCAGGCTCCCACACGTTATCCCTCAGGAAATTGGGCCACCAGTCTATCGGACCACCCTCGATCACTGTGGGATGCTCACCTCCGACCGAGACCGCTCCGTCCAACTCCCCACCGAGGAACGAGAAGGAGAACCTGTGATCAGTCATCCCCGGCATCACCGAGGAGAGGCCCCGCGCCTCCTCTATACCAAGAAGCGATATCTCTTCATCGCCCGATTTTAGGTACGAAAGGAAGGCATTGCGGAAATTCTCATCCCCCTCCCCAGACTTGCTAACCCATCCATCGACGCCTCTATCATACAAAGTCGAAAGGCGATACGCTTCCTCCTCCTCGTCCCAGTCATACTGGAAGTCATACCTATCGTGATCGCTCCCGAGCTCAAGCGGGGCGAATCCGACGCCGAGTACGGAGATTATGCAGAATATCGTAAGTGCAGCACCTAGGATGTTCTTGTTGCTGTACTTGCTAGCTAGCTTGCCACCGATGATGGTCATCGGAATGGCAGCAACGTTCGCTGATAGGAGGAGGACGAAGTTCATGCTGATGTCAATCCTCAGCACGGAGTCGGCGTATGCCGCAGCAAGCCCCCCTATTGCATTGATGCCGTCATAGAAGAGTAGGTAACCAATCATGAAAAGAGTCAGGATCCTGTATCTCCTGATCTCGGAGAAAGTGCTCCTGATTTCCCTTATCCCATCTATCACTGCCTCTCCGAAAGAGGAGTACTCGGTCGGATTGGGAATCTCTGGCTCCGGGGTATTTCTGAATATGGGTATTGAGAATCCCAACCACCAGAGTGCGCTTGTTACGAAAACGAAAGATTGCACATATGGATCGTTGAATCCCAGTTTGAGACCAACAACTAAGTGAATTGTAAGGAGAATAGAGCCCCCCAGGAAGCCGTAGGCATACCCCCAGCTGGATATATGGTCCATCAGGCGTTTATCACCCAGATATGGCAGGAAGGCAGAGTAAATCGCATGACCGCCTGCGAATCCTATGTTACCCATAATGAGGCATATGGCTAGGAACTTGTACGACGAACCATCATCCATGAAGGGGGCCAATCCCATAAGTCCGGTGAATAGGATCCCAACAATGGTGTAAATTCGCAGTATCCTTTTCTTTATCGGCATCCTATCGGCAATTGCACCCAGGATGGGACTAACTATCGCAACGAAGACGCTCGAGACCCCAAGTACCACTGCGTAGAAACTGTCTCCAGTGAATGTCATTCCAGCATAGTCAGCGCTACCCCCATTGGCCAGATTGAACATATTAGAAAGAAGGGTTGGAACCACAACGGTGATCACCGTGAGTGCGAAAGCCTGGTTCGCCCAATCGAACCAGTACCAGCTCTGAAGTGACTTTTTTGATTCTGGATCCATCTCCTTCAGAAGCCTGGTAACTACATCTGAACTCTCCACTCCCACATTGGAATCGCCAGACACGTGCCTCGGAGATGTTATCGAGTCTTTAGTGTCGCCCAAGAATTACGAAATCAGTACCTTCATGACCGTAGCCAATCTCAATAAGAAACCCGATGGGGCGATAC
>DAFQ01000041.1:5278-6800 GCA_002497985.1 Euryarchaeota archaeon UBA4
TCAGTTTCCATCAGGGAGTCATGGGACGCCAGTAAACCGGTAACGGTATACAAGACACCAGAGAACCTCCCCGATGGGACACCCTGTCAGGCTGTGACGGTCATCCTCAGAACGAAGGGGTGCGCTTGGTGGTGGAAGTCCGGCTGCACATTCTGTGGATACTTCAACGACGTCAGGGACGATGTTACCACCGAGGACATGTTCAATCAGTGGGAGGAAGCAAAGCGCCGTACGAAAAACTTCGAGGATTGTCAGATGATCAAGATCTACACGTCCGGGACATTCTTCGAAGACCGGGAGAATCCCCCTGAATGGCAGGAAGCCGTTCTGAGAGAGACTCATGAGATGGGACTGCATCTTGTGATAGAGGCCCAAGCACAGATGTGCACCCCCGAGAAACTCTCATGGGTCGCCGAGAGGCATCCCGGCTGCACAGTTGCAATTGGCTTGGAGGCTTATGACGACAAAGTGCTTAGATTCCACGCTAACAAGGGATTTTCCACCAAGCAGTGGCACAGGGCAGTCGACTCATTGAGGGAAAACGGCCTGAGGGTCAAGACATACCTCCTATTCAAACCGCCATTTATGTCAGAGGCGGATGCCCTCCTTCACACGACAAAGTGGATATCTGAGGTAGCCCCAATCTCTGACGAAGTCTCAATCAACCCGATGAACATACAGAAGAGAACCATAGTCGATCGATTGTTCAGAAACAGGGAGTACAGGCCACCATGGCTATGGTCATTGGTGGAGATGATAACAACCTCACATGAATCCATCTCCGGCCTCGACTGTCGAGTAATAGTACACCCAACAGCAGGTGGCAAGTTGAGAGGGTCCCACAATTGTGGCATCTGCGATGCCGACGTCGTAGCAGCCATCGAGAGGTATTCCGTTTCTGGAAGCCTCGGTGAATTCGACGGCCTTGATTGTGATTGCAAATCATCGTGGAACGCAGAGGTCATTTCTGACAGCAGCTTACCAACTCCCCTAGGCTCCGGCAGTGATAGGCGTGGGAACAGATTGGATGCACTTAGGGCCCCATGAGTACGAGGGACGTAGTCCCTCGCCTAATGCTTAAGGGGCAATCTCCGCTGGTTCAGTCCGCTCCTGCAGCTCGTAGCGAGGTGATTCCCTATGTCCGATGAAGGCTCTAGCCACATTACTGAGTTCATTCAGGGGGAAAAAGAACCAGAGTCATCCTATGTTGTGATCATGATTGGCGTGGTCTCCATGCTCTCATTCCTAGTGCTCTATGGCGTCCTCTATCCTGGTAGGGACATGCCCGTGGTCTCAGAGCTGCTGCCAATGTTCGAGGGCGTGTTCGATTCTGGAATCTGGTTCTTCCTGTTAGGTGCAATGCTTGGCGTATTCGCAATAGTTGCAACCATGTTAGCCGAGGCAACCAGTGAGTGAGGTGATTCAATGAACGAGATAATTCCAACAATGGCGATTTTCTGGCTATTGATGGTAATATCATTCATACTCATCAAGAGAGGCCTCTCGATATTCAACGATGTCG
>DAFQ01000025.1:0-9523 GCA_002497985.1 Euryarchaeota archaeon UBA4
CCTCTCATTGCCCGCAGCAAACAAGACCGTCATACCATCATATGACCAATATTGATCCCATGTGGAAGTTCTGTCATCGGCATCCTCTGATTGGGTAGAGTAGCTTCCAGATCCGCTTCCAGCACCCCAGCTGTTAGTGTGGATCCTAGCTCCAGCGTTGTAAGCCGAGTTTAGCATTGAGTTGATTCCGTAGCTGTATAGGGCGCCCGAGTCATCATCCTCCATTGCTTGGAAGTACAAGTCCGCCTCTGGGGCAATTCCCTGGTACCCACCACCACTCCTGAATCCGGATCCGAGTACGGTACAGGCGACGTGCGTCCCATGTCCCGAACTGGGATCGGCTGTGGATGAGTCGCCCGGAGTTACGGAAGTTAGTCCTGATATCCTCCCTGTGAAGTCGCCATGGTCCCCGTCAAGACCCGAATCGCCGACCGCTACTATCTGTCCACTCCCATTTAGCTCGGAGATGAAGGCGTTGTCGACCGTGTTTATTCCCATGTTTGACCTAGCCTGGTCGTTATGGATGACCAGTACTGGCTGTGGGGCGACATATGCGACCGAGGGATGTGCCAGAAGTGATGGCAAAGAGTCGAGGGCGAGTGTGCCCCAGTATCTCCCTGCTTCGGGTGACCAGCCGTCATCCAGCCATCTCGAGGCTGCTGAGGAAAGTGTATCTTTCAGACCTAGGCCGGGATCGTCTTGTCTGATTAACTGCTCATTCTTCCACCCAATTACCTCAACTTGGACCTGGTCTCCTGCGGTGAACTGCATCAATGACTCGTGGACCAACAGGCCTGCTGGAACATAGTGAATAGCAACGACGGAATTAGCCATTGAAAGTGCCTCCAAGGATTCCCCTGTTCCCTGAATGAGGAAGCCCGAGGGAGGGATTGTTGACCTTATTTCGATGCCTTCTATTTCTGACAGTTCGACCCTGGCGTCCCAGAGGCCCACCTCGCCATCTACCAGTGCCATTACAAGGTCTGAGCGTGGGATTGCGATGCCAGAGTCCATTGACAACCTGGGAATGAGTCCTGATTCAGTGTAGATTCCTATAACTGAGTCAGCGATTACCTGTCTGACATCCTCGAGGCCTTCGTGAACTGTCGGCTCCCCCAAATCCCTGATGCTATTCGGATCAGGGGAGATTTCCACTCTCTCGAAACCAGTGGGGAGTTCTTCCGAACCGTCCGCCTGAATTTCATCGCCATGCCCCATTGGCGGGGAGTACGATAGCATGAGTATTCCGAGAACGAGGAGGGTCACGCGCTGGTTCATCGAACTCGTCCCCTGTCAGGACCATTTTGAGCATATGGGTTAACTGAACATCACTTCAGTCATCTTTGTTCAAAGAATCTTGAGTGGGGACTTGACTGTGTAGAGCTCCATTGTCCACTCGCCGACCGAGTACGGCTCCTTGACATATACTCCATTTCGATAGTTGTCGTAGCTCAGAATAATCTCTATGGTGTAGTTATCCCAAACGGAAACCCCTGGGACAATTAGCTCTAGTTCGTCGCCTGCTACAGAGGTGTGAGCAGTAATGACTTCGACGTCATAGTGAGCTCGGTCAATCTCGACGACTCCTTCTGAATCGAGGAACCTGATGTCAAGGGAGACCTCCTCTATCGACCTGCTGCCTTCATTGTTGATCTGTGCCAGAACCACGTGTCCTGCTGCTCCTTGCCGATATACCACATCGACAGAAACTCTGTCATATGGGACTATCCAAGCGACGACTATCAAGGAAGCGGAAATCATCAACAATGCCGCTATTGATGCGAACAGGACCCTAGTTGGGGAGACTCGACTTAGTTTGTCCTCGAAATACTCCAATGCCTCGTGAGCTAGTGCTTCCTCCGGAGTCTCCACATCCTCCTCCTTCTTTCCTATCCTCTCCAGAAGACCCATTCAGTCACCTCCCATGAAAGTCGCAACTAGGGTTAGTATCCCGGATGAGATTGGCTCTACCACCATTATGTGATGAGTCGGCCCATCGAAGCCTGGGATCATGTTGAGTAACGATAGGTCCGAGGCGAGTCCGTTGACCCCGAGTGTTGTGGCTGTTGGAATGCCCGATGTAGTTTGAGCGTCCAGGAGGACGCCTCTCAGGTCAAAGGTCTCGCCTCCCAGTTCTGCAGATGCGCGTGCTGAAACTATGATTCTCCCGCCCTGCACATCGGAGACCTCGATGATTCCGTAGGCTCTTCCGAATTCATGCACGTGAATGGTCGCGCTCTTCAGATTCTCTCCTAGGGCCTCCATCTCCTCCATCGTCACAGGAGGGGTAGCTGGTATGTTGCTGGACCTGATGTATATCCTGTCAACCCCATCCCCGCCTGATCTAACCTCAAGTCCATACCCCTCGGTTGGCCTGATGACTAGGCTATCTGTCATCCCCTCGGCAAGGAGTATGGTGTCCCCTCGTGTGTTTATCGCTCTGCCAAATGCTTCGATGTAGAGTGACATTCCCTCGCTCGAGGCACTGAAATCCAGTATTGGCATACCTTGGAATGCTAGGCTCTTGGTGATGTCGAAATTGGGGTCGGGCTCCGTAGTGAGATTGATTGATCCTGGAAGATCTGTCAGGAAGACCGTCGCAGGCCACCATGAAGAGTCCAGCCACTGCATCTGTTGCATCATTATCGATTCGATTCCGATTCCATCTCTGAGGTAGATGTCAGGCACTGTCATGTCGATTGAAACAGCAGTTCCCAGACTTGCGGTGAAATCGACTGTCTCGGGTATCTCGTCGATCATTATCTCCGTCCTACTTCCAGCCTCTCTGTTGATCAGAAGGGCGTGAACCCAGTCCAGCCTGTCTGTCATCGAGTAGTGGGTGGACGTGGATACCTCTGTGATACCCGCAACGGTCGTGAACTCGAATGTTGACTCGACTAGGAGTCCGGTCTCCACACCAGCCTCGAGGCCATTGAGTGTCATTAGCAGATCCTGTCCGTTGATTCCCTGGGCGTATATCATCAACTCGCTATGAGCAGGCACCCACCCATCTAGGCCCAATCTGATGTCCCAGTCCTCAGTGTCCGTTCCCGAGCTTCTTGATATCGAGAGGTCGACAACTGGGGGAAGTCCCGGAAGCCATGTCCTGAGGTGGAATCCATCTGATATCCCAGAGGAAGCCGCATTGAAGGAAACACCGTGAACCCAGGGAGGGGAAACCAGAGATCCAGAGCCATGGCTCGATTCGACAATCAGATCGAATGCGGAATCTGCCTCCAGCTGCATTCCGAACGAGAAGTCCTCATCTGCACTATCTCCTCCCGAGCCAGTGGAAATGTCCGTGGTAATTCCAGACAGGACGGAGTTGACTGAACGACCCAAGTCGGCAAATCCCCCGAGGAAGAATGCTAGGCCAGAGAGACCCATTGAGGTATTTAGCTCGGGGACATCGAGGGTCGGGCCGGACTCTGCCCCAGTGGGTATTTCTATGGAAACGGAGGAAGGCAGTGGATCGATTACTGCGAGTGCTGTGAGTTGTTCCTCATCAGTGGTTGGTGCGTGGTCCACGCTGATGCTCAGGGATCTGTCTCCTGCAGCCGATATCGATGCCGTGCCCCTCCCTGCGGAACCGGGGGCTCCTTCCTCGGCTGGAGCGGTCCAACCAGCATCGGAAATACCCGAGATTCTGGATGATATCGTCGAAGTGCCGTCATTGGGGTCATGATGGAAAAGGAAATGGTCGCCTCCCATTGTTACAGGTGTTGACGAGTTTGTTATCTGGGCCTCTATGCTCCCTATCGATGAGGTTGATGACCAGCTAGAAGAGTCGCCGAATACAGAGGAGAATTGATCTGGGAAATCGGAAATCCTTACTGCCTGCCTCTGGTCCAAATCTATTCCAGTATAGGTTATGGTTTCGATAGCGCTGGATGCCAAGAACTCAGCGCCGTCTGCAGTCAGTAATATGTCAATCTCATCCGGAATGTCGGAAATTGATAGTGCCTGGTGAGAGGAGTTGGAGATTGTACCCCCGTCGTGTTCGAGATACATGAAATTGAACACCTCGGAAGAAACTGTGCTGATGTGTACTGTCAGCTCTTCGAGGTCGTCATCGTCGTCGAGGGTGAATGCTGAAAGGCCACTGAAACTGATGCTGGCTGCAATCGGGACTAGCGGGTCGACGAGGTCGCCCGACCTGCTGACCACCTGGTTTAGCTCTCTGTCATTGGCCAGGATTAGGTGATCACCGACCAGAACGGGGTGTTGGCTTGAGCCTATCTCCATGCCTATCCTTGAGATTGTGGTGGGCTCTCTCTGAGCGCCCCAGTGATCATGCATGAGGAGATTGAACTCCCTGCCCTGTAGGTCCCCTCCTGAGCCGACTCCACCCGTTATCGCGTCTACAACAGTGGACGGGACGTCATTTAGGGTCGATCCCACATCCAGGTAAAGATCGACTAAGTTCAGAATCAGCGAGTCCATTATCCTTGAAACGAAATCCATGTTATCCGAGTCATCTAAATCGGTGTTATCATCCTCTGATCCCCCTACGTCGAATGAGCCGAAAAGAACCAGTGCGGGAGGTATTGAGTCCAGGGAGATGCTGACCCTCCTATGATCCTCCGACTGCCCTCCCCTCTGGAACCAAGACTCATATTCCAAAGAGTCGATAGCCTGTTCTGATCTAAGCAGGATCATGCTGATAGGGGGATGCGCTGGGTTCACGGGAAGAGTCGGGTCATCCTCGTTGGGGCTAGTGTCGCGTGAGAAATTCTTGATTCCCAGAATCATTCCGAGTCGGCTAGGCCTTCCCCCTGGCAAGTCGGGCTCATCCTCGGAGCCTAGCATCCTGAAAATCCGGGTAATCTCACCGGGGGACATTGAACCCTCGGGCATCCCCCTCAACCAGCCCCTGCCATCAGTGATATTGCCAAATGACCCTCCGTTGTCCTCGGGAGGGGTGTTCGAGCGATCCTCGTAAAAGCGAATGTGCAGATCGGCTCTTCTATCTGCGAAGTACTCTACAGTAGTTAGGCTCCTGTCCCCCTCTATGCCACCGGCGGCTGGCAGGGTACTGTCAGTCCTGATGATGACCTCCAAATCCCCTGGAATCACCATCGCGTCCTTGTTCGGGTGAATATCCAGATCGATGTATGCGAGTTCCCACAGATCTCTGACTCCATCAGAACCGGGTGGAGAAAAGTGGCCATAACCCAACCCAACGGAAACCCCGCAGTCTATCTCATCGGAAGGGAGGAAGAGGAGTTGATCGGGATTGTACCTATCTGGGCATGTGTCCATGTCACTCGAGTCTACCGAGATTGAGTATGGGGCGGAGATGCCAATCAGTGTCATTCCGGTCCCATCGAAATTAGATGAGAAGATGTTCAGAATTGCCTGAACGAGGTCCTGCATCACCGCACTGGCGTTGAAGAAGACTCTCTCAATGCCGACCTCCAGTGAGAACTGTTTTGGCATTGAGTTGAACGAGGAGTCAACCACCCAGATGTAGCTCTCTCCATCACCCAAGGCCAGAATGGAGTCTGGACTTGAGTATGCAAATGCCTTGATCAGCGATACTTGCAGAGTGTCCACTTCGTCCCACATTGGGTCCGTGGTGCTAGAGTCTAGGACATCTACCGAATAGGTAATGGCAGGCTGAATCCACAATGTCCCAGACTCCGAGATGATGTTTTCTAGCCCTATTGGGCCAAGAGATATCCCGAGACCCACCTGGATGTCATCGTCCCCATCGTTGTCAACATCCACGGCGTGGCTGAGGGGGTCGGTCTGTAAATTCAGGAGAGAGAGGAAGTTTGCCGTGAATGTCACTACCTCAGTGTTCCTGATTACATTTCCATCAAGGTCGGTGTATTCGGTGAGGATGACGTAATCGGTGATATTGACAAGGGTCTGCCAGACATTGTCGACCGGGGCAGTCTCCCCGTCGTCTATCCCCAAAATTACATTGTAAGGAAGGGGATGATCGGGCGATGGAGGGGACGTGTCGGTCATTGAGGAGTCAACCAATGATTCCCCTATCGAGGACAGGGGCTGGTTGGGTCCACTTTCCGAAATGCCGTCTCTGACTGCATCCAATGCAGGCCCTGCTATCTGTCCGACGGAGTTGGAGTCCAAAACATCTTGTCGTTGTCCAAGGACATCAGACAAATCATCCAGAATCTGAAAGTCCTGGGCTTCGATCCTAGCTTCGGCATTGACTCCTGATATGGGTGAAAACAATGGCAAAAGAAGTATCATCACTACCAAAATACTGCCTGAATTGGGAGAATGCGGCGCACGGTGAATCACCCTAACGCTGCTGCTGTTCATGTTCGCACCTCATAGAGGTGCGCTAAAGGGTATTGCCCTGCTTGAGCTGATGGTTATCGTGATTGTTGAAGTCGTCACCCAATGCTGACCCTCTCAACGGAGCCGCAATGTGGGCATGCGGTCTTGGCTGAGTTGACTCCCTCGGGCAACTCGAGCTCGAACAGCTTCTCACAGGAGGAGCATGCCTGCCTCACCTTCCTGTCCTCGCTCGGATCGGTGTCATCTTCTGCCGGACTCCAGTTCTCTGTTTTCGTGTCTGGTTCTTCGTCAAACTTGTACTCGATCACTCCCTCATCGAGGTCTATTGGTGGCTCGTCGTCTTCGAATGCACTCAGGAGTTCGTCAGCAGCGCTTGGAGCGACTGGCCCGTCTGCCTGGGTAGCGGGTGAGAGGAGCTCTGCAACCTCATCGCCGATCTCGATTGACGAGGCGCTTGGAGAGCCCTCTGGCATGCCTGACATTCCGCTTGAGAAACCACCGTATGGCTGTGATGGGGCTATGTTGGATCCCCCGGTGCTCCACATTGCCTTCTGCTCCTCTGCAGTCATTTCCCGGGAGGGCTCCTGCTCTTCCGATTCGCCCTCCTGCTCGGCCATCATTGCGGCCATCCTCCTGTTCGTAGCTATCCTCATCACCAACAGCAATACTATGACGATAGCGAGAATTGCGGCTCCCGCGATCATCAGCATCTCCGTGGTTGATAGTTCGGAACCTTCTGTGCCATCGGTGACTGTCAGGAGTATCTCTGCCTCGGAAATCAGGCCGGCCTCATTCTGAACTCTGCAAATCACGCGATAAACCCCTATCTCGTCGAAGGAATGCAGGATTACTGGGCCACTGGCGTCATCGTCATTGTCTGTGTCCCCGTCTCCATCGGAGTCCGTCATTGCGTCGAAGTCCCATGTGAAGAATAGGTTCGTTGACTCGGGATCTGCGAACCCGATACTGAGCCTAGTGGTCTCGCCTATCACTGTGCTAGACTCCTCCTCGTACTCATCCGCTACTGGGGGGGTCGAGTCGTATAGGCTCACTATCGCGGTATCCTCAGAGGACATGCCCGACCTGTCGGTTACCCTGAGGGTGATGGTGTGCTCTCCTGAAGTCTCGTTCGAGCCGAAAGAGTGGGAGAACGAGTCGGCACCTGAGAGATCTCCAGAGTAGGAGGAGGAGACCACTCCATCAACCAGCCACTCCACCATTGAGACGCCCCAGTTGTCTGAGAAGTCGCCGCTGAGGATCACTGCCTCGTTGAAGGCCCTCTCCACCACACCGCTGACTTCGATACTGGACTCCGGTGGCGTGATGTCGGAAACCTGGACCTCCTGGTAGACGCTAGTGCTCCTTCCGTCCGTTGATAGGACCGTGAGTCTGATTGTTACATTGGTGGGCTCACTCCAGGTGACGTTCACGAGGGTTCCGGAGTTGTCATCGAATCCATCGCCATCCGTGTCCCAAGAGAATCCTGAGTCTGGTATCTGCTCGGAGAGGTTCGGGGTTTCTGTCGCATCCAGAGAAATAGCTGCACCCACATCGACCAATCCAGAAGATGCGTCGCCTCCGATCACAGGCTCCAGCAAGGGAGTCAGTATCATTACGACAGTTGTAGCGATTGGAAGGGTACCGGCTCCGCCCCCCGATGGGCCTGCCCTGTTGTCGACAACGAGGTAGAGCGGCGTTCCCTCCAACGATTCGGGGGCGGTCCAGACTATGCTCCTGTCAGTGGTAATCAGTAGCATGTCAGTTCCAGAAACCCTGGTGGCTGCAGTTCCTCCTGCCTCATAGAGGTCGACCTGTGACTGAGTCATCAGGAAGACGTCTGGCGCACCCTCCATCGTGCTTGCCTGGATGCTGACTTGTGTCCCGGCATCTAGGACGAATGGCCCGTGAAGAAGGGAGTGCCCCCCTGCTTCTAGGCGCACTATGGTATCGGCAAGAGTGAATGGCACCGGAGTGATGATGCCTGCTTCCAGGGTCACGGATGCGGTGCTTCCTCCCTGCGCCCCTTCGGATGAGTCCTGTGGGTGGTCCAGGTTGTCGAAAACCATGTACCACCTCGTCGGGTCCCTGTCATCTGGAACGGACCAGTGCCATGATCCGGTTCCATTGAACGACTCGAAGACGGAGTCCCCCTCCCAAACTAGGTCACTGCGGTATGACTGTTCGTTTTGGTATACCGTGATTGCATTGGCGGAGAAGAGTAGTATGTCTATCTCGGCATCTGTGACTATGTCGAAAGACAATGCCTGTCCTGGGTCCAACTCGCCGAGATCCAGCCTAACGCACGCCTGATCCCCGAGCTCCCAGTTGGCTGGCATCATCGAAAGGTCTGCGTTTGCGCAGGATATCACTCCCTTGCTGTCAGCTTGTGCCATGGGTCCCGCGAATGACATCAGGAGGAGTGCTAGGATGACTGTCGTCGCTGTCCTCATACACCGAGCGTCAACGCCCGCCTTTTGAATCATATCGGCCCTACGTTCGCCTACGCATCAGAGGTTCTTCGGTAGGGGAGTCGGTGGGAACCACCTCAATAGCACCACATCTCCAACTGATCTTACCCATTTCCAGGGTATTGCCAGATGGGTCCTGTTCTCAACCAGATCGGCAGGGGGATTGGAAACGAAAATATGAGTGCAGCTCCAATCATCGGTATTCACGAACGTGTCGTAAACGGTGCCAATGAGCCTACCAGAGGGGAGGATCACGGGAAGGCCCCTGATTTCTGACGCGTGACGGTCGGCCATTACACGCTGGCGCTCACCATGAGGCATCAATATGACGGCTCAGGGATATCACTTGCCGCGGTTCTTGTTGGCCTTCAGGCTGGGCCGAAGCTTCTCTGCTCCCTTGCCCTTGTTGTAGAGTCCCCTTCCACGCTTTCCAGCGCTTGTCAGTCCTCTGAAGGCACGTCCCTTGTGGCTGTTGCCCTCGGATACCCATGAGAAGTCCTTGTCGGACATTATCGCAGGGTGGGATGGATCTAGGAGGATAACCTCGTAGAACTTGTTCTTTCCATCCTCTCCGACCCAGTATGAGTTCAGCACCTCTAGGTTAGGGTATCTCCTGCTGACCCTCTCCTCGGCTATCCTCTGGATCGACTTTGCCATGGTGATTTTCTTGATACCTGCCTTGGATGGCTTCCTCTTCATGTGGATCTTGCCCTTCCTCAGTCCGCCTCGCCTCACGCGTGTGCGTACGATGACTACTCCCTGCTTCGCCTTGTAGCCGAGCC
>DAFQ01000025.1:9904-10635 GCA_002497985.1 Euryarchaeota archaeon UBA4
CTCCTCCAAGATGCCATTCGGTCTCTTCGGTACAGTGGGGGCATACCCTCCTTGGGACGCTTCCATGTCGCGCGTATGTGCTTTGATATGCCCATTAGTGAACCCCCAGCGGCTGGCCGAGCAAAGTCCCCTTTATGAGCCTGCCCACAACTCCACAAACATGGAGAGGAGGGGTGAATCGGTGCGTCTCAGCTCCACAGATGACCTCCTCCCCCATGAAGAAGTGATACCGAGAAATCTAGATGCGATGATGAAGAGGCTGGTAAACTCGGGGAGGTTTTTCCAGCCACTCCTCGTTGACTCTGCCTCTAACGTGATACTGGACGGTCACCACAGGTGGAACGCTGCCAAGGCCCTGGGGCTTGACCTCGTTCCAGTCGTCGCTATCGACTACCTGAACTCGGAGGAGGTTTCTGTGAGCGTGTGGCCTGGCTGCGGAAGGGACTCCATAACGAAGGAGGAGGTTGTCGAGATGGGTGTCTCGGGGAGCCTCTTCCCCCCCAAGACGAGTCGTCACAGGTTCTCTTTCAAATTGCCGAAAATAGGCGTTCCGCTTGATGATCTGATGGAGTAGTGGTCCGCGCTCCCGGACTTGAACCGGGGACCCCCTGATGGCTGCCAACAACCATGTGTTTCCAGTCTACAGTCAGGTGCTCTAGCCAACTGAGCTAAGCGCGGCGCGTATGTTCGTGAGGACTTTGCCTTATGTCGCTTTCCGGACCATGGCATTC
>DAFQ01000025.1:11035-11922 GCA_002497985.1 Euryarchaeota archaeon UBA4
GGGAATCGGGAACCGTAAGGCAGCAATGCTGGGGATGCACTGGGGGATATGGAGTGAGTGGAGCAGTGAGTCCGCAGGCTAACGTCGCCCCCGTCGGAAGGATGTCGACGACCCTCACTGACAAGGAGCTGGAGTCGTTTGGCCCCCCTGACCCCAGAATACTCGTTTGCGGGTGCGGGGGCTCGGGCAACAACACGATGAACAGGATCACTCACATTGGGGTAGAGGGCGCAATCACCGTCGCGATCAACACCGACAAGCAGCATCTGGACCACACTCGTGCCATGCAGAAGCTCCTCGTCGGGAGGCACATCACCAGAGGCTTGGGCGCTGGAGGTGACCCCACGATGGGTCGCAGATGCGCGGAGGCCGGACGGGACGTGATTCAGAAGATAGTGAACGGAGCGGACCTCGTGTTCGTAACCGCCGGCCTCGGAGGTGGCACTGGGACTGGCATAGCCCCAGTCGTTGCAGAGGAGGCGAAGAGGGCCGGAGCCCTGGTCGTGGCAGTCGTCACCACCCCCTTCAGCGTCGAGAGGCGCCAGAGGATGCAGCGTGCGCTCGAGGGCCTCGACCTCCTGAGGAACACCGCCGACGCGGTTCTCGTCCTCGACAACAACAGGCTCCTGCACTTCGTCCCCAACCTACCCCTTGACGAGGCCTTCAGCATCATGGACCAGCTGATAGCCGAGATAGTGAAGGGAGTGGTGGAGACAATCACCCTCCCGAGCCTGATCAACCTCGACTTCGCTGACGTCAGGACCATCATGAAGAACGGCGGGGTCACCATGATGCTGTACGGCGAGAGCGACCAGGGCGCCGAGGAGGTAGTCCACGAGTCGATGAACCACCCACTCCTGGACATAGACATAGACGGTGCGACAGGC
>DAFQ01000002.1:0-638 GCA_002497985.1 Euryarchaeota archaeon UBA4
ATTTCAGAGGGGAGGGCGTATGCCGCCGAGAACTGGGACTTCGATTGCCATTTTGATCTCGAGGCGCGTGAGAAGTCATCTGACACATTCCTTATTGAGGGCAACGAGGCGATTGGCCTAGGGTCAATCTACGGGGGCATCAACATGCTCTCATGGTACCCAATTACGCCATCCTCTTCACTGGCCGAGTCGATTATCTCATGGATTCCAAAACTGAAGGAGGGCGATGACGGTGGTGCGACCTGTGCGGTCGTACAGGCCGAAGACGAGCTCGCGGCTGCGGGAATGGTTCTGGGCGCGGGATGGGCAGGTGGTCGCGGAATGACGTGCACCAGTGGCCCGGGCATTTCGCTGATGTCTGAATTCATTGGCCTGTTCTACTTCTCGGAGGTCCCAGGAGTAATCTGGGACATCAATCGTACTGGGCCCTCCACAGGACTGCCGACTAGAACTCAACAGGGAGACTTGTCAATGTGCTATGAGGCGAGCCACGGAGATACTCAGCACATTGTTCTGATTCCAGGAACTGTGGACGAGTGTTTCGAATTCGGATGGAGGTCTTTCGATTATGCTGAGAGGTTCCAAACGCTAGTTTTCGGTTTCGGTGATCTGGACCTGGGAATGAATAGGTGGTCGAC
>DAFQ01000002.1:1022-3106 GCA_002497985.1 Euryarchaeota archaeon UBA4
CAGGGGGAGTTGGACGCCATGGACAACTTCGGAAGATACCGGGATGTCGATGGCGACGGAATTGCATACAGGACTCTCCCAGGGAGTGGCCTAGCTCCAATCCTATATCGCGGAACAGGCCATGACGAGGATGGGATTTACTCAGAAGACCCGCAAGTCTACCATGCCACTATGGAAAGGCTCCGCAGAAAGATCGATGGTGCTAGGGATGTTCTTCCCGCCCCCCTCCTTAGAGAGGAGTCGGATGGAGATGTCGGCATCATATTCTATGGTTCAATGGAGAACTCCATTGTCGAAATCGACGACATACTTGAGCAGTCCGGGCTCTCTGTAAGCACTTGCAGAGTCCGGGCACTTCCCTATCACTCGGATCTCGAGGGTTTCATCGAGAGACACAAAAGGGTAGTCGTTCTTGAGATCAATCGAGATGGTCAGCTTTACGGGATACTGAGAAAGGAGCTCCCAGTGGAGCTGCTGCCGAAAATGCATTCGGTGGCATACAGCGACGGGCTTCCCCCCCGGGCTAGGGAGTATGCTGAGAGAATTTTGAGAGTATTGGAGGGCGTTGAATGAAACCTGTGAAGTTGAACGTCATCAACTTGGAGAAATCCGAATATACCGGAGGAAAATCCTCCCTCTGCCCTGGTTGTGGGCACGACCAGATTTCCAATGTCATCATCCAAGCGGCTTGGGAGAACGGAATAGAGCCTGAAGGCATCGCAAAGATGAGCGGAATAGGGTGCTCCTCGAAGACCCCTGCTTACTTCCTCTCTAAGAGCCATGGATTCAACACAGTTCACGGTAGGATGCCGTCTGTTACAACGGGCGCCAACATGGTGAACAAGAGCCTGTCGTTCCTTGCCGTCTCAGGGGATGGGGACACTGCTAGCATAGGGATCGGGCAGTTCATCCATGCAATCAGGAGGAACATCGACATGGTTTACATTATCGAGAACAATGGCGTATATGGGCTTACAAAGGGCCAATACAGCGCTACTGTCGAGAAGGGCTCCAAGAAGAAGAAGGGGTCAGTAAACGAGCAGGCCCCCATAGACCTATGTGCCATGGCGGTCAATCTTGGGTGCACCTTCGTGGCTAGGTCGTTCTCCGGAAGCAAGAAGCAATTAACGGCCCTTGTCAAAGCTGCAATGAGTCATAGGGGAATGGCTGTAATCGATGTAATCTCACCCTGTGTAACCTTCGCTAACAACGACGAGTCTTACAGATCCTACAACTACGTAAAGGGGAATGACGAGGTCCTTCACATACTGGACTACATACCTCACTTCTCGCCACTCGAGGAAGTTGATGTACCCGAGGGAGAGTATAGTGAAATATCCCTATTCGATGGATCCACTCTGAGGTTGGAGACCGTTGGAGATGAACATGACCCTACTGATGCAGTAGCTGCTTTGAGGGCCATTCATGAAGGAACAGCGGAGGGGAGTCACGTCACGGGCCTCCTCTACTACAATCCGAACCAGCCCACGGCCACAGACGAGTTGGGATTGACAGAAACACCCCTTATGGCACTCTCGGAAGAGCAGAACCGACCAAGCAAAGAAAGCCTTGAGGTGGTTAATGCAGGATTCCGCGCGAAGTAAGCGAAGGGGTTTGCGGATTCGTTGAAATATCGGACCTATGTCCCAAAGACGCCAGTCCCTTGGTGTAGTGGTCCATCATATGGCACTCTGGATGCCATGACCCTGGTTCGAATCCGGGAGGGACTACCAACTATATCGATCTGTAGAGAAGCTGGGAAACCCAACTGACCATGATGATAATCATGAACCAACCAAGGCCCAGTCTAATCAATCCAGAAGATTCCTTCTTCGGTGGAAATGGATCAATACCTGCATTCAGCGCCTCGGCGATTATCGCCAGTTCTTCCTCAATCGTCTCCGGCTCCTTCATCCCTCCACCTCAGGGTTCGACAGTGGGATCCCATCCTGAAATGTAATCGTCATTGAAGGTCCCATGAGGCTCGTGGGAGTGGGGGGCATAATCAAACATTCCCGCAGCGTTTGAAGCACTGGTTCCCTCCCGCCATACATGAGCGAGCTGCCCGAGGGCATTTCTTTGCC
>DAFQ01000002.1:3492-4466 GCA_002497985.1 Euryarchaeota archaeon UBA4
CTAAGGGCGGACATGAAATTCTGCTAGGGCACAGAGTATCCGAGTTGCCCAGTTTCCCTGACTTCTGGTCTTTCCCGGGCGGAGGTGTGAGCGGTGTAGACAGAGAAGTCTCTAAGGATCATCCAGATTGGCTAATGGTGGATGAGAAGTACAGAACTGCCACTTTCGCACTTCTAAGGGAGATGGCGGAAGAAGTCGGACTTTCACCTGATGGCAAAGGGGGGATTGTCAGTATTGACGAAGATACCCGGGAAAGGGTATGTGCGGACAAGCGGGAATGGAGAAAGAGTGTAGAGTCAGGAAATGTTTCCATCGAGAATTTCCATTGTGAGATGATCACTGACAGAACAACCCCCCCATTCGCACCCATGGGGTTCCAGAATTTCTTCTTCCACGTTCCGACTGGATTACCCGGGGTAATTCCCACATTTCCACCAGGAAGAAGCGAATTTGACGAGTTCAAGTGGTGGAAACCGCAGGAGCTCCTATCTGCATGGGAGGGAAATCTACTCAGGATCCCTCCTCCAATCGTAACGCTTCTCAGGGACATAGTTGAGAGGATAGGTGATGAAGGGGATTTGCAAGCGGCCTGTGACAATCTGTCTGCAGATCCTCCCAATGGGGATCACAGAATAGAATTCGCTCCCGGAGTTGAGGTGATTCCCCTCAAGACCGACACATTGCCACCATCCACGCATACGAACTGCTACATGATCGGAGAGCCAGGAGGCGAGGTGATCATAGTGGACCCTGCTGCAAAGTCGGAAGAATCACTGAACTACCTCAAAGCCAAGATTTCGGAGGCAATTTCGCCGGGCTCCAGAATCATAGCTAGTGTTTTCACCCACAGGCACCCAGATCACATCGGCGACCTAAAGAGAATATCGGAGATCTACCAAGCGCCAATTTGGGCTAGCGAAGAGACACTTGGGGCTATTTCGGTGGATGTTGATGTTTCGAAACTTGAAGAAGGT
>DAFQ01000002.1:4860-5610 GCA_002497985.1 Euryarchaeota archaeon UBA4
GGCCACTGCCCGGGGCACATTTGCCTGGTTGGCGAAGCGGGGGTTGTCAGTGGAGACAACTGCGTCGTGGTGGGCACGATCCTAGTTCCATCCTCCGATGGCGACATGGATGCATACATATCCGGCCTTAAGAGGATCCGAGATCTCGCCCCACCGATGCTTTTTCCCGGGCACGGCCCCGCCTCGCCCAACCCCCGCAGGCTACTGGACAGGTACATCAGACACAGATCATCCAGGCACGAGAGGGTGCTGAATGCGGTTTCCTCGGGAATTAGCTCGCTTGAAGACATAGCCAGATCGGCATACGAGGACACTCCTGACGCTCATCCCCTACTATCTCGTGACCAGACGCTCTCGCACCTACGCTCACTCGTATCCTCTGGGAAGGTGGAAGCCCGTGACAACGGATACTACCCGGTATAGACCGTGTGAACGTTGAAGGTGCCTCACAGACTGGTAGGAGCATGGCAGAGAGGTGGTGGGACAAGAAAGAGGAGGACCCCACTCCCGAGGAAGACGTCGAATCCGCGCCCAGCACTTTCAAAGATTCAGAATCCGGTGATGGCACACTGGTGGAATTCACCGGGCAGAGGCTCGTGCTGAAGCCGGACAGAAATGGGTGCTTCTACGTCAATGGGAGTATTGGGAATCTCGGGAACATAAATTTCCTAGTGGATACCGGAGCGAGCTACTGCGGGGTCGATGAAAGGACTGCCCAGATGCTCAACCTGGATCGGGGAGAAGTGGTGA
>DAFQ01000048.1:0-18380 GCA_002497985.1 Euryarchaeota archaeon UBA4
ACGGCAGCGAAGAGGAAAGTCACCGAGTCTATCATCAGGCCGACTTCTATGCCGTACTGGGAAATTACCAGGCCGCCAATCCCTGCACCGAACCCCATCGAGGCCGACCACCCACCAGAGACCAGCGCATTCGCCGTCAGCAGCTCCTCTTCAGTGCACACATTCGGCAAGTAGGCAGTTTGTGCAGGGTCATAGACCGCCCTCCCAATTACCAGGGAGATCGCAAGTAGGTAAATCGTAAACAAATCCCTCTTCAGGTCCAGAGCTAGGAAAGTCACCAGAATGAAGAAGGAAAGAAGGTTTGACCCTAGCATCAATGATTTTCTAGAATAGCGGTCAGCCAGCATTCCCGTAATGGGCTCCAGAGGAGCGAAGGTGAAGCTTCGTGCTACTAGGACCCCCGCTATCGCAAGTGGCGAGTCATCCGTGGCCTCAGCGGCCAGCAGGAACATCGCTATCACTGTGAACCAGTCACCGGTGAACATCACCATGTCGCTGATGAACAGTTTGCGAAAGCTCCTGTTCTTCCGCAGAAACTCGACGTACCCGATTCCTGCCATGCCTCTTCCCAACGCTTGACGTCTATGATTCTGGTCCCCCAACACTCAAGACAACCACTCTGTCGTCCCTTGTTCATGGAGGACAGGCTAGTGTGGATGGACCTGGAGATGACAGGCCTCTATCCAGATGAGAACACCATCATTGAGATTGCCACTATTGTTACTGAGGGCGACCTGACCATAGTAGCAGAGGGTCCGGCCCTGGCGATTTCACAACCCGAGTCGGAGCTGGCCAAGATGGATGACTGGAACCTTACACACCATACAAAGAACGGTCTGCTGAAGAGAGTCCGCAATGACAGTGTCCCAATGGCCGAGGCGGAGAGGATGACCTTGGAATTCCTGATGGAACACTGCCTTGCCGGCGTCCCACCCCTATGTGGAAACACCATAGGGCAGGACCGCAGATTTCTGAGGAGATACATGCCCGAACTCCACGAGTTCTTCCACTACAGGAGCGTCGATGTAACCTCCGTGAAGGAGATTGTGAGGCGTTGGTACCCCAAGGCGCCCAGGTTCTCCAAGCCCTCCGGCCACAGGGCACTGGATGACATCAGGGGAAGCATCGAGGAACTTTCCCACTTCAGGGAGCACGTCTTCAGGGACTGATCAGGATTGGGTTTCCCTCGGAATCCGTCAGAATAAGATTCACCCCCAGGCCAGTCCTGTGGAATGCGATGATTTCCAATCCGTGAATCCGGTGCCCGGTAATCGCCCTACCGATTGCCGGATGGTCCGAATCTTCGGTGTCGTCAACCTCCTCGGGACTCAGCCTCCTCCTTGTTCCTTCGACATCGTCAAACCAGGGGAGGATTCCCTCAGGCGAGTAGCGAACACCTAGGATCATGTCGCACCCCTCTGTCCACTGCGCCGCCTCGGCATCAGCCCCGCTTGGAATCGCGACAGCATTCGGATGGGTGTGAATCCAGTGGGTGAACCTGCCTCCTCTGGCCCCCCTGTCCTCGGAGAAGATTCCATCTACCCACTCTTCGGGAACATGGTGGACAGAGTACGAGTCGCCCCTGTTGACCAGATGGGGAGGGCCAAGGACGAAGCCCTGGCCGGCGAACAAACCTGACGTGTAGTCGCAGCCGTGGAATGACTCGGCGACACCCTCCGGGTGGGGGATGCTCGAATTCGGATCAAGCCCAACTAGAATTTCATCGGGAAGAGATTGAAAAGTCCACTCTAGGATAGCCGAAAGTGTGTCTATCGGCATCAGTAGAATAGCCGGATAATCGTCTCGGCAGTCCAATGAGTGTTGATTGTACTGAGCCGCAGCCCTGACAAGCCAGTCTTCTGCCACGCACTCGGGCTCCCGTTCGGAGACTTGAGTTCGACGGATGCTCAATTAACGTCAATGTCCAGAACCATGTGATCCCATCTTGGGGCGTAACTCTTGACTCTGACCAGTTCTGTGACGACGAAATCGGATTCAGGCCTGATGCTCCGAAGCCTGGCAGTGATTTCCTCTGACCACTCGTCATGAGAACCAGGTCTGGCAAGGCCATGAACGTGAAGGGTACCGCCAGATTTCTTCAGTACTCCCAGAGCCGCTTCAAAACTCCCCTCTGCGGAAGGCAGGAGTCCCAGAAGTACCCTATCGGATACCCCGTCTAGTTCGATGGCCGCTTGGCGGTTGTCCCCCTCGTGAATGGTGCACCTGCCCTCTACGCCATTTCTCCGTAAGTTCCACTTCAGTGCATTTACGGCTTCCTGATTCCATTCGCAGCAATGCACATGGGAAGCTTTCGAGTGAATCAGGATCGGAAGGGAGTAGTACCCAATACCAGAGAACATATCGACAACAACATCACCCGTATTGGCGATTTCACCCATCCTCCTGCGCTCATTGACGTTCCCAGCCGAGAACATGCACTTTGTCAGATTGTATCCGTAGTCAACGCCACTCTCTCTCCTAACTACCCAGTCATCATCTCCCAGCAGCATCTTGACGCCGCTCTCCCTGGTTTCCCCGGATACCTCTCCCATTTGCCCCAGTCTGCTGGCATCCAGCCCCTTTGCGACTGCCCTCCAGAGCCCCTCGTCTCTGAAGCCCGGCCAGTCACCTTCAGTGAATGCGTCCGATGGAAGCAGGACAACATCAGAGAATCTCTCCCACCTCTTTGGCAATGGCCCAGGGAGACTCCCACCAAGGTAACTCGACACTGAGTCTGCAAGCCTCCCGTGAGGCCCCCTCCCCGACATACGCCCCGATGGGGGAACATTTCTGATTCAGACTTATGGTAGGGCGCACGCCCCCAAGGGCGTGCGTCGACAGTCGCTAGTGTTGGTGATTATTCTCATCGCCCCCCTAGCTGCAGCCGCCCCCCCTCCCGGGCAACCCGAGGTTTCCAATGAGATATGCTCCACATGGAACAGTAGCGAGGGAGTCTGCGACGACTATGACTCGGACTTGGATGCGACCACTTCCAATGAATGGGTCGAGGGACATGTCCGAATTTCCATGGAGAGCGCATCGGCCATTGAGATGAGCCTCGAACTCGCCATTCACGAACTCCCAAGAGACGATCTCGGATTGATCGACTTAGACATGCAGGGAGACAGCGACCCTTCTGATGGAATCCCTGCCGATTACATTCGAAACTATCGTGATTTGATACGCGATGATTCTTCTGTCGAGGATAGGCTGATCGAGAAGGTCGAGCAAATAATCCAACAAGTAGTCGATGAGAATTTTCCCAATGCTACGGCGAGCCCACTCCTGCCTACGTCAGAAATCAGTTTTTTTGACCACGATGCATCATCATGCACGCTCAATCCGGATATTGATTCAATAGACGAGGAGAATGGAATGGAGAACGACCCGTTTCATCCTCCGATTTGCCTTCAATCGGTATTGACCTTGAATGTCAATCCAACGAACATTGGCATGGACCCAGATACGGGGGACATAGACAGGGTGATGCAGGGCCTCATGGCTATGGGGGGAGAGGTAACTACAAACTTCACAACAATCGCAACATCAGGACATTACATCGAATATGTGATGATACCACCTTCATATTCGAGTATCATTGATGTCAACGAACCAGCGGAAATTTTCTGGACGGAGCAGGGCCAAATGCAATTCTCTGGAGCCAGAGTGGCGATAGACAACCTTGCAGGGTTCCCCTGGTCTTCTCCAACATCGATTGACTTAGTTACGGTACTGGGGAGTGATGATGATCAGCCAGATTGGCAAAACCTTGCAGGGCCCTCGTTGAGCTTGGACCTGTACATCGATGTCAGGGACCGAATGAGCAGTCGAATAGACATGGAACTCGGCATACACCATCTGAGCGCAGAAACTCTGGCAGAGTGGGGCTTGAACCTTGAAACCTCGACAATAAAACTAGACTCAGTGACCTCAGATGGCATTAGGATGTTTGATTCAGAAATGGATGTCGATGCACAAGAATTGCTAAGCACGATCCCAGTAGACTCACTCTCAGATACATTTTCTGAAGCTCTGGGGGTAGAAGTCGCCTTCCAGGCGCCCACTTTCTCGCCTTCTGATGATTCAGGGGGACTGATGTTTCAGCATATCCCGGGTGTGACATGTGGGGAGAGTCTGGCATACAGATACTGCCTGGGAACGAGCAGCCCTATGGCGAGTACCCACCCAGTAACACTCCAAACTAGCACTTCCTCATCCGAGATGCATATCTCAAGCATCGTCAACCAACTGATTAAGCACGCAGAGGGCGATGTTTCAACAATGGACCTGTCGAAAATGACCGACGAGGATCTCGCCGCACTCATGAGTGTCCTGGGAGTCGAGGTGGATGTGGATTTGAGCTTCATCCAAGACCTCCTACCAGAGAATTTCCCTGCATCGGATGTCAGAATCACCGTCCTCCTTCCTGAATGGCTGGAATCTACCGGATCAACCCCTGACTCATTGGTTTTCACCGCAAATATAGGTGACAGCTCGACACAGAAGATAGGTCTTGAAGGAGCAAGCCCATTCGATTGGGAGCACCCGATCTGTCTGGAATCAACTCCATGCGAAGGGGACAGCCCGGATCTACTATGCTCAGCATCTCAGAAGACATGCGTGTCCTTCGAGGTCAGCATTGACATAGAATCCGTCGCAATACACGAACTTACAGCATCCGCCTCGGTCCGCTTCTCTTCTGAAGTGACCCTTGAGATTTACAGGTTGGGAATAGACCCGGGAGAGGACGAGATAGATCTCCTGCCAGTTCCCGCTGACATATTGAGGAGAATAATTGTCATTGGCGATAGACTGGAGGGAGGGCTTCTGGCCGGCTCCGACTTGGAATCATCGATAGACACGGGATTCGGCGAGCCGATCGACTTCGAGGTTTCCAACAACGGGATTCAGGAGCTAGCTAGGACTCTGACCGAGTCGTCATCCGAGATGATAGCGGAACTCGGCGAAATAGGCCTCGAGAACCAGGACCTCGGTATCGGCTACTACTCATTCAATGCGAATCTGGAAAGAACCCCATTCACTGCTGATTTCGGCACCATACAGATGAGGGATGATCCGGAAACGAGTGACAGGGTCCCACTGAAGCTCCTGAGCAGGATAGATAACGCGGAGATTGAAATGTCCCTGAGGCAGGACCAGGTGGATATCTCCATCCAACCCGCATCAGTCGCCCTGAGGGCATCATCAGTGATCGCTTCTGCATATGGGATGCCGTTCTTCTCAGACACTGGGATGCAAATCGAAGGCGCCTCAATCACACAGAGAATCACACCATTGATGGAGCACACCGTTTTTGGGACCGTCAAGTCATCAGCCAGATTCCAGATTCTGATGCCCGACTCGGTGAGAATAGTCTCTTTCGAAAGCGAAATGGGCCTGGGTGAGCTGGGGACAATCAGCGGGCGGCAGGTCATCAATTACTCGCTCCCGACATGTCCGGAGGCAGAGTCGTGGGCGCAATGCAGCAAGAACTCCAATACTGATACTGTGACCTACTCAATCGAGGTCACATGGATTTTCTTGATTGGGGAGCTGGCGCCCTATGCCCTCGTCCTAGTGGTGTTCTTCTCCCTGTCTGTTAGCAGATTCCGTAGAAAGAGGAAGGAGCGGAAGGAGCGGAAGACAAAGAGGCTGGCCGATACGGAGGCGAAGGAACTGGAAGTCACAATGGAACGGGAGTTTGGAAAACTGGAGGAAAAACTGGTATTGGTAGAAGAGCAGTTCTTTGACGAGGACGAATCTAGCGATGGAAATGCTCCCTGATCCTCTCTGCCATTGACCCACCAATGCCAGGGACCCTCCTCAAATCAGCCACACTAGCATGCTCGATACCGCTTCTACCTCCGAAGTGACGGAGGAGGGACTGAATCTTCTTGGCGCCAAGTCCGTCGATGTCCTCGAGAGGGTCCCTTAGGGCCCCCTTTGTCCTCCTTTTTCTGTGGTATTGGTTGACAAATCTATGCGCTTCATCCCTCGAGTGTATTAGGACCCTGCCACGCCTGTCTAGAACAAGAGGGTCCATTCCATGGACGTGCAGGGTCTCTTCCCTCTTAGCCAATGACGCAAGTGTGAAGCTCTCGCGTGGAACCTTGTCCCCTAGCATCTTGCTTATTGTCGAAAGGTGGGTCTCACCTCCGTCCAGGAGGAGCAAATCAGGCCATTCATCCTGATGCTTCAGCCATCTCTCAATTACCTCTGACATCATTCGAAGATCGTCGTTTGCCTCGGTTTTCACTCTGTATGTCCTGTACTCCTTCTTGGAGGGCCTTCCATTCCTGAAGACCACGGAGGCACCCACTCTCTCAACTCCCTGAAGCTGAGCCATGTCAAAGCAAACCAAGTGATTCAGAGTGTCTAGCCCAATGAGCCTAGCCGCATCATCCGCCGCCTTCTGCTCTAGGTTCCCAGACCCCTTCGTCCAAGAACGCCTAACGAGGATCTCAGCGTTTTTGTCGGCCATTCCCCTTAGTTCTGCCAAGTCCCCCCTCTTTGGGGTCCTGACTTCAACAGAGGATCCCCTGACTTCCTTCAGCCATGATACTACTGACTCACCCACCGTTGATGGCACGAGTATCCTCTTCGGGGGTTTCCCATTCGAGTAGTGCTCAACAAGAACACAGGATACAGACTCTGAGACATCGCCCCTGTGGATGAGGGGATACTCAGTTTGCCCCTCTACCACGCCCTCCTTGGCATGGAGTATGGTGACCATCCCAGTGTCACCAGTTGAGGCGAAACCTATCGCGTCACAATCCTGGTAGAACCTGCTATGAATCGCCCTTTGAGATATCGTCTCATTCACCGATGCAATAAGATTCCTGGATCTAGCTGCAGCTTCGTACCTGAGGTTGCTACTGTGCTCATCCATCTCGTCCTGCAGACCCCTAATGAGGAGTCCAGCATCACCATCTAGGATGCTCACAACAGCCTTGACCCTCCTTTGGTAGTCATCTGAGTCACCTGAATCGATGTAACCGAAAGGCAGATTGTTGCGATTGTCCCTGATTCCGAAGAACCGTCTTAGAAGCTCAACGACCTTCTTCGCGGCACCAGCGTCGGAAAAAGGCCCCCAACGGCGAGAATCTTTGGGAGGGTGCCTCGAGTACAGGATTCGAGGCAAATCATGGGAAGTGAGGGCGATGAAGGGAAACGACTTGTCGTCCTTCAACAGGGAGTTGAATTTGGGTTTGTGCTTTCTGATCAGCTGCCTCTCTAGGATTAGCGCCTCAGAAGGACTCTTTGTCACTATGAAATCCACCTTATCCGACTCTGAGACTAGTCTTGGGATCATATCCCGATCCGGATTACTGGAGAAGTAAGAAGAAACCCGAGACTCCAAGTCAGTAGCCTTTCCGACGTACATTACATCCTCATCGGACCTTCTGAAAAGGTATACCCCGGGCTTGTTTGGAAGGTCAAGAGAGCCCCTGTCGACAGTCATTTACGTTGATGCGCCGGAGGTCAATACCCATGAACCCGTGCCTCGCCACAGAGGCGTGCTTACCGAGGCGCAGTCGAGAATCTTGGCCCGCCTGAGTGAGTTCTCGGAGTCACTGGAAACTTCGTGGGACGTCCCAAGGAGCCTTTCCCTGCCGGGTCTCGCAGAGTCTCTTGGGGTGGTTCGTTCCGCCCTCCACTCGCCCTTGTCGATGCTGGAGGAAGAAGAGCTGGTGTTTTCCCGTAATGCGCATGTGATTGGAGGGGGGAGCCGTAGGAGGACAGTGATCCACATTACCAGGAAGGGCAGGCAAGAGCTGGAGGAATCCGATCCGATCCCGACGAAAAAGACGGGGGCGGTGTTCGGCCCAATCCCCGATTCAGTCGTCATGCATGGTAGGGACGAAGATATGGGGCACATCACAACTTCACTTTCTGATGGCAAATCAATCGTCCTCAGCGGCCTCCCCGGTATTGGCAAGTCCACTCTTGCCAGGGAAGTGTCGGAACATTTCAGCCAAATCGGGTGGACGATAAGGTGGGCTTCTTGCAACCTTGATTGTGACGCTCCATCGGTGGGCAGTATGTGGCTAGGCGATAACTCGCCATCATCGTCTTCCGCGATATCTTCAGCAGCTGGCTCAGGGAGGACCTTGCTAGTTGTCGATGAGGCGCAGGAGCTACACCCCAGACACGTTGACGGCGTGTCCCAATTGCTAAACGAGGCATCATCAGGCCCCTCGCCCGTTCTTGTCGTGGTCAGGGCCCCAAGCCCATTTGATTCTCTGATCGGATTCGAAGAATACAGGATAGGGGGGCTGAAACATCACGATGCAACCTCTCTACTCCCAGAGGGCATCGATCCGGATACGGCCAGAGGAATTACAGATGCCCTTGGTGGACATCCCCTTGCAATCCGCCTTTGGTCTCCAGACGAGGGATTGCCAGAGAAAGACGAGGCAGTTCAGGAATTCGTGCAATCCACCGTCATACGCAGACTCAGCGACCAAGGATTGGATTCCCTGGACGAACTGTCCCTTTCCCCGATTCCACTGGTGGTGTCGGAGATGGGCCATGAGGAAGGAACTTCCGAGCTCGATGATTCAGCCGTACTCAGGTGGAGCCGAGAGGCAGTAGAGCCACATCACTTGGTCCGAAATGTCAGAAGGGCAACGTGGTCGGAGGAGGAGGCAGCAGAGCTCCACTCCGCTGCCGCAGAAAGATGGGCCTCCGTAGAAGGGCCACGGGCCAGACGCTTGGAAGCCCACCACAGGATGGAGAGGGGAGAAGAATCGGATGCAATATGGATTTCAGAAAACATTCAGGATATTTCCGACCATGACAGTTCTGCAGCGGCAATACTGCTGGAAAGCGCAGTCAATCTAACAGAAGACTCGACTATCAGGGAATCTGCAGTGCATTTGGCTTTGGAGAGGGGAGAGGTCGAAATCGCAGACTTGCACATCTCAGAGCTTCCCGATGGTGCTTCTAGGAAACTTCTGTCGGCGCGTTCTTCGAGAATAAAGGGAAAGGCATCGGAGGCCGACAAGATCGAACAGGAAGCAATCTCCATGTTGGAGCCATCCGAGAGGGCCAGAGCTTCTATTTCATCAATAGTCAGGATCTATGACGATAGGCTACCAGGCCCAATTTCGAATGTGCTTTCACAGGACCTCTTGGGAAGGATATCATCTGTAGACCTATCTGGACTCCCTCAAGCAGACGTCGAAGCAGCCACACTCGCAATGGACATAATCCGCCATGGAGTAGCATTGGCATCATCCGATTTGGCTGAGGCATCCGAATCCCGGGCATCGATAGAGAGGAGACTGGGTCATGACCACCCTCGCCTTCAGCTGTTGGACCTCAGGTCAAGACTGGCTGTGAGGTCAGAAGGCAAGGCCCCCCTGGAGGCAATCGATGCATCACGCACCATAATCGAGGATTGCGCATCCAGCCTCGATAGAATTAGGACCATTCATGCAACTCTGGAGGCATGTGGCCCGTCTCCGCCAGAATGGCTAGTCGAAGCTCATTCCCATGCATCGAAGATCCCCCTCAGGGAAGACATCGCAGCTTTCAGGAGGCTCTCTGCCCAAAGATGGTACTGGCGGGGGATTCTGGAACCGGGACTTCGGATGTCACACTGGAATGAGGCCATCAGTAGATTCAGGAAGGCCGAGTGCAATAATGCCGCAAATGAACTTGCAACTAGGCTTGCAAAGGGGACTTGAATCATCCAGGGGGATGATCAAAATCCCCTTCTCCTGTCAAAGATTCAACAACCTCTTCTATCTCGTCATAGAACTCTTCATCCTCGAAAAATCCACTGTTCCTGAGTTGAATCCCAGCGAATGCCAAAGTAATCAGAAGTAGAAGGA
The DNA here is from genome assembly GCA_002497985.1 of Euryarchaeota archaeon UBA4. GTDB lineage: Archaea > Thermoplasmatota > Poseidoniia > Poseidoniales > Thalassarchaeaceae > MGIIb-O5. The sequence continues at coordinate 9,840 of DAFQ01000048.1, forward strand.
CGAGAAGCGACAGCACTCCGATCAGGACTCCTGCCATGGATCCCCCTTCCTTTCCTTCCTCGGCCTTTTCCTCACCTGAGATGTGAATATTGGCCGCTAGATTTGTCGATGCCTCATCCCCGGAAATCGCCCTCACTAGAATTACTTGGTCTCCCTCGATTGTGTTGTTGGGGAGGTACTTCAGCCTGTCAATGAGAAGTCCATGAGTAATCTCAAACTGGGAGTCGCCGGCATTGAATTCTGCCAGATCCATCCAGTTATCCCTCATGTCCCAAGTCCTCCACTGTACTCGTTGAATCGCCCCGTCTAGGTTGTAAACCAAGGAATCCCCTGCGCCGATCTGGACTCTGTTATCCATCCCGTACTCGCTATCCAGAGTTATGTTGAGTGTCAGACTCAACTCATAGTGATAGTTAGCAGCCTCCTCCACCGAAGGAAGCGCGTTGACATGTCCGTGCCCATACACGTTGTTCTGGCGGTTCTTGGGTATGGCATCCTCAGCACATGGCTCATTTGCAGCCATGTAGTGGCACTGCCGGTAAGTCGAGGTCTCCTGCATCATGTTCCTGATGTCGAACGGAGACAAATCCGGATTGGCCTGGAACATCAGTACCGCGACTCCCGCGGCACCAGGGGTGGCCATGCTTGTTCCGGACAGTGCGACGTAACCAGTGCCGGTATTGGCATCAGGAGCCATCACATCACTGCCCACGAAGGCAAGGTTCGGTTTGATGCGCCCCTCCTCAGTAGGTCCTTGGCTAGAGTAAATCGCTATTGCAGTGTTCTTGTCAAGAGCCCCGACAGTAATCACGTCTTCTGCACTTCCAGGGGTCCCGATAGTCGCAGGTCCGGCGGTATTTCCTGCTGCTATGAATAGGGCCACCCCTGCCCTCATCATCTCATTGCCCATTCTATTGACCGACTCCTCCTCGGAGGAAGTCCACTCAATCGCGCCCGGGCCACCGAGGCTCATACTGGCAGCCCTGATGTTGAACTCATGTCTCTTTTCCACAGTCCACTCCATCCCTGCCATGACTTGCGCAAAGGATCCACTCCCCTCATCGCTCAGTACTTTCACTCCAACCAGGTTCGCTTTGGGGGCAACACCCACGAACTCGTAGGTGGGGGCTCCCGTGCCAGTGGTAATTCCAGCACAATGGGTGCCGTGCCCGTTCCCATCATATGGCTCGACTTCGCTGCCATTCCTTAGTCCGGGGTTATTCACTGAATCGTAGAATGCCAGAATCTTGGGGTCGTTGGTGGAATTGTCATCATCAAGGTCATCCAGCCCAGAGTGGTTTCCGTCAATTCCCGTGTCTATGATCGCCATCGTCACTCCCTCCCCCGTGTAGCCAGTGTCTTGCCACACCATGTCGACACCGTGGATTCCATTGACATCGTTCATCTGGACCTCCAATCGTCCATCTAACTCGACAAAGACCACCCCTGGCAATCGCACGACTTCGTGGATTAGGTCAAGGGAAACTGTTCCAGCTATTGAGTCAATCAGCCAATATCTGAATTGGGTCTCGAAACCAACAGACTCCTCCAAAAGAGTCTGGTCCTCCGCAGTGGGCGTATGGTCGAAATCAACAATTACGGAAATCCTCCCGTTTTCGTCAACGTAGTCATAATGTTCTGAGTACACGGCCTTCCAAATCGCATCGTGAACGAAGTCCCCGTCATCGTCCATGCTGGTATCGGTCCACCAATGGGCTTCCTCGGGCACACCCTCCAAGTCAGTATCGTGGATAACTGGTACAGCCGCAGCAAGAGCTGGCAGAATCATTAGCCCCAGTACGGTAATTGCAACCAGTCTTCCCCTAATCTCAGAAGTTCGTGTCATGGTAATCAAATCTCGGCCCCAATTAGAGTCCGGGTCTCCGCAATGCCGTCAATTGCCCTGATCTCCTTGACGATGCACCGAGTAAGCTCAGCCTCATCATCGGCTTCAACCTTGACAAAGAGATCGTGCATGCCGAAAACTATCCATTGTCCGGACACCGAGGATAGGCGAGAGACTGCCTCCCTAACTGAAACCTCAGCGCCTGGCTCAGTCGTGATTAGAACGAAACCTACAGCCAAACTCACACCTCCACAGCAATCAGAGTCTCTGTACGAATAACTCCCTCGATTGAACGCATTTGGCCTATCAGGGTCCTAGCCATTTCCTTCTCGTCTTCGAAGTCAATTCTAGCCACTAGGTCGTACTCCCCGTATGAAACGTGAGTCTCGGTAACTGACTCGAGATTGAGTAGCGTCAGATACACGTCCAACTCCCTCTGAGGGGCAGTCTTGATGAGGACGAATGCAGTGCTCATTTGCTCTCCCGTACGCCGCCCGATACTGTCCGTTTATGACCTCTCCGATTGTCCTCTTTCTAGTTGCGCAATTGTACGAAGGGATAACATGGAACTAGTCTGCCCAAGCTCTATGGGTGAGCGTTCGGAACGGTCACTAAGGGCATTCATCCTCGTTGGATTGCTTATTTTGTCGACAACCCCCCTTGATCCAGTGACTGCCGACTCTAGAAGTACCACGGTCTGGTCTGGAACCGTCCTCCTTCCCGAGGGGCACACCGTGGAGTCTGGAGACATCCTATCTGTTTCGCCTGGGACCACCATAAAGCTGGGCGCAGGATACACGATTGATGTCGATGGCAGGATCTCGGTAGAGGGAACATCGACTTCACCTGTTATTCTGGACTCCGTAGCGGGAAACCACGAAGGAATAGTATTCAATTATTCCAGCAATGGCTTGGGTTCCACGATTGACAACCTCACAATCACCAATTCGAAGTATGGGGTTACAATATACGGGAGCGACCCAATAGTTTCCAATCTCACAGTCCTAAATGCTGACAACGTGGCCGTTGATCTATTCAGCAGCGCCTCACCCACTATCAGGAACCTGGTGATAGAAGGGGGCGGGCAAGATGTCCACGGAACATCCACAACTTGGAGGTATGGAATAGGCCTCTCGATAGGGGCATATTCGGCACCAGTCCTAGAGGGAGCTAGAATTAACGGATTGATAACCAGGGGGCTAAACCAATGGGGCAGCTCAGGAGGGCTCCTCTCCGATTTGCAGATTTCTAACATCAGTGGCTCCACCCTAGCAATAGGGGCCGGAATTTGGATTGAGGACTCTTTCCCATTGATTTCCGACTCTGAGGTCAACAGGTGCGACAACGGAATTTACGTCAGGCACATTACCCAAGGGTGGACCACTAGACCGACGATAGATGACACAGTCGTCGAGAACAGCATGTACAGAGGCGTTATGGTCGAGCAGTACAATCACAGTCAATACTCTAACCTTCCACTGAACGCCGTATTCAACGACTTGGAGGTCAGAGGTACGGGTGGCCCCGGCGCCAAGGCACAGGGGCTCGCAATAGCCGCTTTCGACATCAACACCAGTGGGGTGCATATCGATGGCGCGCTCATAGAGGACAATGCCGCAGTGGGAATTAGGGGCTACATGATCGACTCCACCACCATCATGAATCACATCACCCTCCTCAGGAACGGCAAGACAACATCAATCGCCCCCTTCAACGACCGAGCAGGACTCTTCCTAAGGAGCGCCAATTGGGCGCCTACAATCAACGACCTCGTGGTGAAGAACTCAACAGGCCCAGGAGTGCTTCTCTGGAAGGGGGGAATCCAAGGTAGTTACTGGGACATAGAGGGCAATGGGGCCAATGGGGTCGACATCAGGGAGTTCCATCCCGACCTATTCCTCGTCCTGAGCAAGAATAACACGGGCCATGGAGTCTCAATCAGGGACTCCAGCAATGTCGAGCTAGAGCAGGTCCACACGTTCAGGAACGGACTCGGTGCCATTTCAGAGTCACTTGGCTCCGGAATATACTTCCACGAGTCAAACGACGTCAGCAGCTCCGGAAAGAACGTCAGTTGCATCGCATGCTCTTCCACAGAGGACCAATTCGGAATAGTTGTCAGGGACAGTGTGGACCTCCAGCTTTCTGCAATAGAGATCAGGGACCCGGTCAATGGCCCTGCCTTGGATATCGACAATAGCGGCCTCACTCACGAGGGAACCATCCTCGTTAATGACATCGCAATAAACTCAAACTCAACATCATACGCAGTCGACATAGAAAATGCAGATGCATCGATAGATCTGATGGATCTGAACGGGGATAATGAGGGCTTGTCCTGGAGTTCTGCCGGCGACTCTCCATCATTCCTGAACTTCAGCGTTATCAGAGGCGGGCAGAACCACTGCTTCGATATTTCCGAACACCCAGAGCTCCTAGTTAGCAACGTTTCAATGGCCTGTCCAGGTCCATCGCCAACAGTCGCCAACAGTATCGTCAACTTCACCGATTCCTCTTTCATCCCCGGTGCAGGGATGGCCGATTCATTCCACACGGTGGAGAACAGCCACATCCGTTGGATATCATCTTCACAGATGGGAGTGCCCAGCTCATCGCAGTCGAGCAACATCGTCGACATAATGTGGAGGATGGAAGTCAGCGTGGTGAATCAACACCATAGAAACATCCCACTCGCAGACGTCAACATCACATTCGACAACTACAACCAAGAGCACCTGGAGAAGCTACCTTACTCCGGACGCGAGGTCATGGGGCCATTCATCGGTCAGCGATGGACGCCATTACAGGGGTGGTCCGAAAACAACACTGCATACACAGGATGCGACTACGATGGGGTGCACAACGACTCCAGCCCCATCATCATCGATGCAGACGTAAACGTTGAATGCCTACTTGAAATCTCAAATCAACCCCCATTCATCATCTGGGCCTCTCCCGAGGAAGACGGCGTCTATGCCAGTGGCTCAGCAGTCATCTTCGATGCCAACGAGTCATGGGACCTCGATAACGACCAACTCTCGTTCAGCTGGACCAGCAGCATTGACGGAGACATAGTCTCCTCTTGCTTTAGCGGGACCAGCCAGGGCAACAACTCGTGGGTCTCGGTAAACGACCCACTCCAGTCCAACGAGGGCTGCCTATCCGATGGATCACACCAGATCACTCTACAAGTATGCGACTCGGAGGGGCACTGCACTACAGAGTCACGCCAAATAGAGCTGACAAACCTCCCTCCAGTGATGTCTGTTGGGACGTCCCCAAGCATCTCCTCTTGGGGCACTTTGTACCTCGGCAAGACCGCGAATGTGACAGTATTCCTGGGGGGCACCTACGATCCAGAGGGAGATGATCTGACCTGCTGGATAGAAGCCTCGTACGAAGGAGGGGACGGAACCCCCCCAGAGACATCTCCCGGGTGCCCAGACCAGATCATCCGCTCGTTCCCGGGCGCACCAAACCAATTCTCAGTAACAGTCTACGCGTCCGACTCCATCAACCCCACAGTATCATGGGTATTCGATGTAGAGCTATTCAACGAGCTGCCAACTGCTGACATGGAAATAATGAGGTCCGGTAACACCTCAGCCGACACCATCTCACTCGACGGGTCCATGACCTTCGACCCAGAGGGGGACGACATAAAGTTCGAGTTCTGGAGCGACCAAGACGGCCTGCTGCACTCGGGAGTATCCCCAGCAGAGCCGATCGAGTGGACTGGAACCCTATCCAAGGGAGCGCACACCATTACCATGTATGCAAGTGACGTTCTGCCGGGCCACTCGGGACAATGGACTAACGCAGAAGAGATACTCCAGGTCAGCAACTCCCATCCTGTCGCGGTAATAGCATCCCCTGGGGATGGGGTCCTCACTGACTCTGGCACCATCATCCAGTTCGAGTCAGTAGGCTCCGGGGACTGGGACTTGGCATGCGACGATCTCCCTGAAAATGGCAGTGGCCTAGTCTGCAACCCACTAACGTCTGTGAGCACGGATCTCGTTAGCGTCCTATGGGAGAGCGACATCATGAGCGAGCCACTTGGGAGCGGGTGGTCAATTGAGGCAAGGCTCCCAGAGGGGGTCCACCAAGTCACGCTAACAGTCGATGACGGAGCAGGTCCAGCGGTAACAGACGAGATCATGGTCAGGGTCGACGAAGCGGCTCCTATCCTCATCCTGGACTCACCAGTTCCCGACGCAGTGGTTCTTTCGAACCTCCCAGTCCTGTTCGACTTCCGCCAGTCTTTCGACCCCGATGGGGACGAGTTCACCGTCTCAGTCTTCTCTGACTTGGAGGTGGAACCAATCCTAGATTCGAAGACGACTGACTTCTGGTACAACGACTACCTTGCAGCAGGTTTGCACAACCTGACATTCCAACTGACGGATAATCAGGGGATGGTGAGGACCCATGTCCAGCAGATTACGGTATTGGAGACTGGCCCAGTGGCCAAGATTTCCGGGCTACTGGAGGGGCAGTACATTCCCCCGGGCGAGGAAATCCTATTGGATGGCTCGGAATCGTTCGATTACGATGGCGACATCACCCTATACCAGTGGCTGATAGACGGGGCACTCATAGGGGACAAGGAGTCACTCTCGGTCAAACTGATGCCCGGGCCAGTAAAGATAGACCTGATGGTCCGGGACTCAAGAGGGGAGCAATCCACCGTTTCGATAAACCTGACAGTGGGTGCATCCTCTCCTCAGCTCAGTGATCTGAATGTCGTCCCAGGGGTGCTGATAGACGGTGAACCAACTCCAATCAGAATCACGGCAGTCCTAGTCGACCCTGACGGCACCACCTCTTCTGTTGGAGGCGAGATTCTGGCTGGGGGTGTATCCAAGGGATTCCAGATGAGGGACGATGGGCAACTCGGCGATACTGCCGCCGATGATGGAATTTGGACCTACGAGACGACATTGGAGGTCACCGGCTCGGGCTCTGCGAGAATAGAGGTATGGGCCCTCGACGGGGATGCTGTCAGCCCGGTCATGGTCGTTATCGTCCCAGTCACGTCTGAGGAGTCGACGAGCTTCTTGGACTGGATGCTTGGAAGCGGCCTGCCTTTCCTATTCGCAGCAATCACCATCATGGTGATTTGGGGAATGTTCTACTCTGCCAATCGTCGTAGAATGCTCCAGGACGACCTCGATATGATCGAGTCGTGGTCCGCATTCGACTCAAAGGAACTGGAAGACGGCCCCGAAACAGATGATCAGGACCAAGCTTGAATGACGAAGAGCCATTCCTGACTACTCTGGTCCCCAAGGGGTAACTTGTCGCGTCAGCCCCAATCTGTGCGTGAATAGGAATCTCAGGTTCAGCAGACCATCCCCCCACGTGTTGATCTCAGCCTCGCCTACCCTCGGTCGGTATGGGACGCTGACCTCAGCGGTCTTCTTCTTGCCGAGGTATCTACGGGCCCTGATCTTGAACTCCTGTGATAGGGGCATGCCGTCATGCTTGGGACGAACTCGCTCATCTTCGAAAATCGACTTTCGGAATACCCACATACCACTCTGGGAGTCGTGCACTCCGTACCAGTAAAGGACAGTCGCAGTAGTTGAAAGAACCCAGTTTCCGAAGCCGTGCAGTCCGGGCATTGCACCCTCCTCTGCCCTACGTAGCCTGTCGCAGGTGATCCACTCCAGATCTTCTTCCAGTAGCTTCCTAACCAGATCGGGCACTTCCTCTCCCGGGTACGTGCAATCGGCGTCCATCGTGACAATCACATCGCCCGGCGCCATGGCGAAACCGGTCTTGTACGCCCTTCCGTAGCCCTTGCGCGGCTCAACGTAGACAGTAGCACCCTCGCCCTCAGCAAGCTCCCTTGTCCTGTCGGTGGAGTTTCCGTCCACTATCAGGAAGTCGATTTTCTCGCACCAACCGTCATTGGGAACTGAACGAATCGTATCCACTATGGCCTCCTCTTCGTTCCTTGTTGGTATCACGACTGTTACGTGCACGGGCAGGGTTTCGGACATTCTATCGGAACGCCCACCCGTTAACACGTTTTGAACAATGCGAACCCCTGCCCTGTGTACGCGCTCTTGAAATGCAGTCGCTGAGCCCGGAATATCGAAAACCATGCACATAGCCATGCTGTCAGCCGAATTTCCACCCAGGTGGGGGGGAATGGGGTCGACCGTTTTCCACTTGTCAGCGTCACTGGTCGAGAGGGGTCACAGGGTGACTGTCATCACCAGGTCAGGAGGGGGCGACCCACCTCCTCAGCAAGGTGTGAACGTGATCACAGTCGGATGGGCCAAGATTCCAATGGAATTCACCCGATCATACGGGAGGAGCGCACTGAGGGAATTGGAGAAACTGAATGATAGCGACCCAGTGGACGTTGTCCACCTGCACTGTCCGATGATTTCATGGTCCGAGTCACAGTTCCGAAGGTGCTCCGACAAAGTCGCTCCAGTGGTGTCATCATTGCATGGCTCATGGCTCGGTGAGCGTGACGGTCTCATCGCAGCTAACAAGGCGAGAGAGGCCGCAGTCTGGGCCAATCCAAATGACCTCGCGATACTCCTAACCGCAGGGCGCTACGCTAGGTTTGAGAGAGCCGCTATTCATGAATCTAGTATCTGCGTGGCGAACTCACACGCCACCAAGGCCGACTTCGAAGAAAGATACGGACCACCGGAGTCATGGAGCTGCGAGGT
>DAFQ01000048.1:18773-23722 GCA_002497985.1 Euryarchaeota archaeon UBA4
CGAATACAACGAAAACAGACTCAGATACGGTGCTAGTGAGGATGGCTCTAAGCTCATTCTTGCAGTAGGGAGGCTCGCAGCGAGGAAGGGCTTCGGTACTCTCTTGAGGGGATTTGCAAAGCTGCAGGAAAAGGCCCCCGAGGCAAGCCTAGTAATCGTGGGAAGGGGACATCTCAGGAGAAGGCTGCAGAGACAGGCCTCGCGACTTGGCATAGGCGACAAGGTAACCATAGAGCCGGGCATGCCGTTTGAGAGACTCGCTTCCCTATTCAGATCTGCAGACTTAGTCGTCTACCCCTCATTCTACGAGGGCCAAGGATTGATCCCACTGGAAGCAATGTCCTCTGGCACACCCGTGGTCACAGTAGATGATGGGCCACTCCCAGAAATGGTCGACACGACTGTGGGCGCGCTCTTCTCCATGGGAGACATAGACTCAATGTCCGACTCCATGGAATCGGAGTTGCGTGACGACGTCGCTCGTAGGAAGAAGGGTGAATTGGGCCGCGAGAGGGTAATGTCTTCATTCACCTATGAGGGCAATGCAGAATCATTCGAGAGTGTGTATTCTCGTGTTGTTTCCTGAATTATCATGAGAAAATCCCCAAATCGGGAATAATTTCGTCGGCGAACCATTGATGGGTCGGAGCCACCTCGCACACACAGAGGGGCATGTCGCAGAAAGCCGGATTCAGTAGCGTGAGTTCAAGCACGCTGGCCAACATTTCAATCATCTTGCTCGTAGGGGTCCTCGCTATCGTTCACCTGAAGGCAGTGATACAGCCACTTGTTGTCGCCACTCTGATATTTTTCCTGATAAGACCCCCAGCACAATGGCTCGAAGAGCGAATCGGTGGGCATCCCCTGGTTGCATACGGCGTACTAGTCTCTATGGTAATGGGATTCTTGTTCTTCGCTTCAAACTCGATGTACGAGAACATGCAGAACTTCACTAATGAGGCACCCGAGTTGGAACAGTCCCTCCAGTTGAAGATTGCATGGCTTGAGGATTTCTCCATCTTCGGATACCACATGGACACCTCTGCACTGACCGGCTTGATCACCATAGAGACTGTGAACTCCTACGCTGCTGGCTTCGTTGGAACTCTGGCTGGATTCACTACCAGCTTCGTTACCGTCCTCATCTTCCTACTATTCATCATACTGGAGGCCGAGACGCTGCCAAAGAGGATCAAGGCAGCATACCCCGATGATGTAGATAGGATAATGACAGTAGCTGCAGGTTCCGGCGAGGGAATCAACACATATGTTGTCACTAGGGCAACAGTAGCCTTTGGCCAAGCAATTGTCGCTGCAATCGTCCTCTCAGCAATGGATATCCCATTCGTCTTCCTTTGGGCATCAATCACATTCCTGATGGACTTCATCCCATATGTCGGGGCACTGCTGTCAATTATTCCGCCAATCCTGCTAGGACTCATTGTTCTTCCATCAACAACATCCCTTCTTTTGATAGCACTCCTAGTGGCCAACCAGCAGGTCTGGGGCGGTATAATCGAGCCACAACTGGCGGGGCAGAGGCTCGATATGTCGCCAATCGTCCTACTCCTGCTTGTTGCTTTCTGGGGTTGGGCCTGGGGTATTATGGGAATGGTTCTAGGGGTCCCTCTAGCTGTTATCATGAAGATAGGTCTGGAGAGTGACGACAGGACTCGCCCAATTGCCATGATGCTATCACGTGACCCGTCACTGGATTAGTGAAGCCCCGTCAATCTTCAAGGAACACAGCCAGAACCCCATCGGCAGAGATGCGGACCACGCCCCCCTTCCCTTGGTTGCTAAGGCCCTTCGTAGAAAACTCAAGGGACTCATCCTTGATTTCCCACTTAGAACCACTGATACTAACTCTATTACATGATGTCAGGGCAAAAACTGAGAAAATCCCACCGTCATCGATAATGACTTCCATGCAATCCATCGATGGGTGGAACCTGTGAGTTACTCCAGACTCGTGGTGAAACCTCACCAAACTTCCCCCGGGCGATTCCGCCATTGACCCTATAGCCCCAAGTTGGTGGCCAAATGAACCTCCCTCGATGCCAAGAACATCTATCTCTTCGAACCCCCTTTCGATAACAAACCTCAGTGCCTTAGAAAGGTCGCTACTGTTCACATCAGAGATCTCTCTAATCGAATCATTCCAGTACTCAGTGTCGACTGAGTCCATGTCTCCAATCACCTCATGAACCTCGTATCCAGCAGTCCTGGCCTTGTCCGCACCGCCATCCACTCCGAAGATCTGAAAACCCCCAATTCCAACTCTTTCGATGACTTTGGCACTAGGGGCGTCTCCATTGCACCAGAGCACCACCCTCATTGAATCACCGTTTACGGGCAGTAATCTTCCCGTCGACAACAAGGTCAACATCCTCTAGCTCGACTGAGGGCTTATTCATCACCCCTCTGAGCTGGAAGCCGACTGATGCTGTCCCCCCTAGTGCGCTATTGTCCCCGATTGCAATGTAGGCAGAACCCCTGACAACCTGATCCTCAAGTTGATTGCCCGAAATGTGTGATCTCGGATTCATGCCGAATCCGAATTCAGCTATGGTGCCCACCCGCTCAATCAGAGAGGTCCTCACCCGCGATCTCGCTTCGTCCATAACCCTCGTGATTTCCTCCGATTCCTCTCCACCCGAAGTACCAATCACGATACCGTCCTCAATCAGAAGGGTCAACGGCTCTTCCAGTCTATGCCCCTCCCATGAGCCATCGATCACAACCTTTCCATTCGCAGTACCCTCCTTTGGCAGTACGAAGACCTTTCCCGCAGGAAGATTCGTAATTTGACCAGGCCGATTGCAGATACCACTGTCCTCCAATACCCATCTGGCTCCGGTCCTGAAGCTAAGGTCAGTTCCTCCGGGTGTCCTAACAACAACGGAGGTCCTCTTCCTGAGAAGTGTATTCAGTCCGGAGATTTCCTTCTTCATTGCCCCATAGTCTGCAGTCATCCCCCCCTTCGACAGGATTTCTGTTGTAATCCCGGGCATAGAAGCAATTCTCGCATTCTCCCTAGTGGCATTCCTTCTTGCTCTTGTATGGGTCAACGATGTTTTTGTTGCTAGGAGGACGACGTCCTGCTGCCTCATCAGTTCAGCCACGGGGGAAGGAGGCTCCATCCCCTTCTTGTGAGAGGGCGGCATCATCATCAATAGAATTCTGTCAGTCACTTCGGCCGTAGCCTCATAGAGAGCCCTTCCAACTTCTGAGGTCTCTGGGTCAGTAACCACCAGAACATGCTCTGATGGCCTGATTTGCATACAGGTTCTGACTACCGACCTAGCAGCTGTCAGCATCGCCTCCGACAAGTCATCGGACGGCTCCGCAGTAATTTCTGGCTCCTCTGGCATAGCCTTCCCCCTCCTCTCGGAGCAGGTCGTTATTCAAGGACACTGCGAATTGTCAAATCTTCTCACCAAGGCAGTCATAGGTGAATATGGGCTGCGAAGGCCGATGGAAGGGGTTCGTGCTGTAAGACTGGTCAGCATTCTCGCTGTAGTTTCGATACTATCTGGAATTTGGATGCTCAATGAGCCAACACACGATTCCCCGGAAGAAAATAAATCAGCGTCATTGGAAATGGCCGATGCATTTGCTGATGAGGGGGGGCAACCCGAATCAGGCAGTGAAAGCGAGGACAAGGCAACAGACTCAAGCGACCTGCCGAGAAATCTCATTTTCGGAGGGACAGGGGCCCTCGGCTCACTATTGGTCGGCTCGATAATGCTGGAGTTCGTGAAGGTCGCAGTCTTGGTCGCCCTCGTTTCCCCAATGTTGGCTAGAATGAAGGGCAATAGCGAGGACATGCTCACTAGGGGTAGGTTACTCGGATATTTGGAGGCTAACGCGGGCATTCACTTTTCTGCGCTTAGGGACGCATTGGGACTCGCAAACGGAGTTACCTCGTATCACCTCAATACTCTGGAGTCCACCGGCCAGATTATCTCGTGGAGGGACGGCAAACTACGTCGTTATGCAGTTTCTACTTTGTCCAGGGAGGAAGTTGGCCGCATCAAGAACCCCATAGCGGGAACTAGGCTAGCAATCCTGGAGGTATTGGCGGACTCAGGTTCCGTGGGCTTGTCAGGCTCAGAGATCAGGAAGAGGATGAAAATCTCAAGACAACTCCTAAGTCACCACCTCTCAGAGCTTAGGAACACCGAAATCGTCGAAGCAGCTTCTCAGAAGAAGAGGCCCAATTGGAGGATTTCCGACAAGGGGATGGCAGCCCTAATCGCCTCAAGGGAAGTCTCCAGAAAAGAAGCCGCGGCATAATTTCCCGTCACTTTTGGTGAAAATTGAGGGCTTTCGCCAGTCCTCTTCAAGTACTATGCCGAATCGCCCGGGCACAATGGCACAAGGAACAGTGAAGTGGTTCAATCAGACAAAAGGGTTCGGTTTCATCGAGCAAGAGAGCGGTGACGATCTATTCGTCCACAAGACCCAGGTCGAGGGAACTATCCGAGACGGGGACTCAGTGGAATTCGAGGTTGGCGAGGGTCCAAAGGGACCAAACGCAGTCAACGTCCGAAAGACCGAGTAAGACCGATTTTCGTTATTTTCGACGATGAAGCAGCGGTGACGCAAGAACCCAAGTCGCTTAAGTCTGAGATTCTGATGATAACGTCTTGATGGACCAGAACTTGGATCTACAGATCGCCGCCCTGATCTTCCTAGGCGGCACGCAGAGCCTCGTCTCCGGCGATGATCACGGAGGCGTTGAAACAATGAGCGACGATGGAGAGGTAGAGGCAGAGCCGGGAAACACCGCCACACCGAATCCGATTACGATTCCGAACACAATATTTCTCCCGTCTTCGATATCGGATTTCCATATGGCTAAGACATGAATTTTTGTCCAACCAATTTACCAGTCTCTTGATATGCGAAACTGCGTTCCGTAAACCATGAACACAGGTAAGAAG
>DAFQ01000048.1:24111-29511 GCA_002497985.1 Euryarchaeota archaeon UBA4
GCAATTGATGACACCGTGGAAATACTGGAGGGGGAATACCCCCAGCTAGATCTGCCAATCAGGGATCGGACTAATCCCAATCTCCAGAATTACAATCAGTGCACAGAGCTCCTTGATGATTTGAGGTCATCACTGTATGAGGAGATGCTGGTAAATCTTGATCAAGAATCATACTGGCACTGGGCTTCCCCGATCTGGCGCGGAGGAGGAGTCTGGTTAACCGACGACGTCGCAATGATGGACGGATCGCCCGAGGCCACAGCATACGGTGACACCAACGCCGAAGGAACTGCCGAAAGCGACACAGGTCGTGAGGGCGAGTTCTCCGGAACCAACAACCAGGAGTCAGGAGTTGACGAAGCCGACTTCCTGAAGACCGACGGCTACCACATCTACATGCTAAACGGAAACCAACTCGTAATCATGGGAGTCCCAGAATTTGGGAATCTCACACTAGAATCGAACATCTCCATAGAAGGGGCCCCAATGCAGATGATGCTGGAGGGAGACCGACTGGTCATAGTTTCTGCAATAAACTACTGGCAGTTGCCAGAGGACAGCCCCCTGAGGCCACTCATGTCCCAGGAGGTCACAGTAAGCTACGGAGATAGTGAGGAGGAATCCTACACCTACATTCAGGTCCAGAGCCTAGTCAAGTACACCGTAGTTGACATTAGCGACAGAGAAGCACCCGCGATAGACAGGGAGATCTACATCGAGGGGAACTACCACACTGCTAGGCTTGTGGATGGAACAGTCCGCTCAGTCACACACCTATCGACATACATCGAGGGACTCAGGCACTGGGTTTCACTCCCTGATGGCTACTGGAGTGAGGAAGACCTTGACAAGAGGATGGACATGTGGAACCAGAGCATGCTAGAAACGATAGCTCACAACTCCAACACCATCTCGGATCTTACTCTGGATGACTTCTCCCCACACATGTACGAGATGACATCCAGTGGTATTTTCGAGTTCCCAATAAGCTCGGAGGGATGCTCAGAATTCTCTGCTAGCTCAGACAGCGCGGGAAGGGGCTTTACGACCATAATGACCTTGGATCTTTTCGGCCAGGATGTCGAGATGGAAGTGGACCACATAACCTCATCATGGTCACACGTCTATGCTTCACAGGACACCCTAGTGCTCGCAGAGCCGGCAAACGACTGGTGGTGGTTCTGGAGGAACACCGGCTGGGACGACGCGACGAACATCCACTCCTTCGACATCAGCGAGCCAGGGGCAACAACCTATGTCGCCTCCGGAAGGGTGGACGGCACCGTCCAAGACCAATTCTCTATCTCTGAGTACAACGGGGTTATCCGAGTCGCAACCACCGAGGACGCCTGGGGGCGATGGTGGCTAGATGGGACAGAGAATTGGACTGGACCAACTAACAATGTGTTCACACTTGATGTATCTCAATGCATGATTCCAGAGGGGTGTGGTGAAGATTATGGAGCGATTCTACAGCAGATAGGGCATATTGGAGACATAGCCGAAGGAGAGCGCATATGGAGTGCGCGCTTCGTTGGAGACAGAGCATATCTTGTCACATTCCAAAATATCGATCCACTTTGGGTAATAGACCTCACAGACCCTACTGACCCAACAGTCCTGGGTGAGTTGGAGGTACCAGGGGTATCCACCTACATCCACCCAATCGACGAGGAAACACTTCTCACAATAGGAATAGGGCCCGGGGAAGACGGACTAGGACTCGATTGGTCGGTAACGCAAGTTTCTCTGTTCGATGTCAGTGATCCAACCAATCCGACTCTATCAGACGTAATGCCCCTAAGTCCTGCTTACGACAGTGAAGGCTGCGAGTCTTCGGGGTGCGGTTGGTCATGGTCATACTCAGAGGCAACCTACGAGCACAAGGCATTCACCTACTGGGCCCCTGAGGGGCTCCTCGCAGTCCCCCTGTCCACCTACAGGTACACCTACGACGAGATCGAAGTAGATGGCAGAGTATACCACTACTCTGGATACGAGTTCGTATCCACCCTAGAGCTGATAGATGTGGATATCGAGAATGGCACACTTAGCAACCATGGCATGGTGAACCACTCCTCATTCTACAACGAAGATGGATTGTCAGGATGGTGGGCAGGGTCATCTAGCATCAGGAGATCTATCTTCATGGGGGATTTCATCTATGCATTCTCAACTGCTGGGGCAACTGTGCACAGGACGGAGGACATGCACCCTGTCACACACATCGAACTCCCTGGGTACGAATCACCTGAAGCCTATTACTACGTGGAGGAAGAGTCCGCAACCGTGGACTCAGAATCTTCATCCGAGGAAACTGAGACCCACCCTTGTAACGAACCTGAAGCAGAAGGCTGCGAGGATTAGTACTACCCGAATCTAAGAGCTCTACCTGCTGATCCGGGCGAAGCCACAGGCACTCCACGGAGCGCTCCACCAGCCATCCTCTTGTGGACGACTTTACCATCGACGACGGTATACATCGGCCAACCTGTTAACTCCATCTCGTTGTATGGTGTCCAGCCCACTCTGGTCCAGGTATCCGCATCAGTGATGGTCCGGCGAGTATGTAAATCGACAAGAGTCAGATCTCCGTCATACCCCTCAGTCAGAGACCCCTTGTTTTGCATGCCGTATACCCTAGCAGGCCCTTCGCACATCCAGCGAACGACATCTGCAACACTACACTTCCCATTCATTGCGTGAGTCAGCATTAGGGGGAGTGAGGTTTCAACCCCTGGCATTCCTGCTGGGGCCTTTGGAAACCCTAGAGACTTAGACTCCAATGTGTGCGGCGCATGGTCGGTGACTACGCAATCGATGGTTCCGTCCTTCAGCCTATTCCACAGCGTCTCTTTGTCTTTAGTATAGCGAATTGGTGGATTCATCAGAACTCTTACCCCCAGTTCTTCGACATCATCCTGATCAAAAGTCAGATGCTGAGTACATACTTCGGTAGTGATCAGATCGCCCTTGTTGCTCGACAACCAGTCCGCTTCCTTCGCGCTCGTCATGTGGACGATGTGTAGTCGATGATCATGATCCCTTGCAAGAGCTGCAGCCCGTTTTGTTGCTAGGAAAGCGCACTCCACGTCCCTGCATTCCGCATGGGACGCAATGTCTGTTCGATGACCAAACTCTGCGATGCGTTGTTGTAAGCGACCCTCGTCCTCTGCATGAGTGGCAATAATCCCTCCCGTGTTAGCGAAAATGTCCTCTAGGTGCTTTTGCTCATGGACGAGTAAATCACCTGTGCTACTTCCCATGAAGACCTTGATTCCACAAACGCCATCCATTCCTTCCACGCTTTGTAAATCACTGACATTGTCCTTGGTCGCGCCAATGAAAAAACCATGATGCGTCACCGCCTTTCTGCCAGCAAGTGCTATCTTATTCTCAAGCGTCAATCTATCCGTTGCATTGGGTATGTTGTTCGGCATGTCAAGAAATGCAGTCACTCCGCCTGCGGCAGCAGCCCGACTCCCACTCTCAAGATCCTCCTTCTCCGGTTGCCCAGGCTCTCTGAAGTGGACATGAGGGTCAATAGCTCCAGGAAGTAGGTGCAAGCCCTCGCCGTCAATCAAGGCCTCCCCAGACATGGGCTCAAGTCCTCCACCGGGACAGACAGCAGAGATTTTCCCATTTGAAACTCTAAGGTCGCCCACAACCTCCTGACCAGCGAGAACCATTGTAGATCCACGTATCAGTAGGTTGCCGGACACCACATCACCAGACCTTCGGGGGAAAGGGCGACTCATCACCATTCTGATTGAAACTGGCTCAAAGGCAGGAATGTGGTTGCGTTCATATATTGCCGTTCCGCCCCGAATGCAACGGGTTGGAGTAGTCAGGTTATCTCGTCGGGCTCATAACCCGGAGATCGGTGGTTCAAATCCACCACCCGTTACCAAAATATTAAACAAAACTGAAAGTGAACAAACGTTACACTGAGTGACATTTGATACAATATAGCACTTTCAATAATAACCTGCACCCCTTCGTTTGTTCATATACTGCCGAGAATTAGCAATGGGCATACAAGGTGAGCAGATGAGCGATACAACCGCAAGTGAGAAGGTAGATGACGAGGAGATAGTGATTGAAGTGGACGAGCCGGGGGCGACAGTAGAGGATTTACCAGGCGTAGGCCCAGCGACAGCTGAGAAGCTAAGAGACGCAGGCTTCGATGATCTCCTAGCAATAGCAGTGATGAGCCCATCAGAATTGGGCGAGCAGGCAGAGCTAGGGGAAGCAGTATCAGCCAAGATTATCGCAGGAGCAAAGAAGCTAGCAAACATTGGCGGATTCATCAGTGGTGTCGCTCTTCTAGAGAAGAGGAGCCAGGTGATGAAGCTGACATCAGGCACATCGGCAATGGACGAACTCCTAGGGGGCGGATTCGAGACACAGGCAATAGTCGAGGTGTATGGGGAGTTCGGCAGTGGGAAGACCCAGATAGGCCACCAATTAGCTGTAAACACCCTTCTTCCTGTTGAGCAAGGTGGAATCGGTGGAGAAGTGTTCTACATAGATACCGAAGACACATTCAGGCCCGAGAGAATCACACAGATGGCAGAGGCAGTAGGCATGGATCCCTCCGAAGCCCTAGAGCGCATACACGTTGCCAGAGCATACAACTCAGCCCACCAGATACTACTGGTCGATGAGATCCAGAGGATGGGTAAGAGCGTAGATGTCAGGCTAATAATAGTCGACTCATTGACCAGCCACTTCAGGGCAGAGTACCTGGGAAGGGGAATGCTAGCGGCTAGGCAGCAGAAGCTAAATCGCCACTTGAAGGACCTAAAGAAGCTGGCCGATATCAATAACGCCATAGTGCTCGTTACAAATCAAGTCCATTCCAAGCCAGATGCAATGTGGGGTGACCCCACGAAGCCAATAGGGGGCCACATTCTGGCCCACGCCAGCACATTCCGCCTATATCTGAGGAAGTCCAAGGGGGGTCGGAGAATAGCCCGCCTGGTCGACAGTCCAAACCTGCCAGATGGAGAGGCGGTCTTCAACGTGACAACCGAGGGTCTGCGGGACTGATCACCCGCGGGCCCCGTGTCCGATTGTCTATGCGAGCTCTTGCATAGCCATTCCAATCTCGTCAATTAGTGGACTTAGGTGGCTTTCACTGAATCCAAGGGTCAGATCCGCCGCTGAGAAAAGGTCGGGCAGTGACTTCGTGTTACCCAGAGTCATGGCATTGGCATAGTCTTCCAGTGCCTTTCCTCTGTCTCTTCGGTGTGTCTGCCATAGTTGTAGAGAACCCAGTTGAGCTATTCCGTATTCGATGTAGTAGAATGGGGCGCCATACAGGTGTCCCTGAACCTGCCAGGAAACATCCCTGAAATTATCGGACCCAGACCAATCCATATGGGAACCGAATCTTTC
>DAFQ01000048.1:29911-31059 GCA_002497985.1 Euryarchaeota archaeon UBA4
GAGTCGATAGTGGCAATCCAGGGAAGTAGGAATATCACTCCTTCGAGATGCGCACGCCTAGCTCTGTTTGCATCCCCTCCCTCGTAGAAAATATCCCATTCCGGCTGAGTCAGTAGTTCCATTGACATCGATGCAACTTCCGCGAACTCGATTGGGTAGTCACGCTCATCTATCAATTCAAGATGACCACAGTAAAGTGAGTGGAAGGCATGTCCAGCCTCGTGAATCATTGTTTCCAGATCCCCCTGTAGTCCTGCTGCGTTCATGAAGATGAACGGGACCCTGCTCTTCTCCAGGTAGTATTGGTAACCTCCTGGGGCCTTTCCTTTCCTAGTGTCTAGGTCCAATGTGTCCATCTCTACCAGTTTATCGAACATAGAGCCTAGGACGTCAGACATCCCGTGAAACATCACTGATAGCTTAGAGACCATTTCTTCAACGTCTTCGAATGGTCTCAATGGTGGTCTGCCCTCTATGTCGGGTCCGACCCCAGTCTTCTCGTTTACATCCCATGGCCTAAGCTTGTCAAGACCCAGTGCGGAGACTCTGGACTCATTTATTTCATGCAATAGCGGCATGCAAACCTTCTCTATCGAGTCATGGAATTCCATGCAGTCCTCCTTCGAGTAGTCAAATCTGTGCATTGCTCTGAACATGTAGTCAGTGTAGCTCCCGAATCCCGCGTTTACCGCCATTTGGTGACGGATGGAAACCAATTCATCGAATATCTCAGAGAGCCTCTCTGAGTCCGTCCCCCTCCTGTCAACCACGGCCTTCCAAGCACTCTCACGGATATCCCGTTCGTTTGACTCCATGTATCCCCTCATTTGGGGAAGGGTCTTCTCTTCTCCTTCGAACATCACGGTCATTGCACCGTTTATTGTTTGAGCTTCGGTAACAAGTCTGGTCTGTTCCACCCCTAGTGGAATGTTCTCCTTCCGGAAAATCTCAATGTCGTTTTTCATGCCTTTGACCATTAGGTCATATCGAGGAGGAAGATCGTCTACTGATTGATGTCCGACTATCCTCTTATTCAGGGAATCTGAGAACTCTGAAAGCTTCGGACGAACATTTTCTACAAATTCCATGAACGAATCGCGCTTCTCTTGACTCTCAGTGTCACAAGTCATTCCGATATAGAGCAGCGC
>DAFQ01000048.1:31443-50374 GCA_002497985.1 Euryarchaeota archaeon UBA4
AGGCATCCAGAGCAACTCAGATCCCTATTCAGAAGCTCATCCACATAGGGCTCTATGTTGCTCCATTTGCTCGCATCGAAATCATCTGGGACGAAACTTCCGGATTTCATGAACTGCTCTGCGGGAAACTTGGTTTTGATGTTGACCCTGAAATGTACAATTCACATATCCGCCATAGCAGCATGAAGTATGAAAAGCGACTCCATCTCGCTATTTTCCACTTGTTGCCCCCTAGCAATCGCACCAATTCTCTCCAATCCAGAGATTGTCGCTATCGGCCTGGTGGCTAGCAATCTTGCACCTAGGTGCTCTTGGATTCTAGTGGCCTCTTTGTCCGCATCATTGTATGTGCTACGGGGAATCGACAAGTCTCCAAGCGACTCTCCAACATCGAATTCTGGGAGATGAACTATCCAGGCTCTCTTGTCGCCACTTGACAATCCCGACCTTTCTATCGCCAAGCTAATCTGGTGGGTGCCAGAAATGATCCTAAGGAACTCAGCGGACACATCCCTAGCGACCATGGAATCAGACACCTCCTTCTTCCTTGTGGAATACCAAACTGTCCAGAGGTGCGATTCACTTCCAGCTGCTTCCTCAGCGAGAATGAACCACCTATCATTGGGCCTCCACTCGTTAACCTTCGACACCACGACGGAAGGGTCTGAAACAGCTTCTTCGAATTCAATGCACCAAGCAGGGTACCACGGCAGCATCTCTCTCCCTCATACTCTCTGTTGACCGTCCGATTGAAGATACTACCGAGAGCGCCTCCTCATTGCACGACTAGCGGTTTGAACCAGATTATCAACAAGTTTCGGACTCCAGCCTCTAAGATCTGCTAGCATTGACTGGTCCCTTTCTGTCAATTCAGCAACATCGGAAGCCTCAGAGACACCTAGTAGTGTAGTCATTTCTCTGGCCCTGACTCTCCCTACGCCTCTCAATGCTACAAGTCCCAGGAGGTCTGTCTTGCACCCATACCTGACTCTTCGATGAACCTCGTCAATCGCCTCCACAAGAGTTCTGTGTGCGTCTCTTCCCATCAAGGACAGTTCATCATCATCAGCCACAATCTGCCTAGTCGAATAAAGTAACCATTCTGCCAACTCGACGCGGCTTCGGAGATCCCCTGGCTGAACTCCCCATTCCGACTCTATCGTGCCAAAGCCATCTTCCTCCATCCAGGATTGAATGACCAGGGCCGCCTTCATTCTCCTATCATCCTCCATATCAACGGCCTCTGCAAGAAATTCTCTTTCATGTCCATGCAGGGCCGCTTGAACCTTGTCAAAGTCATTTTTCCTAATCCAGAGCGGCATGAAATCCGGAGTACATGACACAAGATGCAGGAGTCCCATGGGTGAGACTTGCCCCGACTCGTCCCTTCCAGTCAGGATCGACATTGCTCTTGAAGCACCGTCTCGGAGTATTCTTCCAGAAAGGGGGTTCAGATACAGCCTAGCAATTCTTTTTCCCAGGGGCGTTGCAGAATAGGTCATCGATGGGGACTCTGCTGAAATTTCTTCCTCGGGATCAATTACACTGGCCTTTCTAAATCCGAAAATGGCCGGCCCCCTCCTCTTAGACTGGATATTCCTTCTAACTTCAACATGCCTTGCCAGCTCTATTCCAAGAGCATCAGCTGCAGAGTTTGCCCACGAAGGGGCCTCGTCCTCCCAGTCTTCTTCTGAAGGCTCGTCGGGCTGTTCTTCCATCATCCTAGCTGCTACCTTGTCAGACTCTCCTTCCCTGACAATCATGCCATTATCTGCCAACCAATCAATAACATCGTCCAGCCTGCTAGCCAAGGCCTCGGAATTCATCTGGGTCGCCAAGAAAGTCATCCCAAAAAAACGTCCTAGTGAGTATCTATCGGAAATCCCTCCTGTTGCAATTATTGAAAGACAGTGACTCAGAAGTGCGGGGTCTTCCACCGCTCTCACTGCCATTGGACTTGCTAGTTTTGAAACCACATCTTCCGGTTCCCCTCGTAGGTACAAGTCAACAATACGTTCCTCCTCCTGCCTATCTTTCGCGATAATCCAAGCATCTCCGTGCTCGTCGTATTTGGGCCTTCCAGCACGCCCCAGCATCTGTCTGACTTCCATAATGGGGAGTGGCATTGAAGCACTGGCTGCAGTGTTCCATCTTCTGTAATCTCTTACCACAACCCTCCTAGCGGGCAAATTCACTCCTTGTGCTAGGGTGGGAGTTGCAACTATACAATTCAGTACCCCTCCCTTGAATGCATCCTCAATAGCACTCCTCTGGCTTGAAGTCAGCCCAGCATGATGGAATGCAACACCCCCCTGCACCGAGTTTGATAGGGACTTCCCAACGGAAGACGACTCCTCGCCCCTATTGATTTTCGATGAAATGCTATTCCACTTTGATACCAAATCATGATCATAGGGGCAGTCTTCCCTATCCAGTGACTTCAGTACATGCTCGGACAAATCCCGCGCTTCCTTCTGGGCGGACGCTCTTGAAGAAACAAATACCAGCAGTTGGCCATTGGAGGAAACCGTATCGTCTAGAGCTGCTTGAAGAGATTTCGTCTTCTTACCAACAAGCCCTCTTTCCGTTGGCCACTCTTCTGGTTCGTCCCCCTCTATCCTGTGTACCCTAATTTCCAAATTGCTCATCACTCCACAATGTAGGGAAACGGGACGCCACTCGGACTTAACCAAATCAGCATCCAGCCATTTTGCTAGAGACTCAGCATTGCCAACCGTGGCTGAAAGAGCAATAATCTGTGCATCTGGCCTCTCATGTCTGATTCTTGAAAGAATAACCTCCAGAGTTGGCCCCCTGCTCGGGTCATTCAGCAAATGGAACTCATCTGATACCACTACGCCGATCTTTTCCAGGAGCTCCTCATTGGTCCTGAGCATCGAGTCCAATTTCTCGCTGGTGCAGACTATTATGTCCGCATCTGCAACCCCTATATTCTCACTGCTTCTATCACCTATCGCAATCCCTACCTTCAATCCTACAGAACCTGCAATCTCCCGTAATTCACCGACCTTTTCCGATGCTAATGCCTTCAGTGGCACAATGTATAGCCCCCTGCTTCCAGCAAGGTCCCCGCTCAGTCGATGTAGCATAGTTAGGTATGCAACCAATGATTTTCCACTAGCCGTGGGGATAGTTAGCATGAGATTCCCCCCATCTAGAGCACTAGGGAGGGCCTCCATTTGCGGTGGAAATAGACTCTCTATTCCCCACTCATCCTTTAGGAAGTCAACCAATCTCGAATCGAGACCAAGTTCCTCTAGGCCCCGCGCTACCCGTTCCACGCACTCTCTCTAGTTCGGCCGTTCTAAAGGATGCCGAGCATCAAGCCTAATTCCAACGATGATAAGCAGGATGGCCTTCCTTTACTGCTACGAAAAGCCCCTCTCCGGTTGCACACACTTTCTCATTGGAAGACAACGTCATGCTGACCTCAGCCCGATCCTCTTTGATTTCTGTAATTCGAGCTTGAATCAGCATTTTCTCTCCGTGAGGGGTGGGCCGTCGCAACTTGATACTGTAACTCGCTGTAACCGTGCAAGGAGGATTATCCATGCCGTTCCTTTCCATCAATGCAATTGCCGCTGCCCAGTTTCCATGGCAGTCTAGTAAGGTGCCAATTATCCCACCGTTAACCATGCCGGGGAATGCTTGGTGCTCATCGGATGCAGTGAACTCCATCTCCAACCCGTTTTCTGTTCTGAATGATCGAATTTGTAGTCCCTGGGGATTGGAAGGGCCACATCCGAAGCATATGCTGCTCGGCGCAAACTCCTCTTGGACCGAGACTCCTTCCCATTCGCTCATGAGTGCCCGAGGGGCCTTGGGGAATTGAATAATTCCCAATTTTCCCACAAGGTACCCTATTTATGTCGGACCGACTGGGCAGGGCGTTGTCCGAACCACATAGCGACTCATCTGACGAGACTCCTAAGCCAAGGCCCGAGTCCCTCACTCCTCGGTCCAAGAGGAGGAGATTCACTCCACTGAAGGTAGCAAACCAGATACCCAAGAGGAGGAGGAGGGAGATAGAGAGGGCATTGGAGGGCAGTGCAGGGACTCCCAAGAAATGGTCCAGACAGAGCGGCCCGAAGAATCACAATTTCATGAGGAAGAGAATTTCTCCTGGGTCCACCAGGAGGATAGAGTTCGATCTCCTTTCAGTGGATATCGGTGAATCGTGGCCAACTCCAGTCACAGTGATCCATGGCTCTAGGCCAGGGCCAGTCGTGACTCTCCTGGGGGCAGTCCATGGGAATGAACTGGTTGGCCCACTGGCACTAACTTACTTGACAGGGCCAAATTTCGTCGGCCCTGGGAAACCAATAGATCCAGAAGTAATGTCTGGCACCCTCCGAATTGTTCCCGTAGTGAATATGCCGGGATACCGTAGACAAAGCCGCTACATGCCAGATGGCCGGGACCTGAACAGAGCTTTCCCGGGCAAGCCAGAGAGCAATACGACGTTTAGGGTAGCTCACAAGATTTGGAATGAGGTCATCGTCGGTAGCGATTACGTCATCGACTTGCACACTGCTGCATTCGGCAGAACAAACATGCCTCAAATCAGGGCCAATCTGGCCCATGCGTCTAGTAATAAAATCGCAAGGTCATTCGGAATAGAGGCAATACTGGATAACGTCGGCCCCAAGGGATCACTCAGGAGGTTGACAAACGAATCAGATATTGCCTGCATCACATTTGAGGGAGGCGGGCCGAATGAGTCGGACCCCGAGTCCGTGCAGATTTCCATTTATGGGATACTGAACGTCCTACGTGGACTGAGGATGATACCAGGTCACCCTAGTAGGCCAAGATTTCGTATACTGGCCTCCGGTTCAGTGTGGATTAGGTCAGATCAAGGTGGGCTGCTCGATGTTCTGGCCCCCGCTGGAAGCTTCGTCGACGAGGGCGAGGTTGTCGCAACTGTGACGAATCCAGAAAGGCCCTCAGAAACTCACGAGGTCACGTCACCAAATAAGGGGCTGATCATTTGTTCGGCCACGCATCCTTTCGTAACTGCTGGTACACCCGTTGGGCACATATTGCCTGTTTCAAAGGGGGTTAAGACAATCCGGAAGAGGCTGGACGAAGATGATTGCCTCGTAATAGCGGGGTCCGATGGAGATCCCCCCTGGCGTGAAGATGACGATGTTGAGGACATCACGGTAGGTGGCGAGTGGTCAGGCGGTTCAGTCGATGCAGAGTGGGGCGTCAACGACCCGGCGGGCGTCGAAGAGGAAGCAGCTGAAGCCGACCCTTGACTAGTCAAACTTGGGGGCTCTGGGAAGTCCGGTATCCTCGTCTATCTCCGTGGGGGAATAAGACGATTGCGCCTGACCCCCTCCGGATAACAAACTCGAAACATCTGGGGCGCTAGGTAGTGCGTAGCTCTGATGCTCAACCCCGACGTTGTTAATCTCGGGATTGATATCGTAGAATTCGTATGCCTCTTTCAATTGCCTCTTGTAAGAGACCCTGGAACCTATGAGAAGTGCTCCTCCAATCAGGCAAATCACACCCAAAAGGGACACAACTACACCCGCCGGACTCAGTATGAATCCCAGAATTTTCTCACTCAAACTGAGTGGGGGCTCCCAAACCACCATGTCCAAGTTCCAGACCAATTCAGTGACTTCGCCACTGTCTACCATCAATGCAGTCACTTGTTGTGGGCTACTGCCCTCTGAGCACAGTTGTATTGCAAGATTGCTATCCGGGGAGTCGCAGTCTATCGAAGGGATAGATATCTTCAATCCACCATTACTGATGTTATCTGTAAGGGTGTAGTCTCCGAACTTCCACGAAACACTAGCTTCTATCTGGGTTGGTACGGCACCAATCGAGAGGACCAAACTGTCATTCACAGACTCCCATCTGAAAACCTCCGAGATTCCAGGTGTCATTGAAACCAACTGCATTCTGTCTAGACCGTCATCGATCACTCCGCTGCAGTCATCGTCCCATCCGTTCCAAGTTTCAACCCCATTCGGATTGATGGTATCAACCAAATCCTCACAGTCCTCGAAGTCTCTGAAACCATCGCCATCGTTATCGAAGTTGTACTTCAGGGGGTCTGACATAGTCGACAGGATCTCCTCGCCGTCAGTTAGTCCATCGTCGTCGGTATCAGGGTCATTCGGGTCTGTTGTGAAGTTGTGATACTCGTCGTAGTCCAACAGACCGTCCTCGTCCTCGTCCGTGTCATAGAAGTCCTCGTCGATGCTCAAATCGCAATCGTTGTCCTTGCCATCCAGAGATTCTGGCAAGTAGGGGGACATTTCGGAGTCATCGTCGTCGCAGTCATCAAACCAGTAAACGCCATCACTGTCACTGTCAGGGTCATACACTAGTGGGTCTGACATTGAGTCCGTCAATTCATATCCATCCGGTAGGCCATCGCCATCAGTGTCACCGTTGTAAGGGTTGGTGGACAAGTTGTGGTACTCCTCGAAGTCACTAAGCAGATCTCCATCCGTATCCACCGAGTCAAAACCATCATCCATTTCTTCGTCGCAGTCATTGTCGATCCCATCCAGAATCTCGGGCAGACCGGGGGACCTGAACTCATCCTCGTCATCACAATCCAAGAACCAATGCCAACCGTCAGAATCCTCGTCCGGATCAGCCCAGTTCGGGTCCGAACCATGAGTATTGACCTCTATCCCATCTCGGAGACCATCATCATCTGTGTCGGCATCAAGGTGGTCTGTGTTGTGAACGTGGAACTCGGACCAGTCAACCAGCCCATCGCCATCTGCATCTGTGAAGTTGAATCCCTCGTCAGTCATCTCATCACAGTCGTCGTCTATTCCGTTCAGCATCTCTGGCCTTCCTGGGTTTACAAGGGGGTCAGAGTCGTCACAGTCGTTGAAGTGGTAGAATAGATCGCTGTCGGCGTCTGGATCGTAAACCAGCGGATCGCTCGACCAGAAGTTCACCTCGGCACCATCTGACAGGCCGTCATCGTCAGAATCGCTGTCAAGTGGGTCGGTTCCAAGGATAATGGCCTCGGAATAGTCATTCAGGCCGTCAAGGTCGCTGTCCACTGAAAGAGGGTCAGTTCCGAAGATCATGACCTCCTGGAAGTCATCCAGGCCATCATCATCCGTATCTGCGTCATACGGGTCAGTGCCCCATACGCCTGTCTCGTTAAGGTCTTCAAGGCCATCATCATCATGGTCCAGATCTGCATCCATTCCATGGATAATCATGCCCCATGAATCCAAGGTCCCGGAGGTGCCTGAGTCCGTGTCCCGTATCTTGAGAGTCCATTCTCCGATGGAGGATTCGTCCCAATGGTGAACTGTGTTGAAAATCCAATTGTAGTAATTGTTTCCATTGTCATTACGGCTCTCCGCTAGCCAAGACTCCTTTCCGGTTGGGGAGACCAGTACGATGTCGAGGTCCCCTCTCGAGTTGTGAGAGATGTTGACTATGACATCTACACTCTCAATTTGAATGTCAGTTTGCACGTCAAGGTCAAACTCTGTCCAAGTTGAGTTGGAATCCGGAATCGAGGTCGCAGAAATCGCGGGATTGAATGTGAGGTTGACCTCCTCATCAACAAGAGACCAACCCTCTGCGAGGTTTACCGCAGCACCCGCGTCTATCGCGCCAAAGCCATACTTGTGAGAGACTTCATGACCGGCGCCATTCGTTTCCCAAGATGAATCGCTGGCATCGTTCTTGCGTGCGCTGTTAACGAGAATGTGCTGAACATCTCTCCAAGTCAGGTCCTCGTTCGCTTCTAGGACCAATGCGATTACTCCGGCTGCAAGTGGAGTCGCACTGGAGGTGCCACCGAAATCGTGAGTGACATTGCCGGAATTGTTGTACCCCCCAGAGCCAGTAATGTCAGTTGTGGTGATGCCTTCTCCATCCCCATTCGAATGTGCCGCTATCAGGATATTAGCCCCTGGTTCCGCGTAGTAAGACTGATCGCCATCATGGTCTATTGCCGTCACTGCAATCGTGTATCTGCTGTTCGCGTACCCGTCATAGTTGGCATTGTCATTGGACCCAAGACCGTTTCCCGCAGCCCAAGTCAGAATGTTCCCGAGATCCTCCCTGCCTCCGTAAGCATCTTC
The DNA here is from genome assembly GCA_002497985.1 of Euryarchaeota archaeon UBA4. GTDB lineage: Archaea > Thermoplasmatota > Poseidoniia > Poseidoniales > Thalassarchaeaceae > MGIIb-O5. Next base: position 39,552 of record DAFQ01000048.1, read on the forward strand.
CTCGAATGCAGCAGTAGTGAGGGGCCCCGGGCCCTCCAGAGTCTGCCCATCGTCACTTGGGCCCCATGAGTTCGTGTAAATGTCAATATCATCGTTCTCATAGCTGAGGGCCTCCGATTCTGTCTGGTCCCCAGCCCAACAGGCTATCAGCGTAGATCCAGCTATTGTAGCTCCGTAGGCAGCGCCGGTGACGTACAGATTGTTATCTCCCGCTGCAGCAGCAACACCACCTGCCGATGTTCCATGTCCGTTGAACGATGAGGGGGTGGGATCAGTATCGTCGTTGCACCAGTCATAGGAGAGCAGGGACGAATAGCGAGGGGATATGTCGGGGTGGTCCTTGTCCAAGCCATCGTCAACGACGCTAATTACCACGCCCGAGCCGTTGTAATTGTCCCATGCCCCAGTAATGTTGGAATCCTCCCCAGAGACTCCATTGGTTTGTCCAGTGTTACTCAGGTGCCATTGGGCAGGGAACTCGGGGTCATCGGGGACGAAACGAGGATACTGCTGCTTCATAACAAGGGGGGAGAATGACTCAATTTCGCCATAAACTAACGACTCACGAAGACTATCCACCGACCTAGTGGGATCAGTGAACTCCCAAATGTAGGCTCCTTCCAGAATCGGGGCCCTCTGTGTGTTGTCTGGCCCCGCCTTGGAACTCAGATGACTCCCCATTTCCATACCAGTAATGACAAGCCAATCGTTAGTAGAGTCAAGTTGCTCCTGGGAATACGAATTGAGGTCTTCAGCGCGCTTTAGTGATAATTGAACTGCGATTGAGTATGTCGGGACTATTGGGTCATGAACGATATGATCATCCCTCTCATCGACATAGTCACCCGATGATACTCCTGCAATTGAGGAAAATAAGAGCATGACCGTCATCGCAAACGCGTTTCGCATAGCCATTCTCGCGTAAGTACGACATATAGCCGTTAGTGGTAGAAGTTAGCCTCTTGAGTCACAATTTCTATGATTGAAAACCCTCAATCTCTGCATGTACTTCTTCATCAGTCATCAGCCTTCTCTGAGATTTCGCTACCTCGAACATGTGCTCAACCAGGCCTTCAGAAGCCTCGTACCCATTTTGACTCAACCACCACGTGATATTCGATCTGCCACTCATGTGACCGATTCTGATAATCTGCTTGAGCCCAAAGTCACCTGCTGGGACCCCCGAGTAGACCCTGTCGGCCAGCCAATGATCTCCCTTCGTCATGGCCTTAACTACGGCACTCGCGTGCACGCCCGTACCCGTTTCGAATGCGTCCGCTCCGAAAACTGGATAATTTCTGGGCAAGGCGACTCCAATGTACTCGTTAGCCTTCCTCATGTACTCATTCAATGAGGTCAGGTCATTCTCAATTACCCCCATAAGACTCAGATTTACCAGAGTCTGATCCAATGGCGCGTTTCCAGCCCTCTCTCCAACACCCAGAGCTGTACCGTGGATAACATCAGCCCCAGCCTCATAGGCAGCTAGATTGTTGGCGACCCCGAGTCCACGATCCTGGTGCCCATGCCAATTGACTTCTATCTCACGACGCTTCGCACCAGAGTCTGGAATGACCTCATCTTGTATGAATCGTAGTAGCTTCCTCACCCCATTAGGTGTCACGTGGCCACATGTATCGCAAACGCAAATCCTGTCAGCCCCAAGTTCAATGGCCCTAGAATAAACCTCCTTGATTTCCTCAGGCTTGCTTCTAGTGGTATCTTCAGTGACAAACATCACAGGAATGTCATTGTCAACCGCGAATGTCACCGCAGATTCTGCAGTGGACATAATTTTCTCCATTGTCCATCCCTCTGTGTATTGACGGATGGGACTAGTTCCGAGGAAGGCACTGGCTTGTATCTGACGCTCATGCTTTGCTTGAAGCTCGACAAGTGGCTCAATATCGGAGACCACGGTCCTAACCGCGCAACCAGGCCTTAGCGAATAATCGCTCTCTCCCATGTGGCTTAGCATTGCGTCTATGTGCCCAACGTGGAAGGGACCTGCTCCAGGTAGCCCAAGGTCGACTTTCTGAACCCCGAGTTTCTCCATGAAGTCAATCAGCTCTAGCTTCTGCTCAATGGTGGGATTGCTCGCGCTGGGACTCTGGAGACCGTCACGAAGAGTCTCATCATCAAACCAAAGCTCATGCGGATGATTGGAAGGATCTCTTTCGATTTCATAGTCGATGGTGTTCCAATCGTAGATTAGCTCCTTCTCATCCATGGCCTCGCCCCAGTCCTCTACGGTTGTCAACATCCCGCTCAGTGCTTGAAGGCATCGGGCCACTCACTTCTATGATTGACTCGCCGAAGATCGTTTAGTCAACTCAATTCTAATCACCCAAGACATGGTAAGGATGGCTCCAATAATGGCTCCAGTGAGTCCGATGCTTGAAGTCACAATCATCACGAATACCAGTGCCAGGTAAACCATGGAATCAATGAATGATCGTGATGCTGTAGCCATTCTGCCGTCCTCATCAGGTAACTCACCTAGGTCAATCCTCCAAACTGTGCTAGCGTACCATGAACTCAGAAGAATTGCATTCCACCCCAGAACGTGATAGAGCATGTCCCCCTGATTCAGGCCACCATAGGCTATCGGCGCTACTGCGGACAAAATAATTAGCAATATGGCGTAGATTTTCATTTCAAGCAGGGTCCTTTCAGGGCCCTTCACATTCGGCATCATTGGAATGCCGACTTCGCCATATTCCTTTGAGCGGTAGAGTGCAAGTGCCCAGAAGTGAGGAGGAGTCCAGAGGAAGATTAACACGAACATGAACCACGGCATCAAACCCCCAATGTCTGTAACCGAATCAATGAACAATGATGCAGATTCTGTAGAAAGTTGGAGGTCACTTTCTGCAGAGGCCCAACCAACTAGTGGGGGAGTCGATCCGGCTATCCCGCCAATCACAATATTCTGGGGCGTAGACCTCTTCAGCCAAATGCTGTAGATGAAGACATAGAACAGCACACTGAAGGCCGCCCAAAAGGCAGCAACTTCGTTCGCTAGAACAATCAGCCATAGAGTTCCCAATATCGACAAAAGAACGCCGAAGAACAATGCCGAATTTGGCGATACCTCGCCCAACGGAATGGGCCTATCGGCAGTCCTCCTCATCATCGGATCGATGTCCCTGTCATACCACATGTTGATCGCATTGGCTCCTCCTGCGGTCAGGTACCCGCCTACCAATACTATTGCCATGGTCTCTAAAGTTGCCATGCCTAGTCCAGCCTCACTAAGGAAGTCATGAGACAATGTGGCGCATAGTGCAGTGATCTGGAGAAGGACGACAACACGGGGCTTAGTTAGGGAGAAGTATGACTCGATAGCACCGCTCATCTCAACCCTCCTTTTCATGTGGATATTTAGTGGCTGCTATCCCTCATTGAGATAACGGACAGGCCCAGCCAGGCTGTAGCTAGGGTCGAGAAAGCCGCAGCGGCTACCATCAAGTGGGCCAACGAGAGGAACTCGAAGAATCCATCCGGCTCCCAAGAAAGAATGTAGAGCCCCCCTAAAGCAACATTTGCGACGTAAATCAGAGTGGCGGCGAATATCCAGGTCTTCAGCACAGTTCCCCCTTGTCCATGAGCACAGTCTTTCCGAATCATGTAGGATGCAGAGATTAGGAATGCTCCAATCGCACCAACCAACCACCTATGGATGACCTGAGATTGGATCTCCCAATCCTCTATCGCAGGAAAAACCTCCCCGTTGCAAAGTGGCCAAGATTCAGCGAATCCGCCAATTCCGCACCCATAGTTCGCACCCGGTGTAGTGGAAACAAAGGCTCCAGAGAATAGTGTGAACAGCGTCCCAAGGCTCATCCAGCCCAATATGGGCCCCCATTTCTTTGCTAGCAATGGATCGAAGGTCAGCCAATTGGGCAATTCATCATCGTCCTTGCATAGCTCCATCCACAGCCAGATCAGACACAGCAAGAAGGCCAATGCAGAACCGAGATGTAGTGCAACGCTCCAATGCTCATTATCAAGCTCAACAGTCAGCCATCCAACAGCCCCTTGCCATAGGATAAGAATCAGAGAAGCCGCCGCGGCCCTTTTCGATCTAGATGACTTCTCATCATCCGATTTTATTACAATCCAGTTCAAAATCACCAATGGGCCCAGTATTGCCCCTGCTAGAAGCCTGTGAAACCACTCTGTGAATATTTGGAAAGAAGTGTATCTGTGCCCAGAACCCCTGGAGTCAGCCTCCTCTGGATTAGCATCCCACCACTCTCCCTGCTCATCCTCAGAAATGTCAAATCCAAACGTCCCAAAGCAAGTAGGCCAATCCGGACACGACTCGCCTGCATCGTAAATCCTGATTGTTCCGCCAATCCCTATCACGATTACAGTCAGGATTACTAGCGCAGCTGTGGCCTTCTTGGGGTTGACCACATCTGAGAGTTTTTCCACACCCTGCCTAATTGGGCCGAGCAAGATAACCACCCCTTCCGGAGCTCACTCTTCCTCTAGGTGAGGTTCGACATCGATGGGAATCTTGTCTTCCTCATACTCAAGAGTGGCTATCTTCATTGGATCAAGAACCACTCTCTCCTTGGCCTCATCAACTCCATAGAGCTGGATGAGTTCCTCACTGAACTTCTCCCGCAACTCGTCCTCGGTGACGTATAGGGGTGCTCCCATGCTTATCTGAAGCGCCCTAGCGCCAATAATTCGCGCCTTTTCGAAGCGTGTGTGGTGTCTTGCAGGCTTGACCATCGGGCGCCCGACCGGAGCCCCCCACATAAGGGCTCTTACTGCTCATCGCCCCTTTAGGGGCGTGGATTTCCCTCAAAGGCGCTCAACAAGCATTGCCACTGCATTTCCCCCGCCGAGGCAAATCGTGACAACCCCCAATCTCCCTTCGGTACGGATGAGGCCGTTCACGAGGGTCATCAGACATCTCGTACCGGTCGCCCCTAGGGGGTGCCCAATCGAAATCGCGCCCCCGTGGATGTTGAAGCAGTCATCAGGAACACCAAAATGGTCCATAATCGCACATGAAGCAGATGCGAAGGCCTCATTGTGCTCGAACAAATCTATGTTCGAGGAATCGATCCCGTTCCTCTCTAGAAGATCTTCCACAGCAGGAATCGGGGCTGCCATGACTCTCTCGGGAGAAACACCGGATGTCGTGTAGTCAACTATCCTAGCTAGTATGGGCAAACCAATTTCACGCGCCCTGTCCTCCGATGCGACTAGAACCGCAGAGGCGCCATCCGATACCTGACTTGCATTGCCAGCGGTCACCTGCCCAGAGTCATCGAAGACCGGAACCAATGACGAGAGTCCTTCCATGTCCGTATCGGCCCTGATCCCCTCGTCTGTGTCCAACCCCCCCACTGGGAAGCACTCTGAAGCTAGCCAACCCTCTTCCCAGCCAGTATTGCTGAGGCGATGGGACCTAACTGAATAAGAGTCAGACCGTTCCCTGGAAATCCCAAACTCGCGAGCACAGGTCTCGCCGGTGTTGCCCATTTTCTCGCCGGTGTAAGCGTCCTCAAGACCATCGTGTGACAATATGGAAAGAAGTGACTTGTAAGGGACATCCTCGCCTCTCTTCGCGCTCCTGACAAATCGGGGAGCATTCGTCATTGACTCCATTCCTCCGGCCACTACCAGTGATGCCATCCCGGATCTAATTTCGGAAGCTGCAATCATCACGGATTTCAGACTAGAGCCGCATACCTTGTTTATTGTGGTACAGGGGGTCGAGTGAGGCATCCCTACTCCTAGAGCGACCTGTCTTGCAGGGGCTTGCCCAGAACCAGCCTGGAGCACCTGTCCCATGTACACTTGATCGATATCGCCACTTGCTGGATCTATCCCGGCCCGATTCAAGAGCTCAGAAACCGCCATGGTTCCAAGTTCTGGAGCGGAGTATTCTGAGAGGCCTCCCCTGAACTTGCCGAAGGGAGTGCGTGCATATCCGCAAATCACCGCTTCCGGCATACGACGTTCGAGAGGACAAGGAGACTTCAAGGGTCCGATAGAATAAACCGAAAAGTCACTCTTTTGCAGAGTTGTACCCGTAGAATTCCGAATTCACTAGCTCCGGTCGCTTCTGTGGCTTGACTAGGATGGTTCTAACGGCCCAAAGGTCCTTGAAAATTCGATACTCAGACGTGGCATCCAGATAATCGACACCACTGGTTCCCCCTGTCCCAATTCTCCTGCCCATTATTCGTTCTACCATTCTAGCATGCGAGTGACGCCACTTCACCATCGACTCCTCGAGCTCGACCACTGCATCAATCAGCTTACGCGGCCAGGCTAGAAGGGGCAGCTCCCTGTAAGACTCGATGAACAACAGCCCCGCTCTTTTTCTATCCGGCGTTCCATCCGGCTTCAGGAATGAAATCGCAGATTCATGGGACGCCTTCATCCTAGCAGCCATCATCTCAGAGGAACCAGAGGCAGAGTCGCATATTCCCTTGTGTGCACTCAGGTGCGCATCCACATAATGGAGGACAGACTCATCGTCCTTTTCGGACTCGAAAAAGGATCCCATGATGGGGGTCCTTTCCACCCAAAGCATCAGGGATTCTGCAAGGCTAGATTTCGAAGACACTTCCTCTAGCCTGGCGAGTACATTCTCGTGCTGCTCGCCCCTGGGGGCCATTTTCCTGAATGCATCCAAGGCATTGACCCCGCCAATCCTATCCGAGTCTTCCAGTCCCAGAAGGATCTCGAACTCCCTCATTTGGAAAGACTCGAATCCCGAAGCGCTGCCAAGCCCGTCCCTGAAAGCCAGGAAACCCTGGGGCGTCAGAGTCTCCAGTACGGTCCATTGATTGGCCATAAGTCGGAAAATCTCCGTGGTCCTACCAAGATGCTCGACCGCTCGCGGAATCTCGTCTTCAGGAACGGGAACTTGCCCCAGTATGTCCCTGACCTCGGAGAGCTCCCTGATTACTTGCTTGAACCATAGCTCGAATGTCTGATGAACAATAATGAAGTGCATCTCATCTGCACTGATGGACCTCTCTTCCCCTTGGAGGTCTAGTAACTCGTGTAGATTGAGGTACTCGGAGTAGGTCCAGTCCCCATGTCCGCCACCGCTCATGAGTCACCCCCGGGAGTCCTCGCTTGAAGCATTGTCGCAACTTGCGAATCACTCAATAGGTGCTACACATGCGAAAAACCATGCCTTCCTCTTATCGCCCGGCTGACTCCTTGCTAGTCGAGGACGGATTGGAACTCAGGATACCAATAGAGGGGGATGCCGAGGAATTATTTTCCAAGATCGACGAAAATAGGCAGTACCTCAGAGAGTGGCTGCCATGGCTCGATGATGTTACCACCATCGAAGAGGAGTCCGCTGCGATTAGACAGGGCGCCTATACGGAGAATGGCTGCATGTACCTGATTTTACTCGGGGGATCCATAGTCGGGACCGTCGGACTCAACTCGATTGATTGGGGCAACCGCAGGTTCACTGTCGGATACTGGCTGTCAGAGGATGTCACGGGAGGCGGAATAGTTACCAAATGCTGTACCCGCCTCATCGACCACTGCTTCGACGACTTGAAACTCCACAGGTCGACAATCCTGGTCGCAGTAGAGAATACGGTTAGCAGAGGAGTTCCAGAGCGTCTTGGAATGACACTTGAGGGAATAGCAAAGGACAGGGAGTGGTTGTACGACCACTTCGTTGATGCGGCTATTTATGGCATCACCGCGCCAGACTGGGAAGCTCTCAGGAACCAATTAGGCCATGGTCCTCGATAGAGCAGTTTCCAGGGGGGAGGCAGGAAAGAACGTCGTCCTGAGTAAGTCCGGTCGCCTTCGAAATTGAATTCGCTACATCTTCCTTCTTCCTTCTTCCAGGGGTGATCCTGGCCCATCTCCCGAACATCCCGGAAATAGTCTCAGTAGTTCCGACAACAGGCAGGGGTATGCCATTCACAACACCCATGCCAATCGCCAACTCAAGCTTCAGATCCCTGTGCCAATTCCTCTGTCCCCTGACTACGAAGGAACCCCTTCCCAGAGACTCACCGCTCTCCGTTGTCTTGGAGACTTGACTGGGTCTGACGTGGAAAGCCGTCGCCGCCGCGCCACCACTGCCCCATGCTCTGGACCAGCATACGGAAATCCTAGCAGCCTCGCCATGGATGGATTCGGGAAGCTCCCTGGCATCATCGACGCCATCTGCAAGACTCTGGGAAATCTGGAGGGAAGCCACTCCCTCGGGGATGCTTTCAGCTGGGTTCTGGTTGGGAACTAGGCCATCTTTCAGCTTCAGTGTGCAGGATGGCGCACCATGCAGGTCCGCATGGAAATAGAGGTCCTTGGACCCCAGGTGCTTCTTCACAACTGAGTCGTTCCCCTTTGCATCCCTCCCGCCAATCAGGAAATGGCCATCCGAGAGAATCGCCCACCTGTGCTTCTCGAACCAGAATCTCCTGCTTCGTCTCACGGCACGCAATCTGCCTGCGGCCGCCTCCTTGGCAGCCTTACGCCCCTCTCGCTCTCGTGACGCTTCCGTCTTGTCTAGTGCCGTCTGCGCCCCTTTGGCCTTCTCCTTCTGAGTCCTGCCATTCTCGAAATACCTCTGAGCGTTCTGATGGACAGTCTTGTCGACTTCCAGGGTGATGCTGGTGCCAGGCTCTCCATCCTCATCCGGAAGATAAGCCACGACCGTCCTCTTCCTCGGGTCAACGCCCCCTATCCATGGTATTCCCAGTGACTTCTCAGCCACGGACTGCCAGTTCGAGTCTTCTATGGCCGAGTTAAATTGCTCCAGAATCGAGTTCACGTGCTCCCAGCTCTCCTGAATCGCCTTACCAAGCTCCTGCGAGACCGCAGCCTTCTGGTGGAATCTTCCGATGGCCTGCCGTTGCTGCTCCGCCCTCCTATCCAGCTTTCCTAGGACTTGCTGCTCATCAGAACCGGACTCAATTAGACGCTCCTCCTCACGACGGATGAATGCCGCAGAGTCGTGAGTCCCGAAAACCCCGTCTAGAGCAGCCGACACCGACTCCACCTTGACGGAGAACGAGTCATCCAGATGGGACAGAGAAATGGGTGACAGGATTTCTGCACTAGAGAAAGCCTCCAGCTCAGATTCCGATTTCCACTTCGAAACTGCCTCGGCATCAGTCAGCCAGAGGATTGCACCCGCACCATCTTCAAGCTCGGACAGCATGTTCGAAATGGCGCCCATCAAAGCCTCTCTTTGTCCCTCATCCAGGGAATTGGCTGGAAAATCCTCATCGATTCCCGCCAAGGAGCATGCTGCCGAACCGAAAACCCTCCCGAGGTTCGCCCTGGATGCAATTGTCCTAATGAGGTCACTATCGCTATCATCCAGGATTGCCCCTAGTGCCCCGATCTCCATTCCACGAGGGTCAAGGGCATCTGGGGGAGGGACATATTCGACTCCTTTCTTCAGTGATCTGCTGGCATATTTGGCATGAGTGAGGGGCTGTATTATGACTCCCTCTTCGTCTATGAGGACTATGTTCCCGTCCCTGAAGAGCTCTATCACTAGCCTCACCTTCCCTCCGCCATGTTCGAAATCGAGTATCATCACACGGTCGAAACCGTGTTGCTCAACGCCTATCAGCCTAGAATTTCCAAGGTGCTTCCGGAGAACCATGGCGAACTGGGAGGGATTTGGGGGCATGGGCCTGTCTCTAGTGGAAGTGTAGACCCTCTTACCTCGAACTATGACCAGATCCTTGTTGGAGTCGCCCTTCCTGTTCAGCCTCAGGACCACCTGCTCATAGTGGGGCTGATACGCCTTCCTGACTCTCGCACCAACCATTTTCGAAAGCTCACGCACAACCCGCGCGACCTCAAACGACGACGACTGCTCACGCATGCTCTCGTCCCGCCGTCAACAGTGCCCTTCATCAGGGAATCGCTAATTGTGGGCCGTGCGACTCAAACAGACGACTGAAATTGCCTAATCTCCTTCAGAACGTCCGCCTCATGGGCATATTGGTTAGATGGGACCTCTATCATCAGGGCCCCTGGTATCCTCTCTACGATGCTAAGCACCTTCTCCATTCCATGCAGCTTGTCCGAAGATGCAGTCATTATTGCACAGGGGACGCTGATTGAGGAGAGGTCTATTGGCAGTGAATAGCCCATCAGGAATCTAGCAGATAGAAGCATTTTCCCCAGGTCTTGGGAGAGTAGGGCCCTCCTGTAGCGGATCCTCTGCCCCTCTTCCTTGACCTTCCTGTCAACTGCCCAGATCGCCACTCTCATCAATCTGGGATGCATCCATCTGGGCAGAGGGATTTTCATCAGGAACCTCGCCCATATCGGGAATATGAAGTCGTGGTTAGGTGCGAGCAGGATGGATGTCCTCCCTGACAGAATCCCCTTCTGGAATGCATCTACCAGTAGGGTCGAGCCCAGTGAAGATGAGAACCAGTCAACCTCCTTGCTCTCGATCCCCATAGATCCCAGGACTTCAGCGATATCGGAATTCAGACGGTCTACCGTGAAGTCCTTCTTCGATATCCGCCCCTTGATCCTAGAGCTCCCCTTCTCGCGTGTTTCGATGTAGACGATTCGACGATGCCTCGCCCACTCCTCGATCAGGGGCTTCCATCCTTCGAATACGGATCCCCATCCGGGAACGAAGACCACTGGTGTTTCGTTGGAAGGGGAATCGGGAGTCCACTCCATCACCCTCAGGGAGACCCTCGCGGAGGAGTCCACCCACATTTCCCTTGAAGATGCCCCCTCGATGGCTGGGGCCCCTGTCCAGTGCTCGTCCACGCTATTCCAAAGGGGGCAGGCTCCTTCATCCTGACGACGGGCTACCTGCCGCCGCC
>DAFQ01000048.1:50768-74292 GCA_002497985.1 Euryarchaeota archaeon UBA4
CCCCTCCTGTCGCGATAGTGCCTACGCCTCTGGTGGAACCACGGCCTCCTGTACCAGGGGCGATCGTAGTAATCGGGGTGACCGTAGTAACTGGAGCGGCCGTAGTGGCTACCGCCCCCAAATCCTGCGCTAGTCCCTCCAAACGTCACACTGGTCGTCCCGACATCGAACCAAGCCCCCAGAAGGACCATGACAAGTAGGATGATCTGGATTATCCCGCAGCAGAGGAGGCCGAACATCTGATCCCAAGGAGGCTCAATTCTGACATCGCTAGGATCCTCAGTATTGTAGTAAAGAGTCACGAGACTCCCTATTGGCATAGTGCCATTCTCCGCGTAATCCATGCATTCATCTTCTACACCATCGACATCTTCGTAATATCTAATGTGAAAATGATCCACCTCGCCCGTGTAGCTGGAATTTTCCACCAGGTAAGAGACATCCAAGTCAGCCCAACAATCCAGCTCGTAGTAGTAATCGCAGTATTCGTCCCCCCAAGCATCTTCGTAGCAGTCCTTGACTTCGTTCCAGTCGAATCCAGGATATTTCTCAAGTACTTCAGCTTCTGTTTCCACCCATTGATCCTTCGTTCCCCCGGTAGTCACTGCCATGAATGAGGTTCCTATTATCCCCATCACCAGGAGGATGGCTGCTATTGCGTATCCGGGGTCCTCGAAGAGCCAGTTCCCGGAACCGGCCTTGGTGCCAAGGTGAATCCCGTCTGGATTGAGAATGAGCATGCCGTCCTCATGCTCCCAATCGATCTGATTGAGGAAAGTCATGCCGAGGACGCTGTATTTTCTTTGTTTGGCCAGGGGGTTGATCAGTGCTTCAACGCCCCTCATTGTCATCGTGCCGATTGTCACGTCGGGCAGAGTGGTGCTGTACCCCAGCCCCGGGCCAGCGGCCGTCGACGTCTGTATCGGCTCCCCGTACACTAGGCCGAGAATCTTAGCGTCCTTCTCACTCACGGAGCAGTAGCTCGCTCCTGTGTCTACAAGGAAATTGATATTCTTGAGGTTCCCAATGCTACCCTTGACGTAGAAGCACCCATTTCTATCGGGCTTCAGTACGAGCTTCTCTCCTAGGTACTCACCAGGATCTAAGTTTACTTCACCTCCCCTCGGAGGCAGAAATTCGACTCCCTCGGTACGAGGGGCAGTGTGAGGTTCGGTTGGCTTTTCATCGGCGGGTTCAGGGTCCTTCTTGTCCCACCACCTTTCTGTCATGACTCCACCAGTGTGAGGTGACCCTTCAACGTTCACACGGATTAGACTGGGTGGTAGCCGTTGTCCCGCTCTTCCACCTTTCCTGAGGATGCGAGTGAGCGCAGATGGGACAGAGTCTGGTCTCGAGATAGCAGGGGATTCGCGTCTGGGGTGTCCTCGTATGCCGACCTGGCTATATCGTCAAGCGAGATAATCCCCGACGAAACCGCATCCAGAACCCTCTCGTGCCTGGCTGACCTATGTTCGATGTACCTGTCCAGCAGCCTGCGTGGGTTGGGCGAGGCGGGACCGTGCCCGGGGAACAGCATAGGAGGCCCCAGGTCGCGAATCCTCCTCAGGCCCGCTATGTAGGAGTCCATGTCCCCATTCGAGGATGGGACTAGGATGGTGCCAACCACGACGCAGTTGTCCCCGCTTACGATCCCCGCGTCTCCAACCAGGCAGATGTGCCCCGGGCAGTGCCCAGGTGTCTCGATTACGTCCCAAGTGGTGGAACCAGAGGGCCCATTCAGGGTAAACGAGTCCCCTTCCTTCAGGACGGAGCTGTCCACCGCTCCGGGAATCGCTTCTAGAGTCTCTTCGCTAGCCCAAATGGGAGCTTGGTAAATCTCCGAGATTCCCGAGAGATCGCCTATGTGGTCCGGGTGCATGTGCGTGAAAACGCTAGCTACGATACTGGAGCCGGGGGAAAGCGCCCCCGATATCTTGGCGCCCAGGTAGTCTAGAGATCGCCCTGACCTAGCTGCAGGGTCCACGATTACCATCTCGCCACCGGGCTCTCCGAGGATGTAGCAGTTCGTATGCGTGGAGGGGGGCAGTGTCTCCGTCTCCAGGGGGACAACCTCCACTCCGGGCGCGAATTCTAGCCTGTGGTCGCCACTAGGGGGTTCTGCAGCAAGGCTGTCGCACGCTGATTGCAAATCCCCGTCGACCCCAATCCTATCGACGATGTCCCTCAGTAGGGTCACGATTGGTGGCGGGACCCTCAATTGATTCCCTTCCCATGCTGATAGCAGGTCTCCGGGCTTCCACCATCTGAACTCGTCAAACTCCGACCTACCTGGGGGGAATGTGGGATTGACGCCCGGGCCCCCAGTGGGAACGTGGAAGAAGAAGTTCTGGAATCTCATGGGAGCGAAGGGGGGAGTCGTTCTGTCAGTGATCATCTCGCAATGAAAGCCCTCGGTTGTGATATTCCCCAACTCGACGTTCTTCCTCCATGCGCCCTTGTCCTGACAGACCTCCTCACGGATGCTCTCTTCGATGCTCATTATGCCTCCCGAGCCATCCGGAGTTAGCCCCACTTCCTCGACCATCTCCCTGAGAAGGGCGAAGGAGGCCGCTCTATACCCCTCATCGACACCGAGCCATCCCGGATGGTCTTCCGAGGCCTCCCTGTCCACCTTGCTTACGCCCCCTCCCGGGAAAGCCCAGAAGTCTGGGAAGCTAGGCAACTCGGATACACGGTGACCGAGGAGTATCTCATGCCCTCCCTTCGACTCCCTGCTCAGCATTACCGAGGCCGAGGGGCGCGTTTTAGGGGGCCTCGCGAGAGGCAGGGAAACCCCCTCGGGGAGTTCGCTCATGCCCCTCGGGGGGGAATCAGTGCTTCAAACGCTGCGGGAATGTTTGATTATGGGCGCCAACCCCACGGACCCCATGGGCCCCTTGACGACCATCGGACACACAAGCACTGAGACTGGATTGAGAGTATCTGAAATCGAGATGCCAATGTTCGGCCTCGGAGTGTATCTGATGAAGGAACCTGGAGAGTGCAAATCAGCTGTAGTTCACGCCATAAAGAGTGGATATAGACTAATTGACACTGCAATGGCCTACGGGAACGAGCACGAGGTCGGGGATGCAATCAGGGAGTGCGGTGTAGACAGAGAAGAGTTGTTCATAGTTACCAAGTTGAGGAGGCCCCACGCTACCGGCTATGAAGAGGTCATTCAGAGGTGCAAGGAGAGCTTGGAGAACATGCGTCTCGATCAGATGGACCTCTACCTAGTACACGCTCCTCCCGAGGATGTGGAAGCCAGGGCATCTGTATGGGAGGGCATGGAGAAGTGCCTCGAGAATGGATGGACGCGTGCCATAGGGGTAAGCAACTATGGGGCCCATCACCTTGAGGCGATGAGGTCCTATGCTTCCATTCTGCCCTCAGTTAACCAGATAGAGATACACCCATGGCTGCAGAGGACAGAACTCCGTGCGTTCACTGAGTCAATCGGTGCTACTCCCATGGCCTACTCCCCATTGGCCAGGGGCCACAAGGTGAGCGACCCGAAGCTAGGGGAGGTATCTGGGAGGATAGGGTGCACACCGGCCCAGGCCGCGATCAAGTGGTGCATTGACGTGGGAGCGGTCACCATCCCCAAGTCCAGCAATCCGGGGAGGATACTGGAGAACCTGGGCTCCATTGATGTCGACCTATCCGGATTCGGGGGAGAATTCGCTGCCATGGACGGTGACTACGTTTCGGGATGGGACCCAACGGTCGAGCCCTGAGGTAGTTAGATGAGGGAGCCAGAGACGATAGAGGAAGAGCTCGCGATTATCGCCGAGGCGCTTAATGCGGGCATCGACCCATTCCCACCGAAGAGGGAGCCATCGGGGATACTCAGACTGAGCCTAGGCTGGTTCATGATCATCATCATGGTTAGTTGGGTCTCTCAGTTCCTCTACAGGTCACTATAGTTTGGTAGTCCCTCCCGGATTCGAACCAGGGTCATGGCATCCAGAGTGCCATATGATGGACCACTACACCAAGGGACTGGTGCCTTTGGGACATAGGCCCGATATTTCAACGAATCCGCAAACTCAGGCGCTTACTTGGTACGGAATCCAGCATTGACCTTATCCAGGCTCTCCTTGCTAGGCCTATTCTGTTGCTCTGATAGTCCCATAAGGGGGGCATCCGTTAGTCCCAGGGTGTCTGTCGCTGTTGGTTGGTTGGGGTTGTAGTGCAGTAGGCCAGTCACGTGCCGCCCTTCAGCAGCCCCCTCATGAATGGCCGCAAGTGCGGCCACTGCATTCGTGGGGTCATGCTCGTCACCAACCGTCTCCAAACGAAGCGTGGAACCGTCGAAAAGTGATATCTCGCTGAATTCCCCCTCTGGGACGTCTACCTCCTCCAGGGGGGAGAAGTGAGGTATGTAGTCGAGTATGTGAAGGACTTCGTCATTCGCCTTGACGTAGTTGTATGAGCGGTACGACTCGTCATTGTTGGCGAATGTGACACAGGGGGAAATGACGTCGATAACAGCCATGCCCCTATGACTCATCGCTGCCCTAACCAATGCCGTTAGCTGCTTCTTGCTTCCAGAGAATGACCTGGCAACGAATGTGCAGCCAAGATTGATCGCCATCGCACAGAGATCTATCGGAGCCTGCTCGTTCGTGGTCCCCTTCTTTTTCTTGGACCCCTTTTCGACAGTAGCGCTGTACTGCCCCTTAGTCAGCCCGTAAACACCGTTGTTCTCGATGATGTAGACCATGTCCAGGTTCCTCCTGATGGCGTGGATGAATTGGCCAATTCCTATGCTAGCAGTGTCTCCGTCCCCGGATACTGCTAGGAAGGAGAGGCTCTTGTTCACCATGTTGGCTCCGGTCGTGACCGAAGGCATCCTTCCATGCACGGTGTTGAATCCATGGCTCTTTGATAGGAAGTATGCTGGAGTCTTGGAGGAGCAGCCGATCCCGCTCATCTTTGCGATTCCCTCTGGCTTAATCCCATTCTCCCAAGCAGCTTGGATGATTACGTTGGATATCTGATCGTGCCCGCACCCGGGACACAGGGACGACTTCCCACCGGTGTACTCGGATTTCTCCAAGTTGATGACATTCAGCTTCACGGGTTTCATTCCGACGCCTCCAAAACTTGGATGATTCTCTCTGCATACTCCCTAGCCCGGGGCGGCATCCCATCGCTGTAGGCTACTGAGTGCATCTTGGGAATCAGGTTAGCTGGGAGCTCCTTCCTCAGGATTCCGTAAAGTTGCCCGTCACGGTTAATCTCCAGAACTATCACCCTGTCATGCCTATCAATGAAATCCTCGACTTCCGAGTGATATGGAAGCGCCCTTACTCTGCAAGTGCTCACAGAGAGTCCAGAATCCTCGAGGATGTCATCTATCTCCACAATGGTGTTTTCCATCGATCCATAGAATATTATCCCGACATCGCCATCCTCTTCCTCCCTTAGAATGGGGGCTGGCAGAGCGTCTCTGGCCCCGTCTATCTTCCTGCGGAGCCTCTCCATGGTAGCATGGTAGACCTGAGGGTCTTCCGAGTATATCCCGTCCTCGTCATGCCCGGTACCGCGATACAGTATGGGTGCAAGGCCACTTCCGGGTAGGGTCCTGTATGCAATCCCGTCACCATCAACATCCCGATACCTGCCAAAGTTCACCATAGCGTCAAGCTCCTCCTGGGTCCGAATCACCTTCCCCCTGTCCATTTTTTCACTGGGGTAATCAAACCCACTCGTGGACCACCTGTTCATTCCGAGATCGAGGTCTCCAAAACCAAAGACCAGTGTTTGGAACCTCTCAGCATAGTCGAAGGCCCTCCATCCGAACTCGAAGCATTCATCGACAGTTCCGGGAATTAGTACTATGTGTTGCGTGTCTCCGTGACTCGCCTCGTAGCACATTGAAAGATCTCCCTGCTGGGTCCTTGTGGGGAGTCCCGTGGAGGGGCCAGTTCGGTTGATGTCCCAGATGACTCCCGGGACTTCGGAGAAGTAGAACAGTCCGATGAATTCGGACATCAGCGAAATTCCGGGGCCGCTCGTGCATGTCATCCCCCTGCCGCCAGCCCAACCAGCACCGAGGACCATACCGGCTGCAGCGAGCTCATCCTCGGCCTGAACGACCGCGCAGGTCAATCCGCCGTCTTCCCCCTCCTTCAGTTTGGGGATCCAGGAGATTACCGACTCGGCGAGGGACGAGGAGGGCGTTATTGGGTACCAAGAGAGCATGTTAATTCCCCCGTATATAGATCCAAGAGCAACGGCTTCGTTACCCTCAATCAGGAATGTCTCCGAGGGCTTGTCACGTGCCTCGACTGCAAACTGGCATTCGAAGCCCCAATTCTCCGCAGCGTAGGACCTGCCCTCTGATATCGCCCGGTTGTTGAGCTCGATGGCCTTCTCCTTGCCCCTGAATTGCTGCTCAACGGCTTTCTCAATCGCTTTCTCGTCTATTCCCAGAAGATGTGCCAACCCTCCGACATAGTACATGTTTGCCATCAGCCTTGCCAATTTCGGGTTGATGCCCCTTGCCATTTTGGTCATCGGCATACCCAGGCACACGCAGTCATCACGCTCTACGGGAAGCTTCGCATCCTCGTTGTAGACAACTATGGTCCCCGGCTTCAACGAATCCAAGTCCTTACTCCAAGTGTCCTTGTTCATCATTATCTGGATATTGGTCTCGTCCCCAGGCGCCTGGTAACCCTTGTCACTGGCCCTGATGATGAACCACGTGGGAAGTCCGGAAATATTGCTGGGAAACAGGTTCTTGCCGCTGACTGGAACCCCCATCTCGAACATCGAGTGCAGGATTATCAGGTTGGAAGACTGCGAACCGGTGCCATTGGCCGTGGCTACATTTATTGTGAAGTCATTGATGATTCGACTCATCACTCATTTCTCCCATCGGCCCGTCGCGCCTAGGCCTCGCATCCTTCCGCGCTATGCAAGTGGTCTTAGCCGTTCCCCCGATTCATTCCCTTCGGTGTTTACCGGGTATTTCCGCTGTCGTTTTGTATGTGAGCATGGTCGCGGACCCCATGCCTGTACCAGCAGAACTGCAGAAATCTTGGGATTCAGCGGATACGATGCTGTCCGAAAACAAGTTCGATGAGGCTCTTGCTGAGCTACGTGAGGCATGGCCCCTCTGCGAAAATGACGGCCAGAAGGTACGAACCCTCCGTCAGGCCGGTGACATAGGAACGGCGCACGGCCTGAAGGAAGAGGGCTCGCAGAAGAGGCACTGGCAGAAGGCTCTGAAGAGCTACAAGAGAGCCCTCAAGATAGACCCCAAGAACAAGGAGACCAGACGAAGCATGAACTCCCTCCTATCGATGATGGACGAGAAGGCAATATCCGTGGGAGCAGGAATGCAGTTCTTCGACGAGGGCAACCCGACACCAATGGGACTCGTTGCCATGGTGATAGCGGGGATGCTACTCCTAACAACCATCAAGCTGATCTCAGATGCCCTGCAGGAGGACGTTGCAAATCCAATCGTCTCCCTTGAGGTGTCCTACGTCGACGACTCCGGTGAGAGGGTTGAGGGAATTATCGAGATCGAGCTTTTCCAGGACCACGCCCCAGTGCACGTTGAGAATTTCATTAGCCACACCCAGAATTTCCGATATGACTTCACGACATTCCACAGGGTCATTGGCGATAATGTCGATACTCCTCAGTATGACCCTTTCATGATTCAGGGGGGCGACATAGACCGCAAGGATGGAGCGGGTGGATACGCGGCCAACTGGTACGGCTACTGCAACGGCAACGAGGCTTCTCCTGGTGACTGCGACTACGAGGAGTGGACCATCCCGGATGAGGCCGACAACGGGCTCCTCCATTCGCCCGGAATGCTGGCAATGGCGAAGACGTCGGCAGCGAACACCGGCGGCAGCCAGTTCTACATCGTCCCAACTGGGAGCTCACCTAGCCACCTTGACGGCGTCCACACGGTGTTCGGACAGGTGGTCAGCGGACAGAACCACGTAGATGCAATCACAGAAGTCCCCACAGACGGCAACGACAATCCAGTTGACGATGTTAGATTGCTACATGTAACCGTCAATGAGTGATTATTGAGCGTCTCCGGCTGGGTCAAGTTGATTGGCTACGCCTCCGCCGGTTAGGGCGACGGTGACCGCATGTCTTCGAACGACCCATTCAATGCCCGCGCCTCTTTCGAGACCGTTGGGGGTAAAGATGGGGCCTTCTTCGACCTCGGAGCTTTGGAGAGGCAGGGCATCTGCAATCTCGAATCCCTCCCCTTCACCATCAGGTGCCTGTTGGAGGCCGCACTAAGGAAGTGCGACGGCTTCTTAGTTACCGAGGACGATGTGAAGAGAATAGCAGGATGGTCTCCTGACATGGTTCCCGCCGAGATTCCATTCAGCCCCAGTAGGGTGATATTGCAGGATTTCACGGGGGTCCCGGCAGTGGTGGACATAGCGGCCCTCAGGGATGCCATGGTCGGCTTGGGGGGAGATCCGAAGGCAGTCAACCCACAGGTCCCGGTCGACCTAGTCGTCGACCACTCGGTGCAAGTCGACTACTCCGGCCTCTTCCCGGATGCCCGAGAGAGGAACCTTGAGATGGAATACAAGAGGAACATGGAGCGCTACAAGTTCCTGAAGTGGGGGCAGCAGAGCCTCGACAGCTTCCGCGCCGTCCCTCCCGGGCGGGGGATAGTGCATCAGATCAACCTAGAGTGGATAGCCTCGGTAGCCAGGGAGGAGGGGGGAATCTGGATGCCAGACACCCTCGTGGGAACTGACTCCCATACCACCATGATCAACGGACTCGGGGTCCTCGGATGGGGTGTCGGAGGAATTGAGGCGGAGGCCGTCATGCTCGGCCAGCCGATCTACATGCTCCTCCCCGAGGTGGTGGGTTTCGAACTCAAGGGGAAGGCAGCACCGGGAGTCACTGCAACCGACCTCACGCTCAGGATAGTCGAGATGCTGAGGGAGCACGGATGCGTCGGTCGTTTCGTGGAGTTCCATGGCCCAGGGCTCTCTAGCCTCAGCCTCCCTGACAGGGCCACGATTGCCAACATGGCACCGGAATATGGCGCCACATGCGGATTCTTCCCCGTGGATCAAGTTACGCTGGATTACATGCTTCTTTCGGGCAGGGAAGACTCGCACGTCGAGAACGTCAAGAGGTACCTTTCCGCACAGGGGATGTTCCACACGGATTCGACCCCCCCTCCTGCCTTCACCTCTCACCTTTCGCTTGATCTGGGTTCTGTCGTGCCATCCATGGCAGGTCCAAAGAGGCCACAGGATAGAGTCAGCCTATCTGAAATGAAGAAACACTGGAGGGAGAGCCTGAATGCCCCCGTCGGGCATCAGGGGCATGGGGTGGATGTGTCGAGGAACGGGGACTCATCCGAGATTTCCGGCAGAGGGTGCAGCCTATCTCACGGTGACATCGTGATCGCCGCAATAACCAGTTGCACGAACACCAGCAACCCCAGTGTAATGGTATCTGCAGGGCTAATGGCGAAGAAGGCCAGGTCCAAGGGAATGTCGATCAAGCCATGGGTGAAGCCTAGCCTTGCCCCCGGGAGCAGAGTCGTTACAGAGTACTTGGACGCAAGCGACCTAACCTCGCACCTTTCCGAACTGGGATTCAGTGTTGTAGGGTACGGGTGCACCACGTGTATAGGGAACTCAGGCCCCCTCGATCAGGAGATTGAGGGCGCGATAGACGAGGGGGGACTCGTAGTCGGAAGCGTTCTTTCGGGAAATAGGAACTTCGAAGGAAGGATTCACCAGAAGGTTCTGGCCAACTACCTTGCGAGCCCCCCCCTCGTGGTCGCATACGCCCTAGCAGGAACTCTGGATATCGACTTCTCCGTGGACCCGATTGGCACTGACAAGGCAGGCCAACCAGTGTTCCTGTCCGAAATCTGGCCCAGTGACGAGGAGATCAGGAGCACTGTGGAGTCATGCATCAGTCCCGATATGTTCCGGAAGAGATACTCAGACGTACTCGAGGAGCCCAAGTGGGACTCAATTCCAAGTGAAGACTCCGACCTGTATCCGTGGGATGAAGACTCAACATACGTGAGACTCCCAAGCTTCCTTGAGGGGATAACCCCGGAGCCCAGTGAGATAGAGCCAATTTCCTCAGCCAGGGCCCTACTGAAGCTCGGCGACTCAGTCACAACCGACCACATTAGCCCCGCTGGGGCCTTCCCGCACCATGGCCCCGCTGGGGAGTACCTCGTTGGCGAGGGAGTGGCTCCTCGTGATTTCAACTCGTTTGGAAGCAGGAGGGGGAACCATGAGGTGATGATGAGGGGGACCTTCGCAAATATCCGAATCAGAAACCAACTCGCCCCTGGCACAGAAGGGGGCTATACCACACATTTCCCAACTGGCGATGTGACCTCTGTGTACGAGGCCAGTAGGAGGTACATCGGGGAAGGGACCCCATTGGTAGTTCTGGCCGGCTCACAATACGGTACTGGAAGCAGCAGGGATTGGGCCGCCAAGGGCACACTACTGCTAGGCATCAAGGCGGTCATAGCAACCTCATTCGAGAGAATCCACAGATCCAATTTGGTAGGCATGGGGGTACTGCCACTAACATTCCCGGAGGGTGAAGATGCAGACAGTCTGGGGCTCGATGGCACTGAGTCATTCGACATCCCATCTAGGGGGGACCTAGAACCGCTCTCCAGCATCCGCGTAGTTGCTACGAAGGAGGACGGACAGAAGGTGGAATTCGATGCAATAGTCAGGTTAGATACCCCGGTTGACGTGGAATATTACAGAAACGGCGGAATATTGCAGACGGTTTTGAGGAGTCTCGCCGAGGCGTGAATTAGTTAATGGGTAGCGTCTGTGCTAGGGCAGGAGGGAGAATATGGGTTCGGGCGAGAATGTTAGGTTCAGCTACAGATCCCATCAAGAGTCAATCGAGGTCGTACTCCAGGGCGACACTGATTGGGTGAACTCAATTCGCTCACAGATAGGGCTCAATGCCGCTCTCGGATTCACGAGGCCGTTGGGACCAGTGTCATCACAACCCCAGTCATCGGAGGAATCCGCCAGCCAACCAGTCATGCAAGAAACCCTCCCTGGCCCACCCCCGGATCCATCACGGATCCCTTCCGTGGTTCGGACCGTTGGGGACCTGGACCTTTCAGCAAAGGCCGCGGAATTGGGGATGTCCAGCCAGACTGACACAGATATGGCAGCCCTGGCCGAGTTCCTCGATGAAGTCGAGACCCCAGAACCAGTTTCGAATATCCTCTCCAGCGACCCTCAGGCCGAGGCATGGCTACAATTGGTGCTGACCATGGTCGTCAGAGAGCACGGACACACCTCCATGTCCCTCAGCGACATCGAGAAACTCATCGGCGACAAGGTGAACAAGAGTGCCGCAGAGATCAAGATTTTCCTAGACCGACTCTGGAGAATAGGGAAACTCGAGAGAATCCATGGCGGTGCCGAGGATCACTACGCACCTAATCCTAGTTGGCTGGAATCGCATTAAATTCGGATATATTGCACTACAACCCCTATGGGGTTGCCACGCTCATCCCTAGAGAAGGCATAAGAGAGGGCCGAATGTCCCGACGGGTATGTCGTTTAGTTCGAAGACCGCCCAAAACCGAAACAGAGAGGCCCGGAGGGCCGTACTTCTGGTGTTATTGCTTCTAGCATCGCCACTGGCCGCCGTTGCGCCCGGTGCTAGTGCGTCACACATCACGCAGTACGCCGTCCAGAGGGACCCTCAGGATGCTGCGGTTGGGGATATCGACTGTGATGGGGACAACGACATAGTCTCCGCTAGTGCGATGGGCCACTTCATTACTGCCCTGTATAACGACGGCTCAGGCGGGTTCGCAGACAGACAGGACGTCTTCATTTCGAACAACGAATCCCAGAGAGCGGGCTTCGTGGACACGGCAAACGGCGTTGATGTTGAGATAGCAGATGTCGATGGAGATGGGAAGAACGACGTCATCTACTACCAAGAGAACATCAGATTCGTGGGCGAGACCTTCGTCAGACCCGGAAACCTCACCGTTCTATGGGGGGACTGTGACAACCTTGTCCATGAGTGGACCGACACCGAGATGACAATCTCCAACCCGTATCACGTGGATATGGCTGTTGGCGATATCAATGACGATGGCAACGACGACATCGTCCTGCTAACCATAGACGCCACATTCACCAATCAGTACATACAGGTATACAGGGGCCCTGATCCCAGCCTGATCACGAATCAGCAGCAACTCCCTGTCCCACTGACCAACGGCCTCTACGACCACATGGAATTGGGCCACTGGGGAGAGACAGTCCAGGGCGGCGGACTTCCAGGGAGCATCGGGGACTGCGAGGATCTGGACCTATGGCTTCTGAGGACACCTCCCTACAACACAGGTGTGGGATACTCGGTCGGGCACTACGACAACATGACGGTCTTGGAGTACGATTGCCTCCAGGACCAGTACCCAAACCCAATGACCCCAACTGCCCAAGGCATCAACGAGTTCAAACTCGATGCAGAGCACAACTACCCAATGTACGGGATGGATATCTCGGACACCAATGACGACAACGAGGTCGATATGATTGCCGTGGTCGACGGGCTAACTGGAAACATCTCCTACGCGGACAAGAGTGGAAGCGGATGGAACACTCAGAACTATGTGGCCCTGGGGGACTTCAAAGGCGCATCGATAACTATCGAGGACGTCAACAGGGACGGCGAGGTGGACTTCTTCGTACCTACCGAACTCACCCTTACGAGACTTCAGGATTCCAGCTCTCAGAACCAAACCTACCTCCTTCTTGATAACCTGAGGGAGATTAACTCCGTCGAGATAATTCTGGCAGACCCGAACGGCCCAGGATACCTTTCATCCCTTTCTTTCGATGTCGGCAGAAGGCCTACAATGGCTATTCCCGGACAACTCCAGGGCGGGGAGAACAGTGCCTACGAAATTGTCATCGGGCAGAGGGACTACTCTTATCGATTCGCGGACAACACCATGTGGCTGGACACCCAGGGCTGGGCTGGAGCAGGAGACTTCCTGTCAGTTCTTACTCTGGACAACGAGGATCTGGGCATCACTAGCGTCACAGTGGCCCCAGCATCTTACAATCCCTCTACTGGTCAGGCACAACTCGGAGAGGGCAACAGATGGGTAAACGTGACCGTGAAGAACACAGGTCTCAACCCCCTATCGGGATCTATCGACGTCGATCTCGAGGTCAAAGAGGTCTTGGGCGGGACTGACACCGTCGTTTACTCAAACGACTTCGATGGAAACTTAGACAGCTCGAATTGCGCACAGTGTTCTTTCTCCAAGATATCATACACCGGTGATTACGAATCCGGCGCCTCCTCGTGGCACATAGAGAGCAACTCCACAGCTGCCACCCAGAACGTCTCGTGGTATGAGGCGGACAGCAATCCGACCGATTACTACTGGGCTGGTATGGACTATGCTGGATCAAACGAAAGCGACTCAGGTTACTTCAACAACATGGATGAGGCCTTAATCCTCGAGAATGTCGACCTGTCTGGTGCGGACGCCGCATATCTTGACATTTCACTGATGTGCAGCACAGCGTTCTTTGAACTATATCTGAACGAGCAATACTCTGTAGTCGAGAGATGGCTGTACGAGGACTCATGCGGCATCGAGGTCTGGTCCGATGGGAGTGGCTGGGAACCGGTCTTCTTCTCTGGCGGCTGGGACAATGAGAGATACTTCAGGATACTCGCACAGGGAATCGACCCCGAGGTCAATACGTACAACGGGAACTTCTACACCAACACCGCAACCGGATGGCTGAACTACACAGAGGGCGGTGGGACATCCGAAGACATGGATGAGAGGGAATCGATCGACCTCACCCCCTACGCAGGTCAGGTAATAGACATCCGATTCAGATTCAGGACTGGCTTGATGGGTTCAGTCGGGCCAATCGGCTCTTCACAGGACACAGGCCTCGATGGCTTCGCATTCGACAACATCACAATCAGGAAGAGGAACGTCAACTTCGGGTCCACCGAGGTCGTCAGTCAGACACTGAACTTCAACAACATGGCAGCAGGCGCTTCTGAAGACGTCTCCCTGACAGCAGACTTCATTGACAACAAGACCTACTTCGTCAAGACCGAGCTCACCAACCCAGTCGGCTTTGACAACATGGACGACCTCAATGACGACGTCAGGTTCCAGACCACAGTAAACAACCTGTTCGATCCGGGATTGGCAGAGGAGCCATGGCCGACCCTGGAGAATGGGGTAAGATACGCATCTGGGAGCAGGGACATAGAGATAGTCGCTAGGAACTGGGGCAATACGGTCACCGACTTCTCAGTTCAGGCCATGGTGTACAACGCTGAGCCAGACCTAGTCGCGATCGAGGACTTCTCCGGAGTGAATCCAATTTGGACCGATGACGGAAACGAGAACGGAAGCAGACTCGACGACTCGACCGGGCAGAACTCAATGCTGCCCCAGAACGTTGGCGTCTTCAAGAGCCACTCGTACTGGCTCGGCCATCCTAATGACGGATATGGGGACAATTGGAGCGAGACCATGACGATAGAGTCCATTCCAATCGCTGCATCAGGTGCCGACTTCACGTACCTGACCTTCGACTACTATGCAGAGGGGGACTTCCTGAAGGACTCCCAAGGCAACATTCTGGCTATCAGGGATGCTGCCAATCTGGAACTTTCCTGGTCGAAGGGCGGGGAACTCTACCAGGGGGTGGCCTACGGCAGTTGGACCGATCTCAACGAGAATGGAATCCAGAACACGAATCCAGATGACCCCAACTTCCACAGGTGCGAGGACTTCGACCTGAACGGATATGACGAGGTCGAGTACTTCGGGGACCACTCGGACAACCTAAACTCAGTGGTCTGGTTCGACACAGAGAACATAGTCAAGTCAGTCACCCTAGACCTAACGCACATAGTTCTGCAGAACAGAACCAGCGAGGACACAACCGAGTGGCGCGACGAATGCACCTCTCTCGCGGGCTCGGAGCTATCCCTAACTTGGAGGTTCCAGTCAAATGACGACGGAATTAACGGTAACGCGGGCCTTGCAGGATTCGCTATAGACAACATACGAGTCGAGGAGTTCACATTCGAGTTCGACGGCGAGTACACAGAGGAAGTGAACGGGCTTGACGCTGCAGAGTGGTCACGCTTCACACTGGCCAACCACGACTTCCAGAGCGGAATCTACAGGATCGACGCCACCACGATTCTCGACAACACCACCGTCGGGACTTCATGGTACGAGGAGGAGGAGGTGAATACCGCCAACAACATCTCCACCATCATGTTCAGTATCGCAAGTGCTGACATCACACTGATGCAACCAGATGTCATGGAATGCGTGACTGATATCACCTACAAGTGCGTGTATCCGATTGACGATGCCAGAGCACACAGCTTCTCGGTCCCACTACTGAATGGTGTTATCGAGGGCGAGTACGGGCTATCCATGTCCATCGTTGACCTCGACACCAATCAGGAGGTCTTCACAGAAGCGGCCGACAACGGTCCTTTCACCCTCCAACCGCATGCGAGGGCATACGCGAACTGGAGTCAGCCATACAACTCGTGGGCGGACGGACATACGTACAACATCAGCTTCTCCGCAGAGGTGACTAAGGAGGATGGCTCAATCGAGCCCTCTGGAAACGTCCGTTTCTTCATCATAACCTTCCGCGACCAGATAGACGTAGCAGTCCTCTCGAACCCGACAGACCAGAACCGTCTGCAGAGGGTCAAGGCCGATCTTGAGTCAATGGGGATGACATACACCCAGATGAAGCTAGAGAACTGGGACACCTATGCTACCCCAGACTGGCTAGAGCACTATGACAAGGTCCTGCTCCCATGGCAGACCGACTACAACGTGTACTACGGGGACTACTACGAGAAGCTCTCCGAGACACGCGAGTCGGACGGTTTGTCAGTTTCCGAGACCCTGGAGAACTACATGGTAAATGGGGGAACAACCCAAATCCACCTCGGCCCGTACAGGGATGCGTACCAGCCAAGCAACCTGCCATTCGGAATGGACATCGCTATGAGGAACCAGGTAAACTTCACCGTGGACAACAGGATTCACAGCGACAGCATCACGATAGTGGACCAGTACCACCCAATACTGAGCAACGTCGATCCGACGGCCTTCAGCGCTATCAACGGCGGCTCTCACGTGGCACTCTCGGGATTGGATACCGCGCAGGTCCAGGGGACCCAGATCCCACAGGTTTGTGGAGGGAGGATAAGCGATCCAGTGGGAACTTTCCACACCCTGATACGCGACAACACCTACGACAGCCAATCCCTGCTGTCCATCTGTAATCGCGGGGCCGGTGGAATGATTGTCACCACGATCGACGTCGAGAACCCCAGCGTCTCGCAGGCATTCGGGGGAGAGCAGATACCGCTCCTCTCCAACCTCCTTGACTACCACCTAACGCCTTACCCATCCGACTTCGGAATCGCTGGCGATGGTTACGACCTCACTGTCAACGGCGAGGCACCAGCTATCGACACGATTACCGGCGCATACGCAACCATGTACATCAAGAGCAACTCAGACTTGGAGTTCGACTACGTCACAACTGTTGAGGGAGTCATGGCAGACTGGACCCTCTCCTCCGGGAACAACGACTCCGTCACCGGATGGGACGGCGCGGTCATTGACTCTGACGAGGTTAGCCACACTCAGCAGCTGATGCCCGAGATCCCAACCCTGGGGTCCTTCTGCGTCGGAAACACGACCTCATCCACAGGATGCAGGATCGGGGCCGAGTGGGTTCTGACCCTGTACCTTCACGATGACGAGGGGCACACAAGGATAACTTACATCAGACTGGTTACAGATGACACACTGGCCGACGAGTTCAGGCCTCTGGCATCCGCGAGCATCATCGCCAACTCGGCTCTGTCCGAGAATCTAGAGTTGGATGGCTCGAAGACTGTCGCAGGAGTGGACTGGCCGATTTACAGGGTCAGGCTAACTGATACCGGTGACATCAGTCTTTCTTTCACCGCAGAGAACAGCTCAGATCCAGATGCACCTGAAGGGGAATCCGGAATAGAGCTCTTTGAGTGGAAGGTGTTCTTCGACTACCCATGGGACAGCTCAAGCCCCACCCTAGAGGGCCACGAGTTCCAGATACCAGCCGCTGTAACAGACGAGTGGACGTACACCTTCCGCAATCTGACCAGCAGCCCTGACGCATCCCTAGAGAACGAGATCAGGGTTGAGCTGATCGTTTACGACAAGGCAGGCAAGCAGAGCGAGAAGCACAGGATGTACTTCATCGTAGTCGGCGAGGACTTCGGGGACGAACCGCCTGTGACCCAGTTCACGGCACCAAGGCCCACAGACTCTCAGAGGGACGATCTGGTGGTGATCACAGGAAACCTCCTATCAGGAGCTGAGAACAGCGATGTCGTGATAGAGGCCGTACTCGATCAATCGGTCCTTGACTACTCGACATCACAGAAGATTACTCAGAGAACGATTGGGAAGTACAACACCACAACCACACTGGGCGACGGAGACAGCTTCTCACTGACCCTGGACATATCTGATCTTTACCAACTGGACACCGGTGTTGCCGCGACAATTTACCTGCGAATAACCGAAGGCGACGGCTCGAGGTACGTCTTGGAGGAGTCAATAGACATCAGCCTAGTCCCACGTACGGATGACGGACCAGACGACGCAGGAGAATCCGGCGGCCTCAGTACAACTGTATTGGCCGCATTGGGAGGCACCGTCCTCCTGATAGTGGTGGTCGTAGTGACCATGGTTGCCAGGGGACGTGGCGGAAGCCGCGTCGAGAGTGATACCGTGGAGCAGTTCGGAGGGGTCGAGACAATGGATCCAGTCGAGGCATACGTCCAGCAGATGGTCGCATCCGGGTACAACGAACAGCAAGCACGTGAGTATGCAGAGCAGTACTATGCCAACTACTACGAGCAGCAACGTAAAGGCGGCGCGTAACGAACTTGAAAGCCGGTAGTCCCCCCCGGGGGGCATGGATACCTCAGGCCCCTACACAGTGGCCAACATAGGCCTAGCTGAGGCAGGGGGGCTCAAGGTCGAGTGGGCTAGGAGCAGGATGCCCGCACTGGCTGAACTAAGGTCCAAGGCAATCGAGGAAAGGCCCCTGGAGGGGCAAAGGATTGCAGGATGCCTGCACGTCACCAAGGAGACGGCCGTCTTGATAGAGACACTCGCCGCTGCAGGAGCCGAGATTTCATGGTCCGGATGCAACCCCCTGTCGACACAAGACGACGTCGCAGCATGGCTAGCCTCCGAGGGCTACTCCATACACGCATGGCACGGACAAGACAACGAAGGATTCTACAACTGCATAGACAGGACCCTCGAGATGGAACCAACCCTGACTCTGGACGATGGGGCCGACCTGATCTACAGGGTACACTCGGAGTTCCGACACCTCGCTGAGGGAATCCTCGGGGGGACCGAGGAAACGACCACTGGGGTGCACCGACTTCGTGCCATGGCAGATGCAGGGGAGCTCCTGTATCCGGTAATCGCAGTCAATGACGCTGAGACGAAGTGGGACTTCGACAACGTCCATGGGACCGGGCAGTCAACCCTTGATGGAATCATCAGGGCGACCAGCGTCCTTCTGGCGGGAAAGACGTTCGTCGTGGCGGGCTATGGGCACTGTGGCAGGGGACTCGCATCCAGGGCAAGGGGAATGGGCGCCAATGTGGTGGTTACCGAAATTGACCCAATACCCGCATTGAAGGCCGTGATGGATGGCTTCAGGGTCATGAAGATGGACGAAGCCGCAAAAATAGGCGACATTTTCTGCACCGCCACTGGGATGAAGGACGTAATTGTTGGAAGGCACTTCAATTCGATGAAGGACGGTGCCATAGTATGCAATACCGGACACTACGACTGCGAAGTAAGCATAGCAGATCTGGAAGAGCTGGCCAAGGAAGTCCACACCATCAGGGAGAACAACGAGGCATTCTTGCTGGAGGGCGGGCGAACCCTGCACCTATTGGCCAGGGGCAGGCTAGTGAATCTGGCTTCCGCAGAAGGCCATCCCAGCGAGGTGATGGACATGTCATTCGCAAACCAGTTCCTAGCACTCTGCAGATTGGCCGCCGAGGGCGAATCGTACAGGAACTCAGTGTACGAGATCTCGCCTGAGCAGGACAGGGACCTGGCCAACCTGAAACTCGGTGCGTCAGGAGTCGAGATAGACGAACTAACCGATGAGCAGGTAGAGTACCTTTCCGACTACAGTGCAGGGACCTAAGGCATCTTCAGCTTCCACTTGGATGGCATCTTCTCATCCGACTCAACGATCAACTCGAGCCTCTCGCGAATTGCAGGCATCTTGTTCTGAATCAGGGAAGCGTAGAGTTTGCTGCTCCTGATGACAGGGGGTATGCACACTTTGCCCGTCGAGGTTTCGTAGTCAATCGCCCTTTCCAGGTCCAGAGCGTGCCTATTCACCCTCTGCAGCATCCCAATCGTAAGCCGGCTGATGATTATGATTGACGTCAGCAGAATTAGGAAAACTATGGCGAAACCCCATCCGGTGTTTCCGAAGATAGTCATACCCACGACGCCGATTAGGAAAGCCAATGGCGCTACGAACATGAAGAGCCACAGCGTCTCTGAGATCGGCTTCTTGTCCTTCAGCATCTCTATCTTGGACCATCTCGGGTGTTTGGGCTGCTGAGGCTTGAATATCTCATCGGCCTCCATCTTCGAGGCCCTGGAAACCGTCTGATTGACCCTCTCCATCCTCATCCTGGTGCCCCCATCCACAGCGTCCATCTCGGGTGCGAACAACTCCTCGAGCAAATCAGCGCAATCCTCGTAGTGCCCCATCCGTGTGAGAATCGCAATCTGCTCAATCATCGGGGTCGTCTCAGTGGGTTCGACATCTCTTCGCCTCTCCCACCACTCCAGTGCTTCCTGCAACATCCCCAGGTGGTCAACCATCAGGGTCCCGCCAAGCTCCCATGCCCTACGGTTGTCCGGATCTAGCTCAACCACCTTACGAAGTGCGCTAACCGATTTGGCGGTCTGGGAAAGGTCGGGCATCTCCTGCTTGCCCCTAGTTGTAGCAGGGAGCTCCATCCTGGCTATCATCATCCACGCCTCCGAGTGAGACGGGTCAATGTGAACCACATCACGACTTAGCTCAAGGGCAGCATCCCTATCTCCCGACTCCTCTGCCTCGATTGCATCGAGCCACAGTGTTCCCGCATTCTTGGCCATGAATTACTACCTTCTCCCTCGGCCTCTTGATTGCCCTCTCTTGGGCCCACTTCCTCGTCCTCGGCCCTTGTTGTGGCCCCTATGTCCGCCACCGCCTCGCTTGGTGCCACGGTCCCATTTCTTCTTCGGTCCGGAACCCCTGCCCTTTCCTCCGTCACGTCCATGCCTCCTTGTCGAATTTCCTCTGCCACCAGACTGTCGCTTACGGTTATTGGAACGCCCTCTTGGTGCCACTTCCACAGGGGAGCCTATGGCTCTCCTGGAGTCAATTCCATCGAATAGTGGGTGAATGTGAACTAGTCCTGAATCAACG
Organism: Euryarchaeota archaeon UBA4; assembly: GCA_002497985.1. Classification (GTDB taxonomy): domain Archaea; phylum Thermoplasmatota; class Poseidoniia; order Poseidoniales; family Thalassarchaeaceae; genus MGIIb-O5. The sequence goes on from DAFQ01000048.1 coordinate 71,372, forward strand.
GGCCCAATTACAGTGTCCACCCTGCCCAGTATCTTCCCACCGCTAACTCTGATGGTGTCTCCGAGATTTGGCGATCTTCCTTCGAATGAAGCCAGAAGCCCCCCCATATGGGAGACTTCTGTGACTCTGCCGGAGAATGCCATGTGTCAGTCCCTCCGCCTTCCATACATGATTGCAGCGACTGATGCAAGCAAAACAGAAACGACTCCCGATGCAGGCAGAAGCCCACCAATCCCACCACCACCCTCATCGCATAGGCTTGGGTCACACCCGCAGGTGAGAGCCTCACAGTCTGGCTCGACAACTTCGAACAGAATCGAATTGTTCACGACTTGGGATGTTACTGAGCACTTGTTAGAGGTGTCACAACCTTCTATTTCCACGGTGTGTTCTCCCGATTCCCACAGTGAGAAATCAATCAGAGGCGTTGACCAGGAGTTACCCGAAACACTGACTGAACCAGCAGCAGAACCATCAACTCTCATCGTGAAAGAAACTGATTCGCCGTCAGGGTCACTGTACTGGCCTTGCATTGACCATTGAGAACCATCCCACATGGAATCGGATATGGAGATCAGTGGGGGGGAGCTCTCCTTGGTAATGCCGAGGTCATAGAGCCCTTCCATGTGATAGGTACCATCTCCTTGAACCGAGACCTCAACCCAAACATCCCCTGGAATCATGTCCGAGCTGGGCGCCAAGATGGTGGTCTCCTCGGAAAGGGTCGTAATTCCTGAGCTATGGGAAGAACCGCTCTGGACCAATGAAACCTCGACTTGAAGTTCTGGCCATCCCCCTGCGGGAGTAAGTGTGACTGGATGCGGATCGGATAGCTTATGGGAATCGGTAGAAACTGTGAATGGAACCCCTAGATGCCATGTTCTGCTTCCCGATGTTTGCATCGCCGAGTCAATTGCCTCGCAAGTCACCTCTTGAGCATCCCCGGAGGGAATTATTGCTCTCAGTGACCTGTCACTGCCCTCGGTCAGCTCCATGGATGAATCAGCAGTGCATTGAATGTCCAGCGAGGAAACGCCAGACTCATCGATGAACCATGTAGAAATTGAATTCCATGATGCCCATGTCGACTCACCTGAGTGAGGAGAAGGGAACCATGCTCCGTCAGAGGGGGCCGAGGAAGTCCACTGAGGGGGGTCATCCACTGGAATCGGTTCAGTTGTAAAGTCAAAGAATAGATCCTCTCCCTCGGGCCAGTCCGCGCTCCAGCCATTTGGATATAGCTCCAAAGTAAGGCCCCCGTCATCGTTAGTGATTAGCTCGTAGCTGGAAGAACCATCTCCGATGCATCCTCCTCGGACTGGGGCCTGCCCGCCTGCGGTGGACTCGTTCAACCCCACGTCTCTCCCCTCGCACTCATCCCACATGTCTAGACGTAGCCCGTCATCATTGGGGAATGTGAAGTCCAGGCGTGCCCCGGACATATTGGAGGCATTGAATGCAAGGGTGAAACTACTGGAGTCGTCGACCCCGGGGATGGTCATTGTGGCATTCAGCCATAGCTTCACTCTACATTCATCCGAACCATCCGACTGAGGGATGGATGTGTCACAGTTCCTGTTGGAGTCTGGAATAACGGGGACCTCTTCACAGTCCGCGCCTATCGACGACGAGCATCCTCTGATCTGGGAGTGCCTCGGCGGAACAATGTTGAATTCCTCGATCATGACTCCATCGTCCTCCCAGCTCGTGTTCTTCCAATCAATGCCCACTCCCCCCCTGTGCGCAGGGCCATCCCTGAGTCCAATTCGGGTCAGTGTGTGCTCTATGCACTCACTCGCAAGTGCTCGGAAGAACTCCCTCTCATCGGTCGAGAACCAACCGTCCCCTCCCTTTTGCGGGTCAATGAGCTCCATGAATTCGTCCATAGATTCTCTGAGGTCATCAGCTAGTGTCTCATTCACCCATGCAACAGCTCGCACATCGGCATATTCCCAGTCCTCATTGAAAATTATGTCAAAAGTGGCCGCCGAATATTCGAACATGTTTTCGAAGGTTATGGAACCGCATTGCTCCTCTAGGCTCCCTCCTCCTCCAAATTGTTCAAGCCTTATCGGCCCTTCTTCTAATTCGGCATCCCCGGAGTTCTGAACCATTAGTGGCGATGCAATTACAATCGCCATCGATAGGGCGATGCAGAACGCTCCAACGTGCTCCCTCATGCCTCCTCTAGAGTAGTTCACATCATGATTGTATCGTCTTCATATTGTGGAGTTTAGGGAGACCTAAAATTAATATAGCAATTTTTTCTCGCAAGTTTAGGGAGACCAAAATATGACAAGAATGAGGACGGCAGCACTAATGACTATGATGATGATTTCATGTGTTTTCACAGGGTGCTTGGGTGGAGAAGAAGACAATGGAATGGATGGAGAACTCATTATCGCCTTCGAGGTTCAGGCGGATTACGAGAACATTGACGAGAACCCACAACTCCTAGCAGACTACCTTTCAGAGAAATTAAATTACGACGTTTCGATATACAACGTGGATTCTGAAGGCGCAATGATTGAAGCGCTAAGATTCGGCAATGCGGACATAGCCATAATGGACGGCGGATCTGCATGGGTAGGCTGGCAACAGTATGATCTAGACGTACTTGGGGCGGATCAGAAGTCGGACGGCAGGACATACTACGAGGCCCATGCCTGGGTCAGGGCAGATAGTGAGATGGCCGCCGCCCACCTGGATGACAACCCATACACGGACCCATTCGCGCTTCTTTCCGGAAAGACGTCCTGTCACACTGGCTGGCTGAAGTCAGCAGGCATGCTGATGCCAATGGGCTTCCTTATTGGTCATGGGTATGCCAATGTCATAGGCGATCCAAATGACGTAGAGACCCTGAGGAACACTATCTTCGGTCATTTCAGTGACAACGCCTCGATCCCGGAATCCGGTAC
>DAFQ01000049.1:0-4344 GCA_002497985.1 Euryarchaeota archaeon UBA4
GATCCTGCAAAGCGCAGGAGGCATCTGACGCCCAAGGCTCATGGGACAACACATGGTACCTGGAATACAGCGGTACTTCGATGGCGACGCCCGCTGCTGCTGGGGCCTCTGCCCTGGTCAGAGAATATCTTACCGAGGTAATTGGGAGGCAGGCCCCCCAAGGCGCGCTCGTGAAGGGACTGCTCATTCTAGGTGCCAAAGACATGGGTACGAGAGATATCCCCAATGAAGACGAGGGCTGGGGCAGGCTGAATCTCGTCGATTCACTAATCGCTGATGGAGAAGTGGCAATTTTTGTCGATGACAGATCCAGGATAAGGAGTGGACAGACAGTAGAGTACAACTTCGATGTAACTGATTCCGGACATGAGTTCAAGGCCGTTCTGACATGGTCTGACTACCCCGGCTCTACGAGCTCGTCCACGCAACTCAGGAACGACCTCGACCTCGAACTGGTATCCCCAACTGGACAGTCGTTCAAGGGCAACGTGTTCACAAATGGGCGTTCAGTAACTGGCGGCACCAAGGATTCAGTGAACAATGTGGAGGTAATCGCCCTCGATAGTGCAGCTCAGGGAACATGGACACTCAGGGTCAGAGACTCCCAGCACGGGGGCTCAAGGACATGGCAACCATTCTCTCTCGCTGTCAGGGGCTTCAATGTAAATGACCTGAATCCAGATCCGACTTTTGTAGCGGGATCATTCGATGTTTCCACGCCAATTCCACAAGTTGGAGAACAGGTAGACATTAGTTTGTCCGTGAAGAATCTGGGAGCGGGTACCGTTTCCGATCTGCAAGTCCTTTCCAGAGTCAACAGCGCGCTTCTCGGAGAGGAGCTGGTATCCCTCTCCCCAGGTGAGACAAAGGAGGTATCATGGGAGTGGACCCCCAGTGAAGAAGGAGAGGCCTCTTTCGAGTTCTTCATAGATCCGAACAATCTGATAGAGGAGCTTTCCGAGTCGAATAATTACATTGGAGAGATAGTAATTGTCAGTGCACCCGGAGTCAGGGTGACCGCGGATTCAGAACTAATCACGCTGTCTGATCCCACTTCCACCACAACAACATGGGATCTCACACTAACAAACACAGCCCTGTTCGAGACAAACGCCTCCATCAGCGCTTCATCACCCGTCAGAATGCAGGATGGTACTGAATTCGGATGGTTCCAGTCATTCACATCGAACACCTTCAACCTAATGCCAACAGAATCGGTTTCAGTAGGGATGACGATGGTTCACCCATCTCCACCACCGCCTGGAACGTATTCCATGATCATCTCAGGATACGATATCGAAAATGACATCGAGTCGGAACTGGCCCTAATTTTTGACGTACCAGTGCTGGGAGATGCAGAAATTCAGATACTCAACGAGCAGATCCTGGTCAGTCCCTTGTTGCCGACAAATACGCAGATTTCCGTAATCAACGGTGGAAATGGGGCGCAATCATACGACGTTGAATTGGTCTCCCCTGCAGGATGGCATTTGGGGCTAGATGACATCGGAGCATTCGAGGGGTCGTCCCATGGCTCCACAGGGACCCTACAGAAAGACTCCAACAAGGTCGTCGACATCACAATCAACCCGCCCGGTGCAATGATTCCCGCTGGCTCAACCTACGAAGCAGCGATAATCATTCATTCGCGTGTCGGCTCAGATTCATGGACCCAGGACATCGTTCTAGTCGTTGACTCAGTGGACGAGGTCTCCGCGACCCCCATTTCGGGAGGCATCGAGAATCAGGTAGCCCCCGACGCACTGTTGGAGATTCCGATTTCATTCAACAACATGGGGAATAGGGACCTGGAACTACAGCCATACCTGATGACAATCCCAGGGGGTTGGGCAGTTTCTGGATCTCTTTCCACAATCACCGTCCCAGCCGGACAAACCGAGGCATGGACCATGTCAATCCAAGGTAACGGAGTTGCAGTCAGCGGCTTGTTGGAACTGAGATTCGCCACAGAGGACGGATTCAAAATTGATTGGAACCGAACTCTTGACGTCCTCTCAGCAGCCTCTCCGAGAATATCGTTCCATCAGATAGACCTTCCAGATGGGACATCATCGGACACCATATTGGGCGTACCTGCTCACCCAGTTGGCTCCCCTGGATTCGACTTGACATGGATGGTATGGAATGAGGGCTCGGGCACTTGGAGGCCGAGCACCTATCTCGAAGTACCGAATGACGAGTGGTCCTCCACTTGTACCGGACCAACATCGCTCTCCCCGGGCCAATCGTCCACAGTATCATGCCTAGTTACGATTCCAATTTCTGAACAGGCAGGCTCCGAACCCGCGATAACCCTCGTAATGTCTGGAGAAGGGATTGAGATTAGGGACACGCAGTCACTGCTCGTCGAATCGGCTCCAAGAATTATATGGGTGCTAAACTCAGAGCCACTGGCTCATGAGGGATACTCCGCAACCTTCAGACTAGATGTCACCAATACCGGCAACACTGACATCTCTCACACACTACAGATCGATGCACCCTCTCAGTGGAACGCGCACGTCGTCGATGGAGTGAGGATCATCCTGGCTCCCGGCGAATCAAGGAGCGTGATCGTAGACTTCACCCCCAACAACGGAAATGACGGATCGCTCACCCTCACTATGGTGGAAGCCGAGGATATGGAGGGGGGAGTTTTCGAAATTTCCGTGGACGTCAAGCCTTCCGTGGGGGGGCAGGACGGCCTTGAAAGCATACTTCCAATCGTCATCCTAGCTGTCTTGGCAGCATTGGCAATAGGAATTGGCACATTCGTCTACGTCAGAACCGATGGAAACCCCTCCTCTATCCTCAGCAACGAGAAGGTGAATAAGGCAGTTCAGAAGATAGCTCCCAAGGTCGAAGAAAAGGCGACAAGCGGCATCCCATGCTGGCTCTGCAGCATAGACGTCACAGTGGGGGAGGCTTGGGCCTGCTCCTCTTGCGGCGCGAGGTATCACAAGACTGGACAGGTTTCGGGTTGTGACATCATGAAATCAGGCAGATGCATGCATTGTGATGCCGAATCCGAGCACCTCGTCGAAGCCTGAAAAGCGCGACCCTAAGGGGTCGCGTGGTGCGAAGCCCTTAGAGGGGCGGTCTAGTGCGAAATGCGATGAAGCCAAGCAATTCAGCAAGTCTGATAGTTGTGGTACTCGTTCTGAGCCTCTCATCACCTCTGGTTTCGGCGGATGTAGACATCTCAGTTTCTGCAAATCCCATGGCGGCCGAGGCAACAACAGACGATGCCGCAGAATACGACATCGTGATACAGAATTCTGGGGACGATGATGCCTTGGTCTCCCTAAGCACTCAGCAGGGGAACGACTGCAGTGGATTCACCTCAACGCTGGAAACAACAACTGTGACAGTCGACTCAGGATCATCTGAAACCGTCAAACTAACCGTTTCTGTCTCTGACCAGGCCAACGGGGAGTGTGAAACCACGGTGAATGCTCAAGGACAGGTATCCGGAGGAGTGCCGGGATCCCCCTCGAGTGACGATGTCACCGTTACGACAACCGCCGGAGACGGAGGGGGCCTTTACTCAGTCAAACTGTCGACTGATGACCCACTCACCAGGAACTACGACGGAGAGGACAACGAGGTAACTTGGGACGTGGACGTGGAGAACAACGGCGAACAACAGGCGAACGTGCAGTTGGAGATGACCTCAGACAGCGACTGCGAGTCCGACGACCTGACAGCGACTGTGGACCCCGCCATCCTCCAATTGGAACCGGAAGATGAGGAATCGGTCACTGTGACAGTCGATATGCCCAACGGGGCTGAGACAGAGGCAGGCTCCCATTGCTTCATCCTGAAGGCTACGGTAACTAACGACCCGAATGCTGCCGATCAGGCCGAGGACAACCTGACACTGAGCCTAAACGTCCCCGAGATCAAGGAATGTGAGGCATCCCTCCAGTTCAGCTCCCATAGCCTCGACCCGGGGGAGTCGGTATCAAACTCATTTGATGTCGAGAACATAGGCAACACTGAATGGACGGTTACAGCAAACGCACAAGCCCAAGACGGGCATGACATTTCTGGATGGGTCAGCTTCGACAGCCCGAAGAGCAAGATGCTGGGGGAGCCTGGGAGTTCAGACGACTCTCACACATTCACCTTCGATGTAACTCCGGACGACTCACTCGAGGCAGGGACTCAGATTGCAATAAACATCCAGGGAAGGGCAGGAACATCAGTCGGCTGCGAGAAGGTCCTCACAGTCACTGTCGGCCAAGAGTTCGGAGCATCAATGACATTGAGCAAATCCACCCTATCGAATGTCGACCCAGGATCGTCAGGAACGCTCTCAATTCAGATTACCAACGAGGGCAA